>JADJIQ010000003.1 GCA_016707005.1 Ignavibacteria bacterium
GGTGGTTGCAGAAATTGGCGGTCCAATGATCCACGCCACGTCCGGCACTAGATCTTCAACTGCTATTGTAACAGTGGTAGAACGATCACCACGATTCTTGCAATGGTAATTGAACGGTATCGGGCGTGTCAAGGAGTACAAATATCCGCGGGTGGGTGCGGGATCACCACACTTGCCTGACCGGAGTCTATTCCATTCCAGCGTACGTGCGCTACTTTGCGTTCCAGTGTAGTGCAGGACAACATCTGCTGAATCAACACCCTCAACAATTGCCGCACAGGAAAGGTCGATAGAGGATGTGTCTGTCGATATGCTGTCTGGAAAGCATAAGGATGATAAAGGGGGCATACCAGACGGTTCAGCAACAACACTATCCGCGCAGACGACAGAGGGTCCCAATTATCGATCTTGAAACAGTGCAGGCGGTGGTGAGTTCAATATCTCCCGCATCCCCGTCAAAGAAGACTCAATTCGCGTCGGCCTTGGGCCTACAGTGGAATCGATCGATATACGAAGAGATTGCACGAACGACGTATCACCATCAACAACGATACGTACAGAGTCTGGGAGCAATTCTGCGGTCTCCGGGACCCAACGACCCGTCTTTACCTGTTGTTTGTACCTGTTATAAGGAGGTGTTATCGAGGCTGGCTTTTACCACCCTCACCTGTTTTCGAGGTCATTGACCGAGACGGTGGCGTCTCTTAATTGGACATCATTGGCGATCCTGTTGATACATTACAGGGTTTGCCCGATCCAAAGCAGTATCAGGCGAGAATCAACTTTGGCGAAATCGATATTCGCGGGAGAGGGGCTCCAGCGCAGCATGTAACATTCAGGCATAGCACTCGCAAGTGGTACCACGTTAGGGAAATCATCCCAGCAGGAGGAGATCTCTACGGACGTCCGCATAGCAGGGTTTCGAGGTTGTTTCCAACTGACAGCCATCGAGGTACATCGATTCCAGGAGCCGCTGCATAACATTGCCAGATCTCGAGTGCCGCAAGTCTTTGGAGGAAGAATGAGCACGACTGTCCGTTGCGCTGAAGGCCAGACTGTCTGGCGATAGTAAATGGTCGCAAGCGACCCCGATGTTTTCAATTGCTATACAGATATTGCCTTCTCCATCTATACACAGAGGAACGAACGGTATCGGAATTCGTACTACCGAGATAGGTGGAAGCAATGACCATGGCCGCAGCATCTACGATACTCACAAATCCGTCAGAGGATCCGGATGTCGGACGCGATTACGAGCCTGAGGTCGCGGGTGCGTGCTGGAAGGTTGTCACTCCACCAACGATCACTTCCGGATGGACCCTTTTGCGCATCTATCGGACGAACTTCTGCAGTGCCTTCGACCATGGTTGTACGTACAAGCCCACCACTGATCGACATAACCTGCACGCTCACCTCTGTGGTCTCGCTCTGCTGTAGTTGCTCCGGGAAAGTCAGCACTCTTCGTTGACCCAACAAGCACGAACTCATAATCATCCTATCACCCAATGACACGAACGATCTCATCATCAATAACACCGCCGGTAGCATACTGAACAGATCGGAGGTGCGCAGGCGAGACAAGCAAGAAATCCATCCTCATCCCCACCTGCAATTGCCTGCATAGCGGTTGGTGTTATCTGGTCTTCTCTTCCTTTGTTGTGCCAACTACTACGGATCCATCGCTACGTACCAGGGCATGATTGACGTGGAGGATCTTCTCGAGTGACGATCTGAAGTGACGAGATCAAAGTTGTAGGCGACGGATCAATCCGCATCACAATGATGCGATACACCATCGTCATACCCTCAACTGTTGCCGAGGAAGGAATGAAGTATGGTTTGTGCTAAAGACAACCACGCTACCGTCGGGGTCTGAAGCCACCGTCAGTGCTTGGTCGTCTGCGCTTGTACCCAGATAGGTAGCCGCGATTCGTTCTGTCGCCGCTGATCTTCTCTCGAGCATCACGTCCCTTCCAGCAAGTGCTGTGGCCCGGTATACTCCTGAAGTAGTCGCGACATCCGACGACAATGTTATGCCGATAAAAAACATCGCCGTTTTTTTTGCCGCAACAGAAACATCATAATCTGCTGCGGGGCCTCCTATATGTTCCGTCTGCCGATGTTTGAGCAACGGAGGCCTGAGTACCAACGATCAGATTGATACTCAAAGAGGAGTGCAAAAAAGGCTCTAATCACGTTGGCAAACTACAGCCTTCCTGGAATGCAATGCAGAAGGATCGAGGTTGGTGTTATATGACGTAGTGAATCTCTGAAGCGGAGAATTGGCCGTTCCGTTTGAGGTTCGCCCGTAGTGACGAGGAATTCTTCTTCGTGAGTGGACAAACGATTCGATCAGAGCCCGACGCAGGAACGTTCCACAAGTGTTCCTGGTGGGTGCAAACTGCACTGAAGACAGCGAAGGTTGCCTCACCTGTACGGATGATGATCACTGGTTGACCGTTGTTGTAGGGAGCAAATACCTTCTGGCACCGCCCACGATGGCTAGTTCCGGAATAGTCGTTACATCAACGTCAACTTTGTCACCAGTTGTAGGTGCAGGTGCTACGATCCTACTGTCGGACTCGCACGAGGCAACGATAGCCGTTAGTGCCAGGCCACACAATCCGATCCCAGCACTTCGAAGAGACATTAAGGAACGCTCTTCGATCGACCTGTTGTGATGATGGAAGGCCCATCATTTGTCTCCCGTGTTACCGAAGAGTGAAGCATGGATCTCGATCGATTGACTCACTTTGTCATTGAAGCTCTTTCGACCCTTGATGCCGAAGTCATTCCAAGGCACCGTGAATCGCGCATCGAGCATCACGAGGTCTCCCGATGCGCGAGCCTTGGTTTGCATCACTTGCGCGCACGTAGGTGATGACACCGTTGCCTGTTGCCTTGGTAATGCCATGCGTGGTGAAGTCACCGATGGCAGTTGCCTTGATCGTTGCCTTTGTGCCATCGGTTTGCACCACGAGAGATGTTTCGTAGTTCGCGAACCATACGCCACGTGATCGAGGATGATGTTCAGCATCGAGCCATTCCTCGCCGAGCATATGACCGTCTCGTTTAGACATCCCGGTCTGCATCGTGTTCGTCGTAACCGTGATGGTGCCCGATGTGGCTTCGAGGATTTGCCGGGTCCATCATGAATCCACCTACGATGCCTGAGGCAGAACCTTCGATCTTCTCCGTGGTGCATTGCTTACGAATGTTAGCTCGTTGGTACGAACAGCATTGTTGAGCTTGACTTATCGCTTACCTGAAACACCGACCTTTGCATCCGTGGCAGCATTTGCAGCTGAGAAAGCAAGTGTTGCCACAAGGGCAATGAGGCCACCCGTGCTACTCCAACATGAGCATGACGGCGTCTACGCGCTGGGACGATACCGGCAATGGAAAGCCCATACCTAGAAACCATCCATGGAGCAGCTCAAATGGGAAGCTACGTCCAGCAAGCCCATCCATTGACCAGGCTCATAGGAGGTGGTCCGAACAGTGGTACCGAATAGGGGGTCCAACTCTTCCTTTACCACAGGACGTCCGTCTCGTGAATAGAATAACGTCACCATAGGGAAATGGAGTTTGTGATCCTGGCAGAAGCCATTGCGACGGTGAGTGCAAGACCGATAAGAACCAGTGCTTTCGGGAGCGACATAGTGACCTCTTGGATTGGTTTGAGTTGAAAGTGTTGAGTAGAAGATGTGGATCTGCACATTCCGGCGAGTGGCCTTGTATTGATCAAGCAATTGTGGTGACAACCCGTCTCCACGATGCGGTAGTCTGGCCGTATCTCAAAGGAAGGGTAGAGAAGGAAGACCTGTGCACCGATAACCCATTGTGTTACCGTTGATTCATATGATGAAGGGCTAGGGAGGTTAGGGTTGCCTTTTCGAGCTCGACCTTCTAGGTATACTCCATCGAGAACCTTAACCATCAGGGCAATAATGGAATTGCGTGTATCGGCAAGCCCCGTTGATTTCATCATGAGCACTTCGGCCATGAGTGATACACGGTCTTCAATCCCAACTCCTGCGAAGACCGACGTCATGGTCATAGAACTGGAAGCAAGGACGGAGGTACCAACGTATAATTCGTCATCGCCGTGAATGTTGTGGTCGCTGAGTACCACTCGCCCGCTGTACCCAACGCTTCCCGATGTGACGGGCCGGCCGTTGATGTTGACTTTAGCCATGTTCATCATGTCGAATACGCCGGCAGAGAGACTTAGCCACGTTGGTGTTACGTAGCGTTACCTCAGCACCATACTCGGCATAGTTCAGGGCGATCAATGGATGAGCATATGCCGTGTTGTCCAGCGATCTGACGGATCATCATCAGTGGTCATCGTAGCGAATTCCCATTGAGGGGCTGGAAATGACCTGCGAAGTTGGGGCCAATCCGAAGTAGGCTGCGCGATCACGGATGCTGACCATGACGTTTGTCCATCGTACCGGATGGGGCCTGCATTGCTGTACCCTCGATCGATATCCCCCCGTGAGTGGTGTCAAGCGGCATGCATCGCCACCTGCATTGGGAAAGTCTTGCGCGTGGAGCCTGAATCGATACTTCTGGACGATTGGGCTCTCAGGTCAAAAACAAATGGCAAACGTCTCGTTTGCGGCCAGATTCGTCTGTTGAAGGGGCTCATAAAGTCCCCCAAGCCCCACCGAAGCAGGTTTGATAACACTCTCGTCCATCATCGAATACCACCCAAGCTCATTCCTCAGTCCGGCCCCCTGCTGATTCACGTGGCAGTTTGCACACCGGTTGCCGCTCATGAGGTATACTGCGGTATTGCCAGTACAGCCGGCGCGGATAGGATGAATAAGAGTTCGAAAGCCCCGATGATCTTCACGGTGTTCCACGAGGTGATTGGGTGTTTCGCAGTACATTGACGATCTGGCCTAAGAGTTACATTCGCTAGGTTCTGTAACCTAAATCGGCATTCCCACTTCTTATTGGGTTGGGGTCTGTGCGACCTGATGTCGCGCTTTCATCTCCGGGAGGGTTCTGTTCCGCTTGATATTCCTCATTGCGTTGTTACCAGTAGCGCTGTTCGGAAGTACTATCCCTCACCTGCAAGGTTTCGTTGCGAACCAGGGTCAGTGGCCTTCTGCTGTGCTCTATGGTGCTACAACGTCGAATGTCTCGGTTTTGGATCACAAAAACAGGGATGATCCTTGACCAGATCGGACTGAATGCGGCGGGGACCCGACAGCATCAGGCAGTTACCTTTGACGTGATCGGGCAACGGGCCGTCCAACATTGGACGTAACTCGTCCCGTTTCAGGTCCGTCTGTCTCCATGTTCCGCAAGGGATCGTCGCAACAGCCCTCGCACAGCATCATCGGTAGTGGTCCGTGATGTTCGCCCCCGTGTCCACGTTGAGTATGTCTGGGACAATGGGCTGTTCGTTACAACATCCTTGTTGACCCGGGCACGGCTCTTCCATCACCGTTGTTCCGCGTGACGGGCAGCGATGGACTTACAACAACGGCAGATGGTTTCTCCTGCAAAACCACCCTTGGGGCGATCTCGATGAGCGGCCTTGCTGCCTATTCAACACTCCGGACCGCGAGGCGCAGTGTAATGCCAATTGCAAAGGCTCGGTAGATCCAGTTCGTCTTGGCAGATCGCACAATGGCCGAGGCACTCCACAGTAGACCCAATTGTATCAGCAACTGCCATTCACGGTAGCGGCAAGCAAGTGGTTACGTCAATGGTTCTGGACCGCAGCGGGGAATGTGGTTGTAAGGCAGTTCAACCAATTCATTTTGATATCGAGATCCCATCCGGCGGGGCCCGCCCTATCAGCCAAGCAGGCACTGACGGTTTTGTGGCTTGCTTCACCGGACCTCAAGACGATCCTTGCTTGGTCTATATCACGGGCGACAAGTAACGAAGCTGTTCGATCGATCGCTGTAAGCCCCTTGGAGAACATTTGGGCCAACCGGTGAATCGAATTCCACGGATCTCCTGTGTCAGCTGGCAAGGGCAGCAAGTTCTCAGGGTGTCCTTGATGGGTTTGTGTTCCGCTTCTCTGCGGATCTCAAGACCATCCTCGCTGGTAAGTACTTGGCCCGGCAACAAGAAGAGTCGCCCGCTTGAGGCATCACATCTTAATTTGTCCGGCGACGTGTTGATCTGCGGTCAAACGCGTTCCACAGCGGGAATCTCCGTTGGCGTAATTCGTGATCTTGTACCGAATGGCGGCTGGGATGCCTTTGTCCTAAAATCGAACGCACGGGTTCAGATATTGAGCGCTTCACCTGTTTCCGGCTTAGGCGATGATGCTTTCCACGGCGATCATTGAGACCCACGGCCGGCAATACGGTTGTTGCAGGATGGACGGGATCAATGAGTTTGAGACGTTTCCTGTAAAAACGCGGATATGGGTACCTGATCAAGGACTACTAGTCTGGCGGTCACTATGAGGATGTTGACTCGAATCCGTACGACATGAGGAGAAATAGAATGGCAGTTCGTCCGGATGCCGTGGCTGCGAAGTTCTCATCTGAAGAAGAAGGCATTCTCACGTTTTCGACATACTTCAGTGGTAAGGGAGAAAGAAAGGCACGTCGCGTTCGCAGACAAAGGATAATCGTATCACCATCATTGGTACGGTCTTTCGTCAGACCTCCGCTGCCGGAAGGTAGCTGCATTGTACCCACAACTGGGCCGATGTTTTCATGTTCGAGGCTAAGTTCCAAAGGATGGTCTTAGCCTGACTAGCTGCTCTTATTTTGGAGAGCAATGGTGACGATGATGATGCGGCAGATGCTGTTTGATGCCGCCGGAAACGTCTGATCACCGGATCGACAACCTCAGCGGATCTTCCCCAGGACCGGTTCCGGAACAACGAATGTTTCCCAACGGGGCAGACGAAGGGTTCTTGGCAGTCATCACATCGTCGGAGGTTCTGTATTCAACCGTGTTTGGATGGACCGGCGGTGATATGCCAACGTCTATGGCCCGTGATGCACGCGGTGATGTATTCATCGCCGGTACGACTACTTTTCCACATTGCCTGGTCAAGCCCCCTCTACGAATCTGAATGGCTTCGTTGCGATGGGGTTCAGTACGCTTCTTCGAAACCCACCTGCCGAGACCACGTTTCTGTACTGGTTCTCATTGAATGTCTCTCGGCTAACAGAGGACATTGCGGCTACGTCTACGTATGACGTGGACTACTCAACGGATATGGGCATGACGTGGATGAAGGCTGCCACTGGATTGAAGACAAAGTCCTATTCGTGGACCGTTCCTGCACAGCGTCAGACTCTGGATCTGTTCTACTTCGGGTCTCTTCAACGAATGGACATATGTCGCTCTCTCCTTCACCATACGTAGTGGAATCCGCCCAACGTACGCAACACAACCAAGCTCCGGCACATTCTGTCCCTGGTTCAAACATCACACTTGCACGGAGGTAGTCAGCACAACAGCAACCTATCAGTGGCGCAAGAACGGTACGCCGATCTCTGGTGCAACACAACGGACACTCACGATCTCGTCAGCCCAAACCGCTGATGCGGTTCCTACGACCTCGTAGCAACAAGTGCTTGTGGTGCATCTACAGACCACTGCGATCATCGCCGTTTCCGCTCAACCGATCATTAGCAGCCAGCCGCAATCAGCCAACGTTGCTGATGGCGGATCTGTGACTCTGCGCGTGAAGGCAGATGGCGAAGCTCTTACGTATCAATGGAATCACAATGGTTCTGTGGTATCGGGAGCAACTTCAGACTCTCTCGAGCTAACAGGTCTCACAAAGGCACAAGAAGGCAAGTACCGTTGCGTGATCGGCTCAGCATGCGGCAGCTCAACATCAAATGATGCAACGATCATCGTTGGCACAACATCGATCGATGATGAAGAGACGGCAAACGTACTCTTCATCTCCCCACAACCAGCATCAGATATTGTTACGGTGACAACACCATTCACGATGTCGAGTTCATCGGTGATCAACGTCTACAATGTTGATGGCATCAATGTTGGCCGCCTGTCCGGGATCACGTCCACGTCAGCATCATCGTTCACCCTGTCGCTTGGACACCTGCCAACAGGCGTCTATAGCCTCGTTGTATCAGATGGCAACCATCGCTTCGTCAGCTCTGATGATCTCTCGCGATAAAGGGGCTTATCGTTTGAATGGAGCCACGAGTTGACTCCAAAAAGAATGCGGATACGACTCCACCCCCTCGAAACCGAGGGGGATGTCGCGTCCGCTTTCTGGTATATAGGCCTGACCAAACAACCAGTCCCACAGGCTCAACGATATCCCATAGTTCACGCTCTTCCTGCCAGCAGGTAGATCTTTGGCGTGGTGCCAGATGTGCATCTGGGGTGAGTTAAAGAGGTACTTGAGCGGACCGATCGGCGGCTCGAAGTTGGCGTGATTGATGTGACCGATCGTGAGGGCAAAAATGTGGACGGCAAAGAAGTCCTGCAGCCCAAAGCCAAAGAAGGCAAGCGGGAGGTACTCGATGGTGCGATACACAATGGTCTCCATCCAGTGGTAGCGCAGATGTGCAGCAAAGCCCATCTGTTCAACGCTGTGATGCACCTTGTGAAACTCCATAGTCGTGGCGAAGCATGCAACAGACGGTGCACGTTCCATTGTAAGGAAGTCGCGCGCAACAAAGAGGATCAGCAGTTGCGACCAACCAGGAAGAGCACGAACATCGATCCATTCAAACGATGTGATCCCGGTGATGGCCGTTACCGGAGCGCAGGAAGTGCACAACAACATCGGATACTGCTGCATAGCCGATAAGGAGAACACGAAGAAATTGAAGAACATGTACCACGCGTCAAGCCTGAAGTCTCTGCGGATCTTGGGTTGCCCTTTCTCCACGGCATCACGATCTCCAATGTCCAAACGGCCAGTGAGAGTCCAATGAGCCACCAAGTAGTTGTGCCAGCTTGGCGTGGTGATCTCTGTCAGAGGTAGTTCGCGTAGCTGGAGTACGCGTTAGCCACGATGTTCAGGATGGTATCCATACTGTAAACTACGGCTGAAAAACGAAGACGTCATGTGACCTCGTCACAGTCGGCCGAACACCGTAACTTTCTCCCTCCTCCACGGTCGGAAATCTCGTGCGCCTCAGGTTCATCCTCATCACACTTGTCATGATAGCCCTGGCTTCCCCGGCCCGTGGGCAGTCTGTTGACGCGTTTGGATTGAAGGTTGGACCATGGCCTGCGATGGAGGCCAAACTTTTGGTCACGGATGCCGCAGGCAGGAACACTTCGGCCTACGCTTGCCGACCTTCGGGTATGGGAAGAGGGTGTAGCGGTTCAGAACCTCCGCTTGAACTGCCCACAGCCGGTAGAGATACGTCCGGCATCCATCGCATTGAGCATCGACATCTCCAACTCAATGTCGCGGGACCTACCGCCCGAAGTAATGATCCTTGCCCGCAGCTTCAGTACTGCACTCGTGCGTGGCACAACAATGCCTCCGTCCGATGTGGCGCTTCAAGTTTGCGATGATGCCCCTCGGACGCTTGTTGACTATACAACAAACAAGCAACGACTGGTGGATGTGATCAGCTCTGTAGTACCGCGAGGCGGAAACGATTTCGTCAAACACTTGCTGGACCCAGATGACGGAATTCTCACCATCGCGTCCCGTGGCTCCAATGCACGTTCCGCAGTACTCGTAACCGATGCGTTTTGGGAGTCGATGTCCAGCGATGACGTTGAACGCTCCATCGACATCTGTACACGAAACAACGTTCGGTTCTTTGTGGTAGTGATGACTGAGCGAGGTCTCTCTACCACCGGCATTGTTGAGTCGTTCCGCACCATCGCCGCCGCAACCGGTGGCGGTGTGTTTGAGGGTGTGACAACGGACTCCATGGCTGCAACTCTCGCCGCCTCACTTGCAACCACCATTCAAGGCGCGGAGCCTTGCACCGTTATAGTAGGATGCATGGCCGTTGTGTCCTGCAGCGGATGTTCGGCGCATCACGTATGGTGTGCGTGGGGTGGATACCGTCTCCATTGACTACCCATCGCAGTGGTTCGAAGAACGTCAGCTCACCGTGTCTCCCGACGTAGTCCGCTTCACAACACTTCCGTCCGGCTCAACGGGAACTGCCATCGTCCGCGTAACAGCCCGCAGAGCCCCGGCCACCATCGTTAACGTCCTCTCACCAGATCCCGCATTCACAGTTTCCCCTTCATCATTTACTCTTACGGAGGGATCCTTCATCGATCTCACCGTTACCTATACGTCGGATGGTAGGGGGCTTATCGGTACGCGACTCACACTCGTAGACCCCGCGTGTGAATGGGAGATGCCGGTGATCCGCGTGTCTCGGTCTACATCGCCCGGTGTGTACGATATTGATGTCATAGACCCCAACGGGAAGGAGACATTCCTTGCAGGCTCGGACACTGTGATCACCTGGGTCAGCGGCGATACTACACGTCCGGTAGACGTGGATGTTACGATCGACTACGGCGCGACATGGATACCTGTTGCACGTGGTGTTGTTGGCACCCAGGTTCCGTGGGCACCGATACCGCGTGTAACGAGTGATCGTTGTCTTGCGCGTGTTACGTCAAGTGCTCCGCCCCTTCCCGACTCCCTTCTTGCCTTTGCATATGAATGTACAGCGCTTGATGTAATGGCTGTAGGTCCGGCCACAGCCTGGAGTGGTTCGATCGCCATCGGCACTGCCTATGGATTCTTCGCACGTGGGTCAAGGGGCTATGCACGCATCGATGCCGTTTGGCAACCCACACACGGACACCATCTGCGACGTAGTGGGCGATCCATCCGAACCCTCGAGAGTACTTACCGGCTCCGTTGATGGCACATGTGCTGTTCATGAAGATGTGCTTACGGTTCGAACACTGAACCACGGCTCACCGGTACGTACGAGTACAGTTCGCGGGCAACGGCACCTCGTGTTATACTGCCGGCGACGATGGGCGGATCATTCAATGGAACCATGCAACAGGTGCACAACAACGAGTTGTTGTTTCCCTTAGTTCACCCATTGTTACGATGCGATGTATCGGTTCAGACTCCATCATCGTAGCCACAAGAGATGGGATCACGCGCTGTATCCTCTCATCCGACGGTTCGAATATCTGGCAATTCTCTCTCGGGTCGGATGCCATACGCTCGATCGACGTACATCATTCACATCACAAGATCGCCGTTGGCACGATCAACGGAATGGTCTATACCGTGGACCCATTGAACGGTACAGCCACAACCATTCCTCTTCAAGTATCGGCATCAAACTCGCCGATCGTTGACGTTGCATTCGGGAATGATAACACCAACATCAGTCTCATCCTTGCTGCGTGTGCGGACGGTGAAATGTATTCAACAATACCAAGCACATCAGGTCTTACACCGCTGAGACACTATGATCGTCCGGGACGCTGCGTAGCGCGATACGACGATGTGATCGCACTTGGCTGGAGCGGGTCCATCACAACTTCCTACGTTTCACCCGATCCGTTGTCAGCATCCTTGCTTTCCATCGTTGAGCCCAATGCTAGCATCCGTACAATCGACATGGTAACAGGTATGGTTCCGCCCCCTATCCCTGTGAACAATATCATCGATCGTACCATCACCAGCATTGCATGGCATCCGAATGGGACGTTGCTCTATGCAGCGAGTGGGAACAACCTCTCACTCATCGATGTACCAACTCGTAATGTTGTGTTGCAAACAGATCTCGATGCACCGGCCAACGAAGTTTCCGTCTCACCTCTTGGAACCCAGGTGGTGATCGTTCAGAGCACCAGAACAGAAACCCGTCCAGATCTTTGATGCATCCTCTCTTACTCCGCTCTATGGTGTTGGTGCTTCACTAGGATCCAAATACGCCCCTTCTCATGGACGATTTGCCGGCGCGACAGTGATGCATGCAACATCTTCTGTCTTCGGCGCAGGGATCGTGCGCAGTTTTAGTCCGTCCAGGTCCAACAACCATCTCTGATGTTTCCGATACACTCTTCTCCATCGTGTGGCCGCGAGCAACTGCTCGGAATGTTGACATGGGTAGAGTACGTGTTGCGCAGCGGAAGGACTCAACAGTGGTAGACCTGGTGAGCAACGTAACAGCGTTCAAGCTGCGGGCCGACTCGATCCGAATTCTCGGTGCTAATGCCACGGACTATAGAGTGACCATCGAGAACATTCCCGGTACACTTGGAGCCCCTTCCCTATCCCGAGGAGAGATCACCTTCACTCCGTCAGGACTTGGAACACGCACAGCATTCTGTGAGATCTACGTTGGCCGCGATACGGCGCGGTTCGACATCACCGGAGTTGGTGTAGAGCCGACGTTGGCCTTTGTGCGTCAGCGTATCGATATAGGCACATCTCATCGGTGAAACATTCGATTCAGCCGTGGTGGTGCTGAGAAGCGTGTCGGCCACCCCAACGCAGATCCAACGCATGTGTCTGTTGGATGGGCCAGTGATGCCATTCCGGATCGTGGAAGGGAGCTGGTGTGACATGTGCGGCCCCGTTCACGGCGGTTGCCCGGGCGACAGCATTCGGTTGGTCCTTCGTTTTACACCGTCCTTCATCGGTCGCGTCTCCACCCTCCTCGAAGTAGAGACTGACGATGGACTCGGAACCTATGACGTTACCGTACTCGGAACTGGTATTGGTCCGGTGATCGGTCTGCGCAGTGATTCGGGATATCCCGGAGACAGGCGCCCCTTTACTCTTGAGATGCGGGGTGTGAATGGGATGTTGCAAGGTGGTGCTACCCTTGGCTACGAAGCCGAGTTGACGTTTGAACCATCTGTAGTGGTTGCACAGGCAGGCGAACGCACGGCCAGTGGCAAGGTGATCATGCGCGGCACATGGTCGGGCGCAGATTCGGTGATCGGCACATTGCCTGCCACCATTGTCCTTGGACGTGTTGATTCAACCATCGTAAGCATCGACCGATTTATTTGGTTCGATGAGCAAGGGCTCCTCTCGACCGCGATCTAAAACTTGAGAACGGCGTTTATCGAGTTCTCGGAATCTGCGATGAGAATGGGAATCGGCTCTTTGAACCGGGATCGCAGGCGGCGAGCGTGCGCGTCACCTCATCCGGTGTTGAGATCGATATGAGCCTTCGGCACGATGATGACGTGACGATTGATGTCTTGTCGATGCAAGGGCGAACGATCAAACACCACAAAGAACGAGGTCGATCAGGCCAGTTCACTGTCCCGATCGACCTCATACATGTTGCACATGGCGTCTACATCATCCGTGTGAGCACGTCAACCACGGTGAAGACTGTGATTACTTCGTTGTAGTTGCCAAGCCCGCGGAGGACCCGGCATTGTAACCGCCTGAGACGTTGTAGACGTTTTTGAAGCCCTTCTGCACCATGATGTCCGACGCGCGTGCGCTTCGTCCGCCAACAGCACCGTAGACCACTACCGGTTTGTTCTTATCGAGCTTGGCGATGTTTGCATCGAAGCCGGCATCGTTCACATTGGCCAGCTTTGCGTCCTTGAGATGTCCGGCACGATATTCGTCGGGCGTGCGAACATCCAGACCACTACACCGCCTTTATCGATCATTGTCTTGGCTTCCCGTTACGTTTACATTCTTCCTCGTTTGTCCACATGCAGTGGACGTGAAGAGAACTGCACCAAGAAGCATCACCGGCAGAATCCGCATGATGGAACGCATCATTTGGTCTCCTGTAGTTCTGCCATCAAACGATTCACGGACGTCCACGGACCTCCATTGAAGGCCTTGTAGCCCTTTGACGAGGCCAGACCAGTGGCTGAGCCACTACGTCCGCCCGATGCACAGCAGAAGACGATCGGCTTCGACGTTGGCATTGAACCAAGCTTGTTCGGCAGTTCGTTCAGAGGAACATTCTTTGAGCCGGCAACGTGGCCGCCACTGAATTCAGCAGGTGTGCGCACATCGATGACAATTGCGCCATTACGAAGTGCTTCGGCAACGTCATCGCTGCCTCCACCCATCATGTTTTTGAGAAAGTTGAGCATTTGTTTCCTGTGGTTACTAGTTACAAGTACGAATGTAGGAGGGAGCTGGCCTTTGATTCTGTGACGGAGTCACAAACCTCTCCATGGGCGTGACGGCGGCTCCACAGGAAGTATTTCTCAAAGGCCAGTTTTGCCCAATGGGCTTCCGGACCAGGGATGATAAAGGAATGCTCGCGAGGGCTCAGCATGTGGTCGCCCACAATCATCATACCCATGTTTCCGGTGTCCATGATGCAATACGCGGCCATGTCATCGAACTTCTCAGCCTTCAGTGGAAGCCCCTTGATATCCGCAACGATGTTCTTCACAGCGGTCTTTGCCATTTGTTCTGTTGGCCAGCCGGTCTTTGGAACACCGCATGGAACTTCAGTGTCGATAGGGGGCTGGATGTGGACAGCAACACGGGCAGCAAGGACATTCTTATACGTTGGATGTTGATAGGTATCGTCCACCTCGATGAATCCGTTTGCATTTGCAAGTCCCGGCGTATTGCGAACAGCATCAACACCGAGGAAGCGAGGCATGATCATGGTGAACTTCGATGGATAGAACTCTCCATTCTGCAGTTCCACTCCGTCGGCGCGTATGCTTCCTTGATGACGGAATTGAGCTTATAGTCGATGTGATACATGTTGAACATCCATTCGCACATCTTCTGTGCATTGCCGAAGCCACCGATCCCGAAGTGTGCGGCGAACGGCTCCGCGGTGATGTACGTGATCGGTGCCTTGTCCTTGATGTGGTTCTTTGCCACTTGATAGCGCGTGTTGAAGAGGAACTCATATGCTGCGCCGAAACATGCAGCCCCTGAGCAGAGGCTATCACGATCGGACCCGGGTCTTTGAGGAATTTCGTCCACGCTTCGCGAGTCTTTTGAGCTACGCCCAGACCAACGATTGAGTGAGAGTGCTCTCGGAGTCCGGGGATGTAGTCATAGTCCACCTTTGGACCGGTACCGATCATGATGTAATCATATCTCACGGTTCATGGTCCATGATCATGACAAGGTTGGCATCGAGGTCGAACCGTTCCACTTCCGCCTCGATGAAATTGATGTTGTGGGCCTTGTAGATAGGGCGCACATCGAACGTGATATCCTTTTCTTCGCGGAGTCCGAACGGATACCATATGAGCGAAGGGAAGAAGAGAAACTTGTGGGTATTGGCGATCACCGTTACATCGTAGTTGTCGCCTACGAGTTCCTTGAGTTCGATCGCAGCGGTATATCCGGCGAAGTTCGTGCCAATGATGGCTATCTGTTTGCGTTCCATTGAGTCCTCCTAGGTTGAATCACTGAATGCAACTTCGGGGGTTCACCTAAGCATATATGACCAAAGTCACATTTCGGACACACCTCTCCGATATTATTGTTCGGTCATTTGGTTGCGTTATTCTACGTACAAGGCTAGGTTTGCCGTCTAAATCTGGGCCGCCATAGGGGCAGAGCCCTGTAAATCTATGAGGGATCATCATGGAAGTATCATACTTCTTCCGTCGTACGTTTGCCGTAATCGTCGCATTTCTCCTAGTTGGAACTGCCGTAGCTCAGATACCGCGAACGATCTCCTACCAAGGTCTTTTAACAACAGCCGCCAACGATCCGGTAGCGGACGGACAGCAAACGTTAACGTTTGCGATCTACGATGCTCCGACTGGAGGAACGGCACTCTGGACTGAGGTGCAGAACACCACAACGTTGCAGGGAGTGTTCGACGTTACGTTGGGATCTGTTACGCCCCTTACCCTTTCCTTTGACAGACCCTATTATTTGGGGATCACGCTTCAGGGAAATCCTGAGTATGCGCCTCGCATTGGACTGGCGTCAGCTCCTATGCTCTAACAGCGCAAAGAGCACTGACTGCGACAACAGCCACATCCCCTCGATCCAAGCGCCACCGGTGCGGTTCTGTCATTGAACGGATTGCAGGGTATTGTATCGATCCAGGGTCAGGGGCTACCACGGTAAGCGCCACAGGACAAACGATCACCATTACCTCCACCGATGATGGTATCAAGACGCTCACAAATACTGATGGAACGATCGGCATCACGTCTCCGTCAGGGCCAAACACTACGATCGGCATCAATGACGGCTCGATCACTCAAGCGAAGCTTGGTCCGGGAATCACTGTTCCTCCAAGTGGTGCGGCCGGAGGCGACCTTACCGGCACCTATCCCGACCCACAGATCAGAGATGGTGCAGTGACGACCGCGAAGATCGCCGATGGTGCTATCACCACACCAAAAGTCACCGATGGGGCGATCACAACGCCAAAGCTTGCCGATGGATCGATCACTACACCGAAGCTCACTGATGATGCGATAACGACGTCGAAGATCGCAGACGGAAACGTGACAACATCGAAACTGGCGGATGCTGCTGTTACCAACTCCAAACTGGCCGATGGTTCAGTGACGTCATCGAAGATCGTAGATGGTTCTGTTGGAACCACGAAGCTCGCCGATGGTGCTGTTACCACGCAGAAGCTCAATGCAACCGGTGTTGGTGCCGGATCATACGGGTCGACAACAGAAGTAGCAACGTTCACCGTCGATCCATCCGGACGACTCACTCAGGCGGGTAACGTCACAATTGCCGGGACACTTCCTGGCGGCGCTGCCGGTGGTGATCTAGTCGGCACCTATCCCAATCCATCGGTTCGTGACTCCGCGATCACAACGCCGAAGCTTGGTTCGTCAGTGTGACAACGGTGAAGATCGCTGACGGCGCTGTGACGACGTCGAAGATCGCTGATGGTTCGATCACGACCCTACAGCTCGTTGACCTGAGCGTTACGACATTCAAGCTTGCCGACAACGCTGTTACAACAGTGAAGATCACTGATGGCGCCGTAACGTCGCAGAAGATGAGCAATACCGGTGTTACCCCGGGACTCTACGGATCGCAGACATCCGTTGGACAATTCTCCGTTGATGCCGCCGGACGCGTAACGGTTGCACAGAACCTCTCCATCATTGGTGTTCCACCGGGCGGCACTGCGGGTGGCGACCTCACGGGACTGTACCCGAATCCAACCATCGCCAACAACGTTGTTACGTCACAGAAGATGAGCAACACCGGCGTCACGGCTGGTTCCTTTGGAACGGCAACAAGCGTCAGTCAGATCACTGTTGATGCCGCCGGACGGATCACCACGGCTGCGAACGTTCCGATCGTAGGTGTACCACCGGGCGGTAGTGCTGGCGGTGACCTCACAGGCACGTATCCGAACCCAACCATTGCAAACAACGCCGTTACGACACTCAAGATCGCTGATGGCGCTGTTACAACACCGAAGCTACTTGATGGTGCTGTTACATCACTGAAGATGAGCAACACCGGCGTCACGGCTGGGTCCTATGGCACAGCAACAAGCGTAAGTCAGATCAGCGTGGATGCAGCCGGACGGATCACTACAGCAACGAACGTTCCTATCGTTGGTGTACCACCTGGCGGTGCTGCCGGCGGAGACCTTACGGGTACATATCCTAATCCGTCGATCACGAACGACGCAGTTACAACACTGAAGATCGCTGATGGCGCTGTTACAACACCGAAACTTGTTGATGGCGCTGTTACTACATCGAAGCTTGCAGACGGATCGGTAACAACGATCAAACTTGCTGATGCTTCTGTGACAACGCCGAAGCTTGCAGACGGTGCCGTTACCTCGCAGAAGATGAGCAACACCGGCGTCTCGGTTGGTTCGTATGGCACAGCTACGAGCGTAAGCCAGATCAGCGTGGATGCAGCCGGACGGATCACTACAGCAACGAACGTTCCTATCGTTGGTGTACCACCTGGCGGTGCTGCCGGCGGAGACCTTACGGGAACATATCCTAATCCAACGATCGCGAACGACGTTGTTACGACATTGAAGATCGCAGATGGCTCTGTGACAACGCCAAAGCTCGTTGATGGCGCTGTGACAACATCGAAGCTTGCCGATGCTTCTGTTACCAACGATCAAGCTTGCTGATGCTTCCGTCACGACGCTAAAACTTGCTGATGCTTCTGTGACAACGCCGAAGCTTGCAGACGGTGCCGTTACGTCGCAAAAGATGAGCAACACCGGCGTCACGGCTGGGTCCTATGGCACAGCAACAAGCGTAAGTCAGATCAGCGTGGATGCAGCCGGACGGATCACTACAGCAACGAACGTTCCTGGCCTAGGTGTACCACCAGGCGGTGCTGCCGGCGGTGACCTTACGGGTACATATCCTAATCCGTCGATCACGAACGACGCAGTTACAACACTGAAGATCGCTGATGGTGCTGTTACTGCATCGAAGCTTGCAGACGGATCGGTAACAACGATCAAACTTGCTGATGCTTCTGTGACAACGCCGAAGCTTGCA
The DNA here is from genome assembly GCA_016707005.1 of Ignavibacteria bacterium. Lineage (NCBI taxonomy): Bacteria > Pseudomonadati > Ignavibacteriota > Ignavibacteria > Ignavibacteria bacterium. The sequence goes on from JADJIQ010000003.1 coordinate 18,373, forward strand.
GACGGTGCCGTTACCTCGCAGAAGATGAGCAACACCGGCGTCTCGGTTGGTTCGTATGGCACAGCTACGAGCGTAAGCCAGATCAGCGTGGATGCAGCCGGACGGATCACTACAGCAACGAACGTTCCTATCGTTGGTGTACCACCTGGCGGTGTTGCCGGCGGAGACCTTACGGGAACATATCCTAATCCGGCCATCCTGAACAACGCCGTTACGACGCTGAAACTCGCTGATGGCGCCGTTACATCACAGAAGATGAGCAACACCGGAGTCTCTGTCGGTTCATATGGCACAGCTACAAGCGTAAGCCAGATCAGCGTGGATGCTGCAGGTCGTATCACTACAGCAACGAATATTCCTATTGTAGGTGTACCACCGGGCGGCGCTGCCGGCGGTGATCTCGCAGTACCTATCCGAATCCAACAGTTGCTGCAGGGGCCGGCACGAACATCATCACAGCAATTAACGATGGATCAACAACCGGCACTCTCGCTATCAATCGAGGTGGAACGGGTGCGGCCACAGCGAACGCAGCATTGAACAATCTTCTTCCTACGCAAACAGGAAATGCCGGCCGGACACTTGTAACGGACGGAACAAATACATCGTGGCAAACAGCTGGCACTCTAAGCGGAAACGGTTCAGCCCAACAGATCGCATGGTGGAGAACACCAACATCACTCGGTGGGAACAGTAATCTGTTCTACGACACAACCAACGCCCGAGTTGGTATCAGCAATCCTGCTCCAGCCTATCCGCTCTCGTTCACAAATCTCATTGGACCAAAGATCAGCTTGTGGCGTGACGATGTCTCAGGTTCAACCTATGGATTCTCAATGGCAGGATCTACACTGCAGATCCACGCAGGATTCAACTACGACGACATCTCATTCGGCAACATGCACAATGGCACGTATTCTGAAGTGGCACGCATGAATAATGAAGCCGCCAGCTTTGTTCCTCGATTTCAATTGATGAAGGATGCGACTCCTGTTGCCTCGCCGTTTGAACAACATCTCGAGTTGTTTTCAATCAACACCAGCAACGCCCAGAACATGAATCGGATTCGTTTTTCATCAATCGAGCCAATACTGGGGTTACATCGGCTACCATGCGTTCTCCACGAATGGAAGAGGGAGTATGTCTTTGAGAGTCTCAATAACGGCGGAGCCACACTTCATGCCTCCGGAGGACTCATCCTCAACGCCTACACTCCGGGAGGATGGCTCACCAACAACAGCACAAGGTCAGATTTACTTTGATAATGCTCAGCAGAAGTTCCTTGTCTCCGAGAATGGATCGGCATTTACTCCTCTGCTCAATGGCTCAACAGGTCTGCTCTACAATACATCGTCAGCTCAGGCAACCGCTAGCACCGCGTACCAACTTTCTCTTCAACGTTGCTTACGCTGCAGCTGCGCCGGATGCAGCTGCCAGTGGCGCTGTGATCACGTCATCTGCTGGTGCAGCCGGCAATCTCAATGCAACTGCACTCACTCTTGTTGCAACGGCAAAGGAACAGGCACAGCAACAGCATTGAATGCAACCGGTAACATCAATATCCAGAACGCCAATTCATACCGCATCGGCGGCGAAACATTCCTCTCGAGAGGTCCTTCCGGCGGCGGAGATAACGTCTTTGTTGGAAACACTACCAATACAACGAACACTGGGTTCTTTGGGACATTTGTTGGAACAGGTGCGGGTACGTCCCGAAGTGGACGGAAACTGGAATACAGCTGTTGGTACTCGATCCGCACGTTACAACACAACGGGCGACGGAAACACCTACGTTGGAACGGCCTCTGGCGAAGCCAAGCTAGGCTAACAACTGGAAGTAACAATACCTTTATGGGTGCTTTTGCAGCCTTCCTCTTGACCACAGGGAACAACAATACTGGTATTGGTATTCTCGCCGTGAATGATCTTGCAGACGGAAGCAACAATACCGCACTCGGTGCCTATGCCGGACAGAATGTTTCGTCAGCATCACAGAACACACTCATAGGCGCAAACGCCGGTAATGCGATCGTCACTGAAGCCGGCAATACCCTTATTGGCTATAATGCTCAAGTGCCTGCCGGTGTCTCCAACTCAACTGCCATTGGACAACGTGCGTATGCCTCAGGCAACGATGTGCTTGTCCTCGGAGCAACTGCCGGTGTAAACGGGCTGCAACGTCAGCAAAGGTCGGCATCAACAACACAAATCCTCAAGCCCCCCTCTCTTTTGCAAACAACGTCGGTCAAAAGATCAGTCTGTGGCATAACAGCGGAACAGGTTCTACGTATGGATTCACCATTGCTGCAAGCACCTTGCAGATCCACGCCGGAGAGCTGAACGACGACATTTCGTTTGGCCACTTTGGCGGCGGAGTATACAATGAACTTGGGCGCTTCAACACGGACGCTACAGGCGTGCTAAGCGCAAGATTGGTGCTCTACAAGAACGCAACGGACCAAGCCGGCGCGAACAATTTTGAACAGCATCTAGATCTCTACTCAAACAACACCGGGAACTCTCAAGATCTGGTGAGACTACGATTCTCTCATGATAATCAGTATTGGGGCTTCCTCGGATATCATGCGTTCTCACAGAATGGTCGCGGAGAGTTTCTCTTCCATGGTCTGAACGGTCAGGGGGCTTCGATACGCGCCACAGGAGCACTCATCCTTACAGGATACTCCCAGGGCGGATGGGTAACGCCAACAGCCGGCCAGGGACAACTCTACTTCGATAATGGACTCAACCGTTTCCAAGTTTCCGAGAATGGCGCAACGTTTCGCAACATTGTAAACTCGACCACGGCCCGGTCCATCCTAACGCTTTACTGTTGCTGTTGATCCGCCAAACATCGGCGCAGGAGCCGCCGCAAATATCGATCTCCCGGTAGCCGGAGCGGTCGTTGGAGATGTTGTTTCTGTTTCCCCGGATGCAGAACTCCTCGATGGACTCGTTATCGCAAGTGCTCGTGTCAGTGCCGCCGGATTTGTGCGCCTTCGTGTATTCAATGCAACAGGTGGAGCTCTCGACCAAGCCAATGTGACATTCAATGTGTCGCTGGTGCAACAATGATATTTAACCGAAGAGGGTTGCACTCCTTCATATGTGCCATCCTTCTGCTCTGTGCATCACTCCCGATGCACGCCCAACAGCTTCAACGAAGCGTGGTTGGTAGCGGAGGTGCGCGTGTCACTACATCCACATCTGCGCTTCGAGGTACCGTTGGACAAACGTCTACCGGACGTGTTGCGTCTGGATCGTCCAAGCACAACATTGGATTCTGGTATCGGAGTTCAACCGGTGGCACCACAGTGGCTGTACCGAATAGAGAGGCGAGATCGGATCCACAACTTCTGTGCAGATCCTTCTTACACTCGTCGAAAGGACTCGTTTACCTTATGGACCGCGGCTTCATTATCAAGCTGCGATACAATGCAACAGTACTCGTCAACAAAAGCCCCTTCCCTTGTGAACGAGACGGTGATGATTTGTCCTCCACGATCACAGGCACCGTGCAGAGACAGTGTAGCCGTGTTGGCGGAGATCCCTTTTCTTGTCACATTGGGTAATGCTGAACGCACGGATCTGATCCTTGATAGCGTTGGTGGGTGGGAGCATCATCGATCATTACCGACAAGCGGGATGGTGTGTTTCAAGCACTGGGAATCTGCAAGGACGGGGACACAGTTCGCCTCATCAAACGTGGTCCATCTGCTGGGATCACGGGTGTTTCACCAATGCCGGTGCGCTCCGCAGCAACCATCAAGACCGTTCTCATCGAGCGTGGTCCAACGCGCATGATCCTCATCGACGCAATTGGCCGGGAGATCGCCACCGTGTTTGATGAAGGTGACGCGATGCCGGGCAACCGCGATGTGGACATGAACGTCAGCAACGTTGCTTCCGGTTCGTACTACCTCGTACTCATGACGCCCAACGAGCTCTTCTCCCTTCCATTCATGATCAGCAAGTGAGAGGCGCATGAACTACACATCAGCGCTTCTTCTTTGCGCACTCTGTTCGATCATTGTTTGTGAGACGGCTGCCCAACAAGCAGATGTCCCATTCGACTCAACACCTTACCGTGAACGGTCTGTAGGTGCATATGGCAGTGTTGGTCTGAACATGCATTCAGCAGATATCAAGGGGCTCCCAGGGATCCCTAGTTGCTGCCCAACGTATAGTACCGGAACAGGGTTTGGGTTCTCTGTTGGTGGACTCTACGATCATGTGTTCTCACCATCGTTGAGCCTGCTTGGACGCGTTGGACTCATGGGTGCAGGGGGAACTCTCACTGCAACCGAGAATACACTGATCAACACTGATGGATCAGAGGTACAAGGAACGTTCGTTCACACGCTGAACACGTCTCGTTTGTTTGGCGACCATAGAGCCCCTTCTCCAATTGCGGGTGGCTGGTGATCTCAGCGCGATGATCGGACCATCCATCGGTTTTGGGCTGACTACCTCGTTTGATCAGGAGGAGCGGATCGAGTCGCCATCTGATGCAACCTTTGAAAACGGTCAGAAGACACGATTTGTCTACAGCGGATCCATTCCTGATGCCGCATCGTTCTTTGCGGGAGTAGTTCTGGGGATACGGTATGAACTTCCGATGAAGTCTGACAAGTCCATGTCCATCGTCCCGGAACTCACCTACACACTCGGTCTCACCAGCCTGCAATCAAGTCAAGATTGGGGCATGGGTTCAATACGTGCCGGTGTGTCTGTGCAATGGAACACGTGGATCACACCAACACCGCCACCACCGCCACCGCCACCACCACCACACTCCACCACCGCCACCGCCACCGGTCTTGCCGGTTCTAGCTGTGAGCGGGATCAGCGTTGATCTGATCGATGCAAGCGGACAGAAGATCAAGGACAGCGTCATCACGGTGACGAATATTGTGTCCACGAATCTCTATGCGTTGTTGAACTATGTGTTCTTCGACGATTCGAGCTCAACGATCCCTGCGCGTTACCGTCAGTTCTCCGGAGCAGAAGCTGATGCATTCGACATCAAGAGTCTGAATGGGGCTGGCACCATGCCGATCTACTATCAGATGTTGAACATCGTTGGACTTAAGCTCGGAGTACGCCTTCAGCCAGCCTCACCTTGATCGGAGTTTGCAGCAACAACACCGGAGGTGAGAAGGGCAATACAGCGTTGTCGAGATCACGCGCAGAGAATGTTAAAGTACTTCGTTGATGATGGGAATCTCCCCATCGTCTGACCGTAAAAAGAGCGCAACCTCCCCGAGTTCCGTCGAACACTGCATCACAGGACGGCATTGAAGAGAACCGTCGCGTGGAGATCGTTGCAAATGACAAGTCGATCCTGGAACCATTGTTCTTTACCGACACAACGCACTTCAGTGCGCCTATCGTGCGGTTCAATCAGAACATACGTTCAGAGGCAGGTGTACAACGCTGGGACATCATAGCACGTCAGGGCAACAAGGATCTCAAGACATTCGCGGATCAGGTTCAGATGTCGAATCTTCGTTGGATTGGAATCTTGGCAGTGAATTGGGATCGTTCCTGCTTCTGATGAGCCAATTCGGTACACGATCAAGGTTGTAGACAAGGACGGGCAACGAGAGACACTGTCGGTAGCGAGATCGATGTTAAGCAGGTCGTCCACCAAGGACAAGCGTATCGAAGTTCACTCCTCATCATCTTCGGATTCAACGAATCTGAATTCACGGATGCATGAACGGATCATCGCCGTCATCAAGGCGGATCGCTGCCAACTCGACCGTAACTGTGGAAGGTCACACAGACCGTTCGGGTGAAGCCGAATACAATCAGAAGCTATCTCAACGTCGGGCAGATGCAACGGCAAGCCGACTCAAGGTCCCTGCAGACCGTGCAAAAGGTTTCGGCAGCTCAGATCTTCTCTACGACAACGCAACACCCGAAGGCCGACTCTACTGCCTTACGGTGCCGATCTGAATGGAACACCGTTGGAGTAGGCCTCAAGTGAACAACCAGACAACTCGGCTGAAAACACTTGGGCCGTTGACTATCCCAGATCGGGTATCAGCAGCTCTTGTCGATAGTTAAGTTGGTAGATCTGTTTTGATAGATAAGGGCGAGTGGTGATAATCAAATTTATCGTCACTTTGGTGTCATCGGGAAGCCTCCTTGTCGTGGGATAGCTCGCGCAGAAGCTGGAGAGCGTCAAGAACGATCGTAGTCGTCAAGGGGCCTGGAAGATCTGGCTAACCCGTAGTCTGGAGGAGAGTACAGATTCCCTCATGACAGCCCCCCTACTATAGATTTGTCACCTACACAGATGGAGAAGAGTCAGGCCCCTTTTGGATCACTACCGAAGTGGTTCTGTGTACCGGAAGGGCAGACTGATTCGTATTGGTAAACGAGCAGTGCGGATGGGATGGTGGAAGTGTATAGAGAATCAGGTTCTCTTGAAGCGCGCAGAAACATACTACCGAGGCAATACTTTTTGGACTATATATACCAAGAGTATGCGATCTCCGGGTGCTGCATAATGCTTGAGGGCGGGTTCGATGATTATAGACGCGTAGGCATTTTGGACAACATTTTTATGAGACTGGGCAGGTCAAATCAAGGGGAATTCGCCGTAGACAACAATCAGGACGGAGAGTGGGTAGCGTTCTCCGGATGATGGACGGGTAAAGAAAGGAAACCACGCCCTGTATTCCGATGAAGAAGCTTTAGTTGACTGCAGGCCCGCACTACTGGACCTCTGCGAAAAAAGACACAATCCTCGGACCGTATCACGGATTGTGCATTACGATACTGGGAGCAGGCTCTTTTGCTCCATCTATACATCGATGGGTCCCGCGTCCCTTCTTGGCGGGCTGGACTGCATATGGCCCGATGTCGAATTGCTTGGATTCAAGAAATGCGTCACTGTCATTTCCAACATCTCGATGGGACACTGAGATCTATCAGAGCGCCGGGAAGTACCGGACGCATCGTTTATCAAGATTGCATTCAGAAGATCGCCAGGTTTTGCACACGAACAATACACTGCAACTGCTGCTGACTCGTTTGAATCCGGTT
>JADJIQ010000004.1:300000-445555 GCA_016707005.1 Ignavibacteria bacterium
TACTTTCAGGAGCAATGGTGGCCATTGTGGGACTCGCCTTTGGACTTGATCTTGCGATCGTGTTTGGCGTGCTCACATTCTTCCTGACGTTTGTTCCGGCCATCGGCGGGATTGTTGCACTGTTGTTACCAGTTGGCTTGGCATCTCTGCAATTCGGCGGCGGTGGTTTACTCATTGGGATCATCGTATGCCTTCTGCTGGGCAACGTGATCATTGAGCGAGTCGTAGAGCCCCGTATCATGGGCAAGAGCCTTGATCTCTCGCCGGTGATCGTGATCCTCGCCTTCCTCTTCTTTACGTGGCTCTGGGGAGCTGTAGGTGCAATCCTTGCCGTGCCGGTTACGGCTATGGTCAAGGTGCTGTGTGAATCGATCCCAAAACTTCGTCCCGTAGCTGTGCTCCTACGGGAGCACTAAGCGCTTGGGAGGGTTGTCCCTATCCTAGGAAGCTTGAGGGCAACAGCTGCAGCTAGGTCAATTCCGCGTGCGTTACAGAAGTTCATGAGTGCGATGAGGACATCTGCAGCTTCGTCTGCGGTATGGGCATCGTTTGGTGGAGCCCCCTTCCATCGCTTCTTTTCTAGGTTGGCCAACTCCCCTGCTTCGCCGCAGAGTTCAAGGGCAAAGAACTCCGGTGGACGTGGGATGAAGCACTCGTTCTGATACGCATCGAATGCCCGCTGGATCGGAGCGAGTCCTTGTTCAACGCTTTCGATCAGTTGATCGCATAGTGGATGGATCATACCTCACCTGCCTCTTCTTCCACTTCGTGGGAGCCCCCTTCTCTCATGCGGTAGCCTACGCCGCGCACGCTGGTGATGAGCTGACCCTGACCCGGACGTTCGATCTTCTGACGGATGCGTTTCACATAGACATCGATGATATTGGACTCGGGATCGAAATTGTGTTTCCACACGTGCTGCATGATCATCGATCGAGAGAGGATCCGGTCCTTGTTCCGCATGAGATATTCGAGCAGCGCATATTCCTTTGTGGTGAGCTCGATCTCCTTTTCGTCCCGATAGGCGAAATGCGTTACGAGATCGAGTGTGAGATCACCGCAGGCAAGCTTCGTGGTCTTCTCGGATGTTGACCGACGGAGGATCGACCGAAGTCTGGCGGCTAGTTCCTCAAAATGGAACGGTTTGGAGAGGTAGTCGTCAGCTCCGAGATCCAGACCTTGCACGCGGTCTTCTGTAGCACCACGAGCGGTGAGCATCAGCACCGGAGTTACGTTGCCTTCGTCGCGGAGTGCCTTCAGGACGCTATACCCGTCGAGTTTGGGCAGCATCACGTCCAGCACAATAGCGTCAAAGACATTATTCAACGCCAGATCCAGGCCGCTCTGACCGTCCGCAGCCGTCTCCACGATATAGCGTTCTTCTTCCAGGCCCCGCTTGATAAAGCTGGCAACCTTACGCTCGTCTTCAATCACAAGGATTCGCATGACGCCAAGATACGACTGACCGTATCTTCGTGGTCATGACATGGAACACGATCATCGGCCAAGAGCGGGTTCAGAAGATGCTTCAACGCTGCATTCTGGACAACCGCATCCCGCACGCCCTTCTCCTGACAGGGCACGAGGGCTCAGGAACCGTAGCCTTAGCTCTCGCATTTGCTCGCACAGTCAATTGTGAACGTCCGGTGGCCACGGAAACGACCATCGCCCCCTGCGAGACCTGTCATGCATGTATACAGGGGGCTACCCTGCAACATCCGAATATCCGCATCGTGGCGTCGCTGCCGAGCGGAAAGGCCGACACGGAGGATGAACTCAAGGATGAGGTCATCACGGAGCTAAGAGAGGCAATACAGGGCTTGGCAAGTGACGCCTATCTCCCGATTCGACTCGCAAATGCCACCCAGATCCGGATCGGTCAGATCCGCGAATTGAAGCGTTCTCTCTCACTTTCTGCCGTTCAAGGCGGACGGCGTGTAGTGATCATTCTCAATGCCGAAGAGATGACCGTAGAAGCTGCAAATGCCTTCCTCAAGACGTTGGAAGAGCCTCACGATGATGTTACACTCATCCTGACTACAGCTCGGCCCGAGCGTCTTCTTCAAACCATCGTTTCGCGTTGCCAGGAATTGATCGTCCCGCCACTAGACGACGATGATATCATCGCAGCACTTGTTAAGCGCGAACTATGCACGCGTGACGAAGCAACGATCATCGCCCCTTTTGCACAAGGAGATCTGAAGAGAGCGATCGACTACCTCTCAGAAGATATTCGAGCGCTTCGTGAAACGGCGGTGAATATTCTTCGTGCCGCATTGAAAGGGAAGGATTTCCGAAACGGATTGATGGATGCTGTTGAAGAGGCAGCCGATGGCAGGAATAAGTCCCGTGCCGACGCCGTTCTTTCGCTGCTTGCCTTGTGGCTTCGCGATGCACAAGCAATTGCACTTGCCGGAGAAGGGGCTCCACTTGTGAATGTCGATCACCGCCCTGCCCTTGAGAGATTCGCAGCAGCATTTGGTCAAGCCGACTTTTCAGCTGTACTCTCCGTGATCGAACAAGCATCTCGACATCTCGCACGGAACGTCTCGGTCTCCCTTGTTTTGTCCACTGCCATGGTAGACATTCGTCGGGTTTTTGCCGCTACCCGCACCACAGAACGCGTAACACCATGATCCGATCGTTTTTCGTCTGTTTCGTCGTCCTCCTTACTGCCGGACCGCTGTTCGGGCAATCTCTGGATCTTCATGTCCGCAAGGCCACCCTCGATGCAAGAGATGTTCTGACCGTAGATCTTGTTCAATATGCTGCAGGATCGGACGGACGTGTTGCACTAGAGCCTTCGATGCTCACACTCACCATTGATGGCAAGATCGTTCCGATCACATCTGTCGTATGTCCGGAACCACCATCGCCTGTTGAGCTGTCATCGGTACTCACGATCGACATCTCCGGATCAATGGTACGCGGTGGCCCAAACATCACATTGGCTCGTTCTGCGGCATATGCATGGATACGTGCACTCTCAGCAGGGTCTGATTGTGCTATCACGGCCTTTGATCACAAGGCATCATTGGTGTCCGATTTTACGTCCGATACCGCCGCTTTAATGAAAGCAATTGCTGCACTCACACCGCGGGGAGGAACGGATTATGATGCCGGACTTCTTACCGAAGAGATCGGCGGATTGTCGATGGCTGCCACAGGTCGTGGCAAGCGTGTTCTCATCTTTCTCACCGACGGCATCGGTACGGCGAACACATCGTACATGATCGAACAAGCGCGGCTCAATGGGATCACTGTTTACTGTGTGTCGCTTGGCATGTCTATGCCAGAATCCTTACGAACACTCAGTGAAGAGTCCGGTGGTTTGTGGTTTGAGAATGTCACTACCGTTGAACAGGCAGAGATGGCCTATCGTCGCATCCACGCAGATGCTACATCGCCACTGAGCTGTTCAGCCAAAGCCGAGCTGCCGCCATCATGTTCTAAAGAACGTGTGCTTGTTCTGTCGAGCTCAAAGGAATCTATCAGACGGATCATTGCTACCCCAGATTCTTCCGTCACACAGGCATCGATCAAACCTCTTTCCCTTCGATTTGAGAAGGGGGCTCCTCAACAACGCATCTCGATACGCGCTGGATCAATGCCACTCACCCTTACTGGCGTCAAGGTCACATCTTTGTCACCCGTGCGAGTGATGAGAGGAGAAGTAGAGATCGTGTTTCCGATCGTGATCGACGCATTAGACTCTGCAATGTTCACCGTTGTGAGCGAACATCGAGACAGCATCTATGCAGTTGGACGCATTCAATTCTCGGCAACACCCTGCCCCTTACCCACTGTCTACACAAGCTCCGGAAAGCCCGTTGGGAGGCCTCTTAACCGAACGATCCATGTTGTATATCCGAATGGCGGTGAGCGAATTCCTGCGCATGCCAAACAGGAACTTCGTTATGACGGAGTACCGGCAGACTTACCCGTCCGTGTAGAGGTAAGCTATGATCTTGGGAACACCTGGACGCTTATTAGTGAACGGGCAACCGGACATGATATCCCTTGGAACGCACCATCGATCTCCAGCGATTCCTGTTTATTGCGTGTTTCGCAGGTGGTTCCTGATGAGATCCGCATGCAACCAGTTTCCGTTATTCGGGGCGTACGCATCGAGCAATGTACATTTATAGGCGATGGAACTAGGCTTGCATCTGCGGCACTGGTCCAGAAGGACGCACGTTCCGCTGTGGACAGCCTCGTTCGAATCAGGGATGCAAACACCGGTGACGTGATCCATACATTCCCCGGCGTCCGTTATGCAGTTGTTCGAAATGGTACATCGATCCTCACGTGGGGACTCACTGGTGTACTAGCGAGTTATGATCTGAACACCGGCAAACAACAATGGACGGCAGAGATAGCCCCTTCAACACAACTCATCACATGTTCACCGAATGCGGACGGTACAATAGCTCTCGTGCTTGGCGGTTGGGATGACCGACCACGTGTGATCGACTGTGTAACGGGGCTCACCGTTGCCCGACTTCCGAAGAATACACGAGACATCGAAAGTGGGATCATCTCTCCGGATGGATCCATGGTTGCCCTATGTAGCAGAGACTCCAGCATTTCGATCTATGATGCTCGAAGCGGGACCTTACGACAACGGCTTACGGGATCAACACCAACACAATTCATCAAAGCAGCATTTTCACCATCGAGCACGCAGATCGTGGCTACGGCTGCCAATGGTACTGCTGTTGTATGGAATGTGGCCGAAGGGCTGGTACAACGTGTGATCGCCAAGAGACAATACGTCAATGACAACTCTTATGTGACGTTTCTCCCCGACGGCTCTCGCGTTGTACTCGAGACCGGGAAAGATCAGACATCGATCGTTGATATTGCTTCAGGTGAAAACATTGTGACCATGCAACGGACGCTTGGTGTTGGCGGAGTGATGACGGCGGTCTGCTCCCGAGACGGTTCACGTGTAGCATTGTCGTCTTTGGGTCGTGTAACGGTTCACGAAACAGCCACGGGCGTGATGATCTACGAAATGCGACAGGTAGACTACAACCCTTCGTTCTCTGCAGACGGTTCGCGTCTTGCACTTCGAACCTCAGAGTCCGAGGCTGGCGTTTATGAGATCAGTCCGGCAATTCTTCAGGCAGACTCCAGTGACGCGAGCTGGGCCATCTTTCTCACCAAGGCCAAGCTTCGCAATGTGCGATTCAGTCAACTACCGGTTGGAGAATCGATTGACTCCGTGATCCGCGGTGGTCTTGTGAATGGCACTCTTGACACGATCCGCCTTGATCGTCTGAGGATCGAAGGTTCAGAAGTACGTCATTTTGGTCTACGAACACTTCCGGGAGCTGTGATCCCGCCCGGGGACAGTATCGATATTGAATACTCATTTACGCCGAATCTGGCTGGTGAACGTGCCGCGTTGATCGTGGCTGAGGTTACCGGCGGCGTTCTTCGCGCACGAATCAGTGGCCCGGCACGAGGGAACATTCTGTCAGCAGAGGCAGAATTCTTGAATTGCGGCGTGCTCGACGTAGGAGAATCGCGAGACGTGGTGGCTGATGGACTCATCTACAATAGCGGAAAGACTCCGGTACGCATCCGTTCGATCAAGAATGTTGGTCCCGATGCTTCGTCCTTTGAACTCCTAAGCGAATCGTCATTCGTTGTAGAACCAGGTGAAAAACGTGAACTCCTCATCCGATTCAGTGCCCTTCGTGAAGGTCGAGTAACGACTCGATTAGCATTCGACATCGAAGGATATCCGGAGACGCTTTATGCCACCGTCTATGGTCGGGGCGCTATCGATACCTTCCGCGTGGCTCTTTCAGACCCTACCACCTTCCGCGGCATTCTCCTTCCAACGGCCGTGATCCCTCCAAAGGGGACATTCACGAGCGGCGTATATGATGTTCTCGGTCTTACGGGCGGCTACAGCATCACGGACAACGTCATGGCCACCATCGGGGGCGTGTTGCCGTTGCCGAATCGATGGTTTGGCGCTTCAGGCTATGATGCCTCGTGGAGCGCAGCATGGTCGCTTGGTGCAAAGGCTGGCTTTGTAATTAGCCCCGATATCGTTGTTGGAGGGGGCTATCAACTCGGCCAAAGTTATTACGATCAAGATGTGTCTGAAAAGCTCGAATCGAAGATCACCTTCAATGCCTTATGGGCGACGGCTGGTTGGGGTAATGATGACAGTCGGCTGAACACATACCTCGGCTATGCGTTCAAGTATCACACCACAGGGTATGAAGGCTCCTACAATGCCGATGCTACGATCTTTGGTGTGGGATATGACCGACGACTGGGATATCACTGGAAGATCTGCGGAGAGGTGTTCTTCATGCGAACGATGACGTTCGTACCGATCACCGTCACGGCCCGATACTTTGATGCCGTTCAGGCGTTTGAGTTTGGATTAACGGTTACAGGAATTGCTGCAAGTGGCGCAGAAGCCTCATCATGGCCCGTTATTCCAATGGTGTCATGGGTTAGGCGCTGGTAACCCGATGCAGGGTTGGGATCACCACAACGTCTGATCCGCCAATGTCTATCGAGATCTCCCCTGCATGCACATGAACGCCCTTGGTCGGAGCTGCGAATAGGAGTCCGGGTGTACGTGATATCTGAATGCGGATGGTTCGAGCAGACTCCTTGATGTTGACCACAACAAGTATTCCTCGTCGGCTTCCGGACCCATGCCTGACGTATGCCACAACGTCGGGGTCGTCAACATCAACCCGTTGCACGCCGTCATCGTCACGAAGTACTGAGAGTACATCCATCGCCTGTAACTGACGAAGTTTCTCGATCAACCACTCAGCATGAACAACTCCTGTATCCCATGGGAGCGGAACATCATTGAACAATGCAAGCATTGACGTAGGGTTCTTTGCGATCTCTTCGGGGGTGAAGCCTAACCCGGTGTTTACCGGCCGTGTCTCATTGAGTTCTACGCCGGCATGGAGAAACGAGACACCCCTCGGTAAGAACCGAAGGAAGAGCCATAGCGCAGCTCCTGCTCGTTGGGGTAGTCGTTCGGCAGCACGGGGGGTATTGTGGGACTCAGGAGTAGCAAGGTACCTGATCGGAATGTCGTTCGCTGACACTCTGTCAATGAACCGCGACAGTTTCTGCGGATCATGTGCATCGAATGGCAAATAGCCGATCACTGCGTCGTACCCGGTAGAGCGGGAAACTTCCGTGATATGGAAGTTCTCTTCGAAGAGCATGAAGTCGGCCTTTAACGCCGTACTCTCGGAGACGATCCGCGATCGCAGATCTCTTGGCAGTGCATGCCCCATATCGATCATGGCACCATCGATCCCGAACATGCGGATGTAATGCGGAATGATCCCGGCGATCGTATTCCACAACGATGTCTGTCGATAGTCCGATCGATCGAGATCACGTTCAAACATCCGGATCGTGTTATAGGCCATGTAGCGATAAGCTGGATGATCATGGAGACGCAGATAGGTTACATCGCTCCATGCCGGCTGTGGATCGTCCGGTGGCCAATCCGCAAATGCTCCGGGAATTCGAAGGATCTTGCCCTGGGGACCGATACCTTTCCAACCGTGTTCATCCTTGGTCACCTTCATCGGCATTACATCGAACAACGTGCGATATGCTTCTGACGGCTCAGGAAGATGCGTGAAGTCGCCCCCTTCTACCTTCTCATGCATTGTTCGCAACTCATCGGCAGTGAACGTAGGTGAGCGGAATGACTCGATCGATCCCAGCTTCGACTCATCGACCCAATAAAACCAATTTGGATGTCCTTGTACGTATTCACTATCGATGCTTACAGTACGAAGAACGGTCTCCAACACCACCTTCATACCAAGCAAATGGCATATCTCGATAAAAACACGCGCCTGATCATCAACGGACATGTCAATACACGGTTCAGCCAGTTGAGGATCCAACCGAAACGGATGCTTCACGGCATAAGGAGAACCAAGTTGCCCCTTACGTCCAATGGCACCGATCTCTGTGATCGGAAGAAGAACGAGCGTATCCACGTCAAGCGAGTGTAGGTATGGAATGAGTCCAAGGAGTTTGAGGAAGGTTCCTGTTGAGCGCCATCCATCCTTGTCAGTACCTGGACCATGATCATACGACGTTGCTTGTCGGACCATCGCATTGTAGGCAACGGCACGGTCCAATGACCAGGTTGCTTTCTGATCTCTCTTCCGTCGTATGGCATCGAGCCGGCGCAATTGATGGAGGAGATACGACGCACCGGAAGAGAATGTCACCGGCGTGTGTGCTCCGACCCACGCTCCGGGCACTGTGTAGGGATGCCACGTAGCTTGTTCTTGTTCTTCAAGAGTGTTGATCAATCTGAGGATCAGCGGCGTCACGTAGTTCTCTCCGCAGCATGGTAATGATCGAAGACCTTCTTTGCCATCGTCTTGCCGACTACTTCTGCAAGGACTTCGTATGTCGATTCGCGAACTCGTTCAACCGACCCAATGATCGACAGAAGCTTTTGGGCGGAAGCCTCACCAACACCCGGGATCTCTGTGAGTTCGGTCTGTAATGTTCGCTTGTCTCTCAAAGTTCTGTGATACGTGATCGCAAAACGGTGTGCTTCATCGCGCGCTTGCTGCAGGAGTCGCAAACTCGCCGATGTTTTTGCGAGATACAGTGGCACGGACTGCCCGGGCACGAAGACTTCTTCCAAACGTTTTGCAAGGCCGACAACCGTGAATCTTCCTATCAATCCGAGTGAGGCAAAGATCTCCATAGCGTGAGAGAGTTGCCCCTTCCCTCCATCGATGATCACGAGGTCCGGAAGATCTGTTCCCTCTTCGAGCGCTCTGCTATAGCGCCTCGTGATCACTTCCTTCATCGCCTCAAAGTCGTCATTGCCTTCCACTGTACGAAGCTTGAAGTGTCGGTACTCAGACTTCTTTGGTTTACCATCCACGAATACCACCATGGATGAGACATAATCGGTTCCTTGCATGTGAGAGTTGTCGAAACATTCTATTCTGCGCGGCATTCGCTCCATTCTCAGGTCCTGCTGCAGGGACAGGATCGCACGTGGCATCGACTGATCCTTCTGCGCCTGCTGCATGAGTAACTCTCGAAGCAACACATCTGCATTCATCTCTGCCATTGCAAGCAATTTTCGTTTGTCTCCGATCTTCGGCACGAGGATCTCAACGTTCTTCCCACGCTGCTCCCGAAGATACTCGGCTAAAACGTCCACATCCTCGATCTCGGTCTGGATGAGCACTTCGTCTGGGAAGTGTTCTGCTTCGAGGTACCAACGCTCGATAGTGGTCCTCAAGATCTCAGAATCGGACCGATCCCGCGACCCTCCAATGAAATAGTGCCGTTTCCCAATGAGCTTCCCATCGCGTATTGTAAATACAACGGTGCATGCCGTACCCTCTGCACGTGAAAGCGCAAAAACGTCTCGATCTGTATCGTCGGTAGCAAGGACCTTCTGTTTCGATGTGTATTCCCGTAATCGGTCGAGGCGCCCCCTTACAACTGCAGCATCTTCAAATCGTAGATCATCTGCCAATTGCATCATGCGATCTTCGAGCTGACGTTCCAGATCCTTGGTGCGCCCGTTCAGAACCTGTTGTGCCTGACGGATGTACTCGTTGTACCGTTCTCGATCGATGTGACCTTCGCAGGGTCCATCACATTTCTTGATGTGGTAATCAAGGCAGACCTTCCACCGTCCGGCATCTATCGTTGCATCCGTTAGTGCAAGCTCACAAGATCGTAATGGGAAGATCGACCGCAGGGTCTTGAGGAGTGAATAGAGGTAGGTACCGTCTGTATACGGTCCGAAGTACTTACTTCCATCGCGCACCACCCGTCGCGTTTTGAACACTCGCGGATACTCTTCCTTGGTGATCCGGATATAGGGGTAGGACTTATCATCCTTGAGCAGGATGTTGTACTTCGGCCGATGCTCCTTGATGAGTGTATTCTCAAGGATCAGCGCTTCTACTTCCGTGTCTGTTACGATCACCTCGAGGTCGGCGATCTTTCGAACGAGTGCCTTGGTTTTAGCGTCTACCGGACGTCCCTCTTGGAAATAGGACCGGACGCGGTTTCGCAGGCTTTTTGCCTTTCCCACATAGATGATCTGCCCCTCTGCATCTTTATGCAGGTATACGCCGGGTTTGGTGGGGAGCCCTGCGATCTTTGTTTCCAGGGCCTCGGAAAGGAGGGGGCGATCATTGTCCATCACAGCAAAGGTAGCGCAATTCGTGCGACCTCTTGGCACGTCGCGTATATTGTGGAACGATCATTTTGGGAGGATTGCGGTGCAGCAGGATACGGATGTGATTCACTCCATTGAGGAGATCGCCAAGGAGCTCAAGGATGCTGCTTGGTTCATTGGTCAACGCGTCATCAATCGGGAGGAAGTGATCGAGCAGGCCTTCTGTGCCCTCCTCACGGCCGAGCACGCCTTGCTTCAGAGCCGGACCGGCGTGGGCAAGTCCCTGCTGGCGGAGCAGATCTTCAGCATGTTTGAAGGGGCTCGCCTTTTTCGAGTCCAGGCCAGTAAGGAACAACAGCCGGACACATTCTTTGGAGGACTGGACCTCGAGGAACTCAAGGCAGGCCGCATCATTCACAATACGAAGGGTTCGCTCGTAGAAAGCGATTTTGGCTTCATCGACGAGATCTTTGATGCGAATGACTTCACCCTTCGTGCCCTCCTATCGCTTCTGAATGAACGTCGCCTGCTTCGTGGACTCCAGGATGTAGCGTCACCGCTTCATTCCGTGATCGCCGCTACAAACTATCTCCGCGTGAGCGAGGTAACGGAAGCACTCTTAGACCGATTCCTGTTCAAGGCCGTTATCCTGCCTGATAAGGATCCCTTCATTCAGTATCAGATCTCTCAGCGGTATCTCGTCCACGGCGGACGTCCGGCAGTACCTGAAAAGCGGATCCCCCTTACGCGACTGCAGCACATGCATCGCATCATCACTGGCCGTAGTGACGACTTCCAGATCGCGATCACCAACGAGTTGCTGTATTTCACGAACATTGTGATCCGTCACTTTGAGTTTCTTCGTAATCGGCAGCTCAGCGAACACGCAAAACGTGGTGAGGGAACAGACTTCTACATCTCCCCTCGGACCCAGGCAAAGTCTCTTGACCTCCTTCGTGCACTTGCTCTTCTCAAGGGGCGAACCAACGTCGTACATGACGATGTAAGCCGCCTGTACTTCATCTTCTCAACGGTTGGCCTGCCCGAAGAAATGGCTCTTTTCAAGAAGGCCTATACTACCGTTCTCAATTCATTGACGGCTTCGCGCGGGTTCGACCAAGTGACGATCCTTCTCGATTTCACGGACCTCCTTCGAGAGATCAAGGATGATCCGAAGATCATGCTGGAGCCCCTTTCTCGATTTGCTGAATCACCGGTCCGGCGCACGTTCTTGGAGTGGGTTAAGGAGAAGTTCGGCAGCGAACAGCCGCATGAACAGAACAGGAAGCTGCTCGAACAGTTCCTGGTGGACTTTGTGCCCGTGTGCGATGAAGTCCGCGAGTTGAAGAATTCTGTTGAAAAGACTCTTCAACAGACAATGATCATTGTAGAGCGAGAGCTCCAGCGCATAGGTTCGTAGACGATGTCTCGCTCTTCCATCGAAATCTCATCAT
Source organism: Ignavibacteria bacterium (assembly GCA_016707005.1). NCBI lineage: Bacteria > Pseudomonadati > Ignavibacteriota > Ignavibacteria > Ignavibacteria bacterium. The sequence goes on from JADJIQ010000004.1 coordinate 311,644, forward strand.
TCTTCTCCAACATGGAGCAGTATGGCTTTTTCGATACGGTAGAAGAACACCTGCCGGATGAGTTCACGATCATCTATGAGATAGCCCGTATTCTGGAGGATAAGACGCATGCCATTGCGCGGGCATTGGCACCGATCCTTGAACTCAATGATCCTTCAGCCACCGACAACAACCTGGATCAAATCCTGATTCCGAATGTCCCGGAGGCAAAGGAGTACGAAGCAGATCTTATCCGAAGCGTCACTGAGGTACGGTACATCTATCCTGCACAGCACCTTCTTCCCGAGATGGTGTTCCTACGTCGGCTTGCAGAACGATCCCTATGGATGCCCCGCGCACGATCACCGCGCAACTTTCGCTATCAGACCGAGAGTGACCGCTTCGCTCCGGATGATCGCAAGCAGAAGGTCTACATCCTCTTTGATACGTCAAGCTCAATGCGGCAGCACTACCGCATTCACCTCGCAAAGGCCATCGTCTACCTCTTCCTCCAGCAGAACCAGCGTGAGCTTGGAACGATCTTCTTCAGGACGTTCGACCTCACCGTAGGAGAGCTCCGTACAGCGCGTGATGTTCCGTCTTATGACCGGCTCATCTCGGATGTGATGCACATCAATGCCATTGGAAATGGGACCGTGCTTCAGAAGGCGCTACAGACAGCGATCGATGATATCTCGCATGAAAGTCAGTTGAGTCAGTCGCAGATCCTTGTTGTTACTGACGGCGTAGCACATATCGATCTGGAACGACTGAAGGAACAGATGGGTGATCACATCACCGTCAACACCGTCAAGATCGGCAACGCCCGTATGCACGTGGATGCAAAGGTCATTGAGGATCAGGTGTTTCAGTCGTCGAACGATGATGCCGTACGTCTGCGTGAGCTCATGAAACAGAAGCGCGACATCGAGCTGCAGTCATCCACGGCGTCTGGTCACCTTCGTCAAGAGGCCCTTCGCTCGCAGCTTGGGTTATTACAACGGCAGATCGACAACCTCACAGAGCGCCTCGGCGCCTTTGTTTCGGAACACTATGGTTTGGAGATCCAGAACCTTAGCGCCGTATATGTGAACGTTGACGACATCGCGCCTGAAGAGATGTTCTCTCTTCCTGAAGACAAGGTTGCCGAGCTTGAAGACCTTGCCGAGTCTCTCCTTGAAGCATTGCGTGAAGAGCATCAGGTGGAGGACATCAAACGTGCGGCTGTATTATACGATCACTTGATACTACTGATGAAGTACAACAAGATCGACGCATCACGCTTTGAAAAGGCGGCCAAGGAACTCGAGCGGACACTTGATGCGATCTTGAACAAACCAACGGGCAGCACAGAGGATCTCTCGATCAGCGACCTAGAGCGAATGCAGCTTCGCAACATGTTAGATGTTGGGAGTTTCAAGCAGAAACTGTCGCTTGCCGTTTTGATACGGCTGCTGTTCCTCAAACTCAAACGCTGGTGGCTGGCTCGCAAGCAACATCGTGCGTTTCGCACCATCACCGGCCGAACGATACGTCGGCGCTAGTCTTCGAGATCCGTTGAAGTTGCAGGCGTGACCGAAGCCCGACCCACAGAGTGGTACTCAAAGCCATCAGCAGCCATGTCATCCAGCTGATACATATTCCGTCCGTCAAAGATCAATGGACGGATCAGGAGATCTTTCATCCGCAGAATATCCGGTTTGCGGAACTCATTCCATTCAGTGGCAATGACAAGTGCATCAGCGCTGTCGATCGCGTCATACGGAGACGTGGCATAGGTTACTCTGTCTCCTAAGACGCGGCGAGCTGAATCACGCGCTTCAGGGTCATAGGCTCGTACGTTGGCTCCAGCCGCTAACAACGCTTCGATAATAACAAAGGCTGGTGCCTCTCGAACATCATCCGTATTGGGTTTGAAGGATAAGCCCCATACACCGAACGTGCGACCTTGAACGTTGTTCTCGAAACGCTGAAGGATCCGATCGATGAATCGGCGAACCTGCCGGTCGTTCACATGTTTTGTGGCTTCAACGATCTCAAGGGGCGATCCGGCTTCGTTTGCTGCGTGAATGATGGCCTTAACATCCTTGGGGAAGCAACTACCGCCATATCCGATCCCAGAGAAGAGGAATCGCTTGCCAATTCGTCCGTCGGTTCCGATACCGAGACGGATCTTTTCAATGTCGGCACCAACATGTTCGCAATATTCGGAAAGGTCGTTCATGAACGAGATCTTCACGGCAAGAAAGGCGTTGGCAGCATACTTCGTTACTTCGGCACTCTTTTCGTCGAAGATGAGGATCGGTGCTCCGCCACGAACGAACGGCTCATAGAGATCCTTCATGATCTCGGCGGCATAGACACTCGACGTACCAACGACAACCCTATCCGGTTTCATGAAGTCATCAACGGCAAATCCTTCCCGAAGGAATTCCGGATTGCTCACAACGTCCACTCTTCGCTCCGGTGCAACGCTGGCAAAAATGGAAGCAACACGTGCAGCCGTTCCCACCGGCACCGTACTCTTGTTGATCACGATCCGAGGTTCGGTGATGTTGTGCTTGTTGAGGAGTTCAGCCACGTTATGTGCGGTGGACATCACCATTGCGAGGTCCGCTTCCCCATCCTTACCCGGAGGTGTAGGAAGACAGAACATGAGGATCTCACAGGTCTTCACGGCCTCCGAAAGGTCGAGGGAGAACGTGATCCGTTCTTCACGAATATTCCGTTCGAGAACGAGATCAAGACCCGGTTCGTAGATCGGAATGTCCCCATTGCTGAGACGTTCCACCTTTGTTGGATCCACGTCGATGCAGAGAACCGAGTTGCCGACATCCGCCAGGCACGTCCCGGTGACTAGACCAACGTACCCGGTTCCAATGACGGCGATGCGATAGGACATTGAGGCTGTTTTGAGTGGATGAAGTGCCGAGACGCGTTATCCGAGATCGTTGATCACGGCGCGAAGCACAAAGATGAGAATGAGGAGGATGGCGACCAAAATCCCGAGCTTTAAAAGTCGTTTCAAAATGGCAAGAACGAGGAGGATCGCCAGCACCACAACGGCAACCTTTGCCACCGGATGGAGCCCAGTATAGAGAAGCTCGAGCTCGGAGATCATGAGTTCTTGAACACGAAGGTGATGGTTCCTTCCATCTCTACTCCGGACGAAAGTTTGTTAAATCGCCACTGTTTGAGGACACGCATGGCCTCTTGATCCACCTTGGGGTTTCCACCCCGTCGGACAGGCCAAACGAGACTCACCGTGCCGTCGGCCAGTACGCGGAAACGAAGCTTGACCTCCGTATTGAGTGTGCCGGGCGGAAACCTTGGGAGCACCTTGCTAACGACCGTTCGATTACCTCCGCCGCCCCAGTCGATGTCTCCGTATCCCAGACCCTTGCCCGGACCGCTCCCAACCCACCCCAAGCCGGTACCGTCATTACTTCCGTCCTTGGTGCCTACCGTTCGGTCCGCCGCATCGCCTTCATGAGGCTTCCCGTCCTTACCAACATCCTTTGTGGCAATGAGTCGTGCTGATTGATTTGGATCCGCTACCTGCGTCTTACCGACCGAAGAGGTCGATCTCTGAGCATCCTGCAGCGGGTTCTGTGTCTCTTGTCCGCGCTGAGAAGCCCCTTCCTGAGAGAGATTCCCCTTGCGTGCCCCAGTGCCGTCTCCTTCACCAAGAATGAGGAGCGTTACCGGTGTTGTTGTCTTGACCGTACTTGCTTCAGGGGGCGAATAGCTCGTACACATCGAGACCAGCAAGATGATGGACATGATGATCACAGCCACGATGAATCCTCTCACCGCATTCGGGTTCCACTCGAATCGGATCTGAACAGAAGGACTATCGTGATATCTGCTCATCGTATACGGGCGATCCACGGTTGGCGGAATCCAAGGTTCACCGCTGCTGCCTCAGCATCTTCCCTCGTGCTGAATTGCCCGAAGCGCACGCGATACCACGGCTGACCACGGAGCTGTTGCTCAACGATGTACCCGTCTTGAACACGTTTTTCACGCAGGGTTTGAAGCCACTCATCTGCATCGTCGCGAGAAGGACTTGAGAAGACCTGTACAACCCACATCGCACCTACGTTCGATTTTGCAGGAGTTGTTGCAACTGTAGGCGTTGCCGGACGCTTCACAGGCTTCGGACTTGGTTTCACTTCCTCAATTGGTTTCGGCTCTACCGTCGGCGTCTTCACCACTGGTTGAGCCGGAGGTTCAGCTTCAGCGAACAACGGCTCTGGAGCTGGGACACTATCTACAACGGTGTCGGCAGGTGTTTCAGCAATAGTAGCCGTATCAACTGTGGGAACCACCGGCTCTGCTGGAGTGACCTCTGGTGCTATGAATGCCTGTTCTTCAACAGAAGGCATGTTGAGGTAGTAGTAACCGCCTCCGATCAGCGCGATGAACAGGATCAATCCTGCTACGATGCCAAGCCAAAAGAAGGCACCCCTTCTTCGCCGTTGCTGCGGCTCCGGCAACGGAGACATTGGCGGCACAGCATCTACTCGCCTGCGCTCCGTCCCATCCTTAGTCCCATCTTCTGTCCCATCTTCTGTCCCATCTTCTGCAACACCCTTCTTCATCCCATCCACTTTAGCAACAGTCCCATCCTCAGCCTCAGTCCGAGACCGCATAAACCCATCTTCTTCAGGCTCAAAGCCTGTATCGTCCCACGTAGGATCTTTTGGTTCCATGATCAGAACTTCCAGGTACAGCCAACAGTGACAAAAATACCCCGCTCACGATATCCATCCCAGAGGATCACCGTGCTGCCAAGTAGGTTCTCGGCTCGGGCGTGGAGGTCAAATGACGACGAGATCGTATAGGATGCGTTCAGCCTGAGGTCTGCATACCCGCTGAGAGCAATTGTGTTGGCAAGATCAGCCCATCGCTGACCAATATAGACGACCCCAACTCCGGTACGAAGCGCTTCGAACCACGTTCGTTGATAGTCGGCAGAGGCACGAATACTCGGAAGATATGGCTGGGCAGAAGCCTCGGATACCGAAGCAGTGGTCATCCGAACATCAGCAACCACAATGTCTCGTGGGGTAATGATGAACCGTGCGTCGGCATTGATCTCAAACAGACTCACGGTTCTATAATCAACACTGAACATTCCGTTCTGTCCCGGTACCCACACGGGTTCACGATCGGTCTGTCTCATCCGTACACCAGCGCTGATGGTTGTGCGAACCGATGGGTGGAATGTGATGGTGCCTCTCAGGTCAACGATGTCATAGGCAGCGTCCAAGCGCACGGAGTCATCGATGTAGGGATTCATCATTACCAGGTCACGGAAGGTCACAGACCTCATTCCACTGCGAACAGCAGCCGTTACTGTGAGATCCGGACCAAGGAAAAGATCGGCCTGTCCACCCACGCCTAGACCAAATCTGTCTACGCCAGTACTTGAAGTGGCCCATTGAACGCCCGCTCCCCCGGCAATGCGCAGTGTTTTGGCAACCCAACGTCCATACGCACCGGCCTCTACGAACGGGTAGGCGTTTTCTGCATAGGTCTGCAAGCGCATATCCATCATCAAACCAACGTCTGCACTCTTCCACTGCTGTTCAGCTCGCAAAGAGCCACGAAAAACGTTGTCGGAGACATCACGCATTGATGACGTAGACAGTGATTGACTCGTCCACGAGGCCTTAGCTTGATACCGTACATCTTCATACTTCCCATCCACACCTACACCCAGATCCATTGACGTGTGGGTTCTCTCAAGGGCATCAGGTCGGGCAAAGAGTCTGTAAGAACGGTGACGGAGACCTAGATCAGCCTGTGTAGTGCTACCGCCGAAGAAAATGAACTTATCAGGTGCAACGTAGGTACTCACCACCTTCAAACCGGTTGTGAGATATTGGGTGTTGTCTGCCCATCCGTCACTTGCCTGTATATCTCCGGAAAAGTCAAGTCGATAGCCCCCTGCCACAAACGAATACCCTGCCAAGACGTTCGGTGTGATGTAGTTGCCGATCTCTGCCTGCAGATAACCGGGCCAAACAACTGACGTTCTGCGATACTGTGGTAAGGGGCGAGCAGGCAAGGCAGGGATCGGTTGCTTTTCTGTTGGATTCAAGGAATCAAGGCGTGTTGCTGACAACAACGGCGGACGCTGCGGTGCGCTCTTTGCACCAGCGCCAACATTGATCAGCTCCTTACCCGTCACAAGGAATTCCGGAAGCTCGATCGGACTATTCGGCGGCTGCGATGGTGGCTGTTGTTGCGCAAACATCATCGCAGAACAGAATACGAGACCGAAGATGGTGGTGATGGATCTCATCGACGCACCTTCTTGAGTCGTTTGAGGCGTGCGTCGGCCGTCTTTCCATAGTCATCATCTGGACGAAGCCTCATTACCATCTCATAGACATCTCGGGCTTCATCGAATCGTTTGAGTGCCTCATAACACTCCCCGAGAGCGAGAAGACTCAGCGTGTACCAGTCCTCATATCCGGCATACTCCTGTCTGACACGTTCGTACTGAACAACGGCTTCGTCATAGCGTTTTTCGCGCAGGAAGATCGTTCCAAGTTCATACAGCGCATTCGAGGCGAACTGCGGTTTGTCTGAACGCTGGGCAAGGAGACCAAGATGATATTGGGCACTGTCCGAAACACCCGTCCTTCGATAGAGTGCAGCCACTTGATAGCGGGCTTGATCAGCATACTCTGCGCCTGCGTATCGATCGGCAGTGGTGCGATAGAGTGCTATGGCCTCGGCAGTATCTCCTCGCATACGAGCGATGAGTGCGCGTTCGTAACCGGCACGCGATGCCGCATCAGTATCGGAGGCGAATTTCGTCCACACAATGGCGTAGATCGAATCAGCAGCCCCGCTGTTAGCACTCTTGGCAAAGTGTTCTGCGAGATCGAGTTTCGAGGAGACGATGAAGGGGCTTTGCGGATACCGCTTCTCTATCTCTGTGAATGAAGAACGAGCTTGAGGTAGATCGTTCATTGTGAGATAGGTCCGTCCTAGGAGATAGAGCGCTTCGTCCTGTCGTTGCGACGACGGATACCGCTTCATATAGGCTTCCAATTCGGAAGCTGCACTGGTATAGTTCCGACCTGAATAGAAGATCTCTGCCTTCTTGAATGAAAACTCTTCAGCAGCGCCGGACTGTGGATTGGCATTGATGAGTGTATCTGCGATGTCGAGTGCTTCCTGTGTCCGCCCCATTCCGATCAGCGCCACCTGCATACTCTTCGCTGCTTCAGACGCCAATGGATGTGACGGGAAACGAGAGATCACACTGCGATACGTTGCCATGGAGGCATCGATCTCGCCAAGATTGTATTGTGCATCGGCGATGGTGTACAATGCTCGAACTGCTTGATCTCCGTCCGGATATGCCGTGAGCAGTCTTTGAAAATCCTCAATGGCCTTGGCATCGTTGCGTTGCTGGAAGTCGATCCACCCGATGAGATACATTGCATCGTCGGCAAGCCTGTTCATCGGATACTTCTGCACGAACCGCTTCATATTCTCTACCGCTCCGTTGAGGTCTCCGGCCCGATACGAAGCCTGTCCGGCTTGGAATGCAGCGTATTGTCCTTCTTCCGTAGATGGTGCCTTCAGCGCGGCCTGTTCGTATTGTTCAGCGGCAGCGCGAAACTGTCTTGAGATATACAATCCGTCGCCGCGGCGGGTAAGTGCCTCGGCGGCATATCGCGAGGATGGATAGGTGCGAAGGAGTTCGCCGAACATCGATGTTGAACGGTCAAAGTCTCGCTTCCGGAAGTACGTCCACGCAAGGCCATACATTGCCTCTTCTCTTCGCTGACTTGCCGTGTATCGCTTCACTACCTCTTCATACAATTCTTGAGCATTCTTCAAGAGATCAGCACGATACATTGACTCGGCCAGCCAGAACGTTGCCTCATCACGTTGGAGATCCGTTGGGTGGTTCCCCAGATAGTCGGTGAGAGCGGCAATGGCATTTTGCGTTTGGCCTGATTGAACCAGACAGATTCCGCGCTTGAGTCTGATCTCTGCGAGGTAGAGCTTTCTATCGGGCAGAAACTCATCAGCCGCCTCTTCTGCAATGCGCTGAGCCCTTTCATAGGCCTGAGCAGCCTTGCCCCACTGTTGCAACTCGATGAGAGTGGCACCCAGCAGCACATGTGCCCGCATGGAGGTTGGTGCGTCGCGCGATTCACGTTCAGCACGTTCGAGGGCCTTCCTTGCTTTGTCGAAATCACCAGACTCGTAGGATGCCTGCCCCATCTCCACGAGTGCTTGAGACTGATAGACGTATCCGGACTGAGACGCCAACGCGGCAAAAGCTTTCACCGCATCATCACTTCGTCCAAGGCGCTTTAGGCTGAGAGCATGATACAGCAATGCCTGCTGGCGGATCGGTGATGCGTCATCAGGCACCGAATCGAGGATGGCCTCATAGTGTTTTTGTGCTGCATCAGGTCCGTTCGTGTTCAGTGCATTGAGGCCGGCGTGAAGATGAACATGCCAACGATACACAGATGACGGATATCTCTGGAGGAAGACCACGCAACTGTCGTATGCTTCGTTGTATCTGCCTCTGAGCGTGTGAGCTTCAGCACGTACGAGTGCTACCTCTTCATTTGCAGCATCGGCGTCGATCTGCATCGGGACACTATCATTCGGCTTCGCTTCAATGATGGATTCGATCCCGATAAGGACATCCAATGCACGTTCAGGTCTGCGCAGTGACACCAAGTCAATCGCTTCTCGAATGCGAGAGGCCACCACTACGTCTGAGAACGAATACCGGGTTCGTACGATCGAATAGGAAGAAATTGCTTGTTGCAGATCTCCATTTCTATCGTGGAGCTGACCGGTAGCGTAGTGAGAGTATGCTGCGAATTGTCCGGCTGTATCGGCTTCAACACACGCCTGAAATGCTTGAAGCGCTTCTTTGTATTGTCCGAGCGATGCCCGGCAAGCCCCTTCCCAGAATCGAGAAGAGTGTTCGAGACGGACATAGAACGTGTCATTGCGTTCGGCCATGGCTTCATGCGAAGCAGTTGCACATCGATCGAACAGGTCCGATGCAGCTTCGTAGTCCTTGTCTTCGAGTGCCGTTACTGCACGTTCCATCCACGCAAGAGGCGCGAATGGTGAGTTGGATCGTTCACGGAGGAAGGCGTCCATCTCGCGATCGGCGCCTGCTCTATTCTGAGATAGACGAAGTACATCGGTTCTGTCGAACGCAACCACGTCATAGACCGATGAATGACGTCGGTTCTGGGAGAGGGCCTCCACCTCGGCAGCTGCACGGCGGACCATCCCGGCATCAAGCAGGCTACGCACGCCACGTTCTAGACGGGGTGCGGATAGGTAGGGATACGGACTGACCTGTGCGTTCAAGGTTGTGCATTGGACGCACAACATGACCGCAACAACCAATCCGCCACGAATGGTAGTGGGGATCGTCATCTCTTTAAATGCTGCAACAGCAAATCTACGAAGGTCGATGCCTCTCGTAGCGTCCGTACCTCGTAGATTTGTACACATTTTCGACGCATTGAGGATCAGTACAGTGTACCATGTCTTGCTCTATTACGCGTTCGTTCCGATCTCTGACCCTGAGGGGTTTGCCAACGAACACCGAGAACTCTGTCAGCGTCTTGGATTGAAAGGTCGGATCTTGGTTTCCGAAGAAGGTCTCAATGGGACCGTATCCGGCCCTATCGAGGCGTGCGATCAATACCGAGCCGCTCTGCATGCCGATCCGCGTTTTGCGAGCATGCCGTTCAAGATCGACGAGGTAGAGGGTCATACCTTCGAGAAGATGTTCGTGCGGATCAAGAAGGAACTCGTGACCTTCCGCGCAGACCTTCCATCTGACCCGAACAGCATCACTGGACACCGGCTAGCCCCCTCTCAATGGAAAGAACGTCTTGAAAGGGGCGATGCGATCGTGTTGGATGGTCGGACCGATTATGAGTTTGACATCGGACATTTCCGTGGCGCGATCCGACCTGACGTAGAGTCTTTCCGTGAATTCCCTACGTGGATCCGTGAACATCTCGGCGATAAGAAAGATGTCCCGATCCTCACCTATTGCACAGGCGGAGTGCGTTGCGAAAAGCTCACGGCCTTCATGATCAACGATGGGTTTACTGACGTCTACCAGCTCGATGGCGGCATCGTAACCTATGGGAAGGACGAGGAAACAAAGGGTGCACTTTGGGACGGTCTATGCTACGTTTTTGATTCACGCATCGCGGTGGAGATCAATCACACAGATGACCGACGTATCGTTGGACGTTGCATTCATTGCGACGCCCCTACCGAACGATATATCAACTGTGCGAACCAATTGTGCAACAAGCAACATCTCACGTGCGAAGCTTGCGAGCAGCAGTTTGAACACACCTGCTCGGTTTCCTGTATGGACGTGATCCATCAGGCAGTTGAAGCCTAGAACCTAGAAGACACACCTGTCCGTAAACGAGAAACGCCCGATGCTCTTGCGAACATCGGGCGTTTTCCGTTGAATATCGTGCCTTAGCGGCGGATCACCAGCGGCGTGGTCAGGGTGGTTCCGTTGGCCGAAACAACCACGGTGTAGGCACCGCTGACGAGCGTATTGACTGGGATGTCGATCATTTGCGAACCGGCATTCAGGCGCACATCGCTCAGCAGAGCAACCCGTGCTCCTGAGGCATCGATGATCTCCACCGTAGCAATGCCGTTCTCGACCATCGTCACTTCCACGCTGGCATTGCTTGTAGCAGGCTGCGGTGAGACGTTGCCGATCGTGGCCTGGCCGCCGGCGCCGATGACCACTTCTACTTCGTTGCTTACCGAACGCGAGCCATCCTTATCAACCGTTGTCAGGCGATAGAGATAGCGGCCCGAGGCAAGACCCAGATCGCGGAAGTTGTAGTCACGCGACGTGCTTGACACGCCGGCCGAGGCTACCGTACCCACCGTTGCAAAGGCGGCATCGCTGCCGGCCATCACATCGGCACGTTCTACGTCGAAGTGGTCGCTGTTCGTCTCCGAAGCTGTGTTCCACATCACGTCCACGTTGTTGCCGCGGGCCTTGGCATCAAAGGCTGTCAGCTCGGCCGAAACCATGCCGCCGCCGTTAGACTCAAAGAAGTCGAAGATGCCGCGGATCACGCGCTCGGTGCCGGTGCGCTCGCCCGTGAAGCGGTAGAAGCGCCAGTCAACACCCAGGTAGACAACATTCGACACAAGCGAGGCCGTGGCCGAGCCCATGATCGAGTCCGTTGTCTGACGGTCTCCCAGCACGTAGTTGTAGGCGCGCTGAGCAACACCCGCAGACGTTGGATCCGGAGTACATCCGCACAAGGGCCGGAAGCGGTTCAGCGTCGCCAGGGAAGCCCGTACGGAAGAGCGTCTCTACCGAGTTGCGGGTGATGGCGTCACCGCGCAGGCGGCGGTTGTGATACGTCAGTGCTGTTGGCACAGGATTGCCCGGCGGCACGTTGTTCACGCGCAGCACAGACTGGATGAAGGCTTGGTCATTGATCACGTCCATGCCCACGTGCTGACGAGGATAGTTCTGACCGGCGATGGCCAGATTCTTCTTCGACAGTGCCGTACCCGAGGCCACATAGGCACGCAGGTCGCGGCGCTCAAAGCGCGTGAGTGGATTGTTGTCCGAGCTCCAGAACACCGTGCGGTAGATCGAATAATCGATGGCGCGCTCTTCGAAGTTGTCGCGGTCGAGCACGTCATAGGCGATCACGCTGCCGGCTGGGTTGTTCGCATAGCCGATGCGCTCAAGCGTGTAGGTCACGCTGTCGATGTTCAGACGCGAAGCGATCTGATTCTGCGTCGGCGTGCCCGAATACAGATCCACCGAGGCGCCGCGGGCCGTGGCCAGCATGCGCACGTTCGAACGGGCGACGAAGAAGCGGACAACCTTGTTCACCGCATTGTTCGGCGTGTACTCATCAGAGCTCACCGAGATCTCAATGCGGTAGCGCGGCGAAATGTTATTGGCCATGCCGAAGAGGCGCGCAGGCACGACATAGCCCATGCCGGCCAGCTGCTGGTAGGACTGCGGTACCCACGTAAGGTCATAGACAACGTTGGCTTCGTCGCCGCTGTTGATCGTGGCATTGACGATGCGGTCGACAACTGGCGAGCTGTTCCACTGCGCAGTGGCCAGCGCGCCGTTGTTCGATGCCGGTGTCTCGAGGTAGACGCGCAGGCGGATCGGCGTGTTGGTCTGCGGAGACCGCCGATGTTGCGCACAAGACCCGTGATGCTGATCGGTGTCTGCGTCATCACGTATTCGGCATCTGAAAGCGTGCCGGCGGCAGCGCGATACTTGCTCGGGCTCACCACGGCTGCTGCTTCGAGGTCCTTGACATACTGACGACCGTCGAATTCGTCGGCGCCGATGTCAAACGGTTGACCGGCTGAGCGCGCGCGGCTCCGTCGATATCCGTTGTGATCACCGACAAACGCTCGCCGCGGTTGTTGAGCAATGAGCCGATCGGCGTTGGATTGGTCTTCACACGCAGGCGCTGATTCGGAGCTACGCCGCCGTAGGCCATGTCCGAAGAGATCGTCCCTTCAACAGAGTTGATGTCGCGCTTGGTCCATGATCTCCACTGCGACAAGAACTTGAACTCCACGGCCGAGCCTTTGGCTGATCACATCGCTGTTGGCGTTGATCTCTACGAAGCGCGCCATCGTGGCCTCGCCGTTCTCATACGCATTGCGGTCGCAGACAAGGGCCATCGGGTCATTGCCGTCGGTCATCTGCACGCCTTGATAGAACAGCGTGGAGTGATTCAGCGTCGAGGCCGAGGCGCCGTTCTGCATCACAAACGCATTGTTCTTGATCGAGGCGCCGCTGGCGTGCTGCACGCCTACGCCGGCGACAAGACCTGTGCCCACGATGTTGTCATTGGTCAGCACGATCGTGTTGTTGTACACCACGTCGTTACGAGTGAAGTACTGGTTGTTGTTCAAAGACGGCGTGATGATCTGATTCCATCCCGTGAGCGTTGTGCTGCGCTGCGTGAACAGATGGATAGCCGACAGATTCGTCGTCGACGTCTGACGGCGAATTCCCCAGATCGCATTGTTCGTGATCTGCGTGGCTTCCGGAATGTTCGGACGTGTTGCCGCCGGCGGTGATCGATGGGAAGGAGTTGCGTACCTGCTCAACGCTGATACCGCGCGACCACAGGTCGCCCACCACACCAGAGATCTCATTGCCGCGGATCTTCAGGTTCGTGTTGTTGTAGCGGTTCACACCGCCGGCTACGATACCTGCTGCGTCCACGTTCGTTCCACCAGTGGCCTGTACACCTACGTTGTAGATACGGTTGCCGCTGATCACACCGCCATCGTCATAGCCTACGAAGATGCCGGCCGTGCGGACATTCGTGATCGTGTTACCAGAGATCTGGCTGCCCTTGGTGTAGAACCCTTGGTAGACATTTGACTTGATCGCCATGCCGATACCCATCGACACGATGCCGTAGCCGAAGCCAGAGATCTCGTTGTTGAGGAACGTATTGTTCGAACCTGGGATCGTATCGAGACGCTCTGAGTTGTTGCCGTCGCGGCCCAATGGAAGCTTCTGACGACTTACGATACCGGCTGAATACGTGATCGGGCCCGTGCGCACATCTGCCTGATACGAGAACGTGTTGTTCACGAAGTTGATGCTCGGTAGGCTCGACGCATAGCTCGGCGTGGAAGATGGTGCATTACCGATGATACAGTTGCGTACCGCGATGTCATGAGAGCCGTCGCCCAGATAGAACGGAGCGCGGAACGGCGTGGTGGCGTTCAGTTCAAACACCAACGACTTCTGGGCACCGCCATCAAAGCGGATGAAGCCAGGAGTATTCGCCCATTGCGGATCGGTTGGAAACTCAAACTGAACCGTGAGAGGATTTGTTGGCGTTGAGTTCTGACCGAAAAGAACACCAACACCGTTACCCGAATTCAAGGTCACAACAACAGAACCCTTGTTGATTGAACGAGCAAGCGCCGGCTTGAACGTGATCGTGTTCGTTGCGTCTACGCCGATGATCTTCGCTGTTAGGTCAAGTGCCGGTGTCGGACCAGAGCCATTTCCAACGGAATACGCAGCATCGGTGAGTTCATACTCCACTGCGCCGGCAACGCCGCGACGATACAGATCATCAACAGCATCTTGGATCGTTGGATAGTTGCGTGGATCACCCAGCTTGAGCGTGCCGATCGTATATGTGCCGGCAAGGCTTGGCTGCACCGTGAAAGTCTGACAGATCTGATTGTTGTTCGCTACAGGATCACCCGGATACTCCGTGGTAAGGCAGGCTTCATATTGGCCGGCTACCTGTGGAGTAAATGGCGGGAAGGTGGTTGACGAAACATTCAACGGTGCCTCGGCACCAACATCCGGTACGATCACGACCTGATTGTACACTGGGATGCGTCCCGGATTCTGGAAGATCTGCAGGCGAACAGGGATGTTCGAAAGATCCTGAATACCGCCATTGATGATGCGGCCGCGAGGGGTGAACGGACGACGCGAGTAATACGTGCCAGAGATACCAGGTACGTCGATCGCTTGAGCACCTACCTCTTCGTTATACTTTGTCTCAAACAGGTAATTACCCGTTGTTGGCTGACAATCATTTGCTGCCTGTTGGTCAACAGCGCTTAAGAGCTCGGTGCACACCGTAACAGCATAGGTCGCGACGTTCAACGTTGTATAGTTCACAAAGTCAACCGTTGCCATTTCACCTGTAGCCAAGTTTCCATTCCAGACCACTGTGTCACGGTAGACTTCAGAATTGGTTGCCAAGTGGCGGATGGAGGCGATGACGAGAGCATCGGTCACATTGTTAAGACCAACATTTTGGATCTGAGCGGACACCGGCATTTCAACACCGCGAGGATACTTCCGCGGAATTGAAAGCGGTGATCTGATCTGACGCACCATCAGGTCGTTCGGGAACGCAATAGAGAACTCCTTAGACCATTGCTGGGTGTACCCTGGGATCTGGTACGATGCTTCCAATCGGTATGAACCGCCTGCCGTGAATCGAAGATCAAGATTTCCGTTCACACCAGCTGAGGGGCCTGTCGCCTCATTCATCTCATAGGTGTAAAGTGCCGTTGTTCCCGCAACGTGATTCATGGTCGGATTGCCGGACTTGCGTGCTTCGTAGATCACGTTCGTAGATGGCAGCGGACCAACGATACGGTACGTCAGATTGATGCTCTGACCGGCCGTTTGACGGAATGACAATGACGGCTTCGGGAACCTCGGATCGACACCGTCATAGATCTGACCTTGAAGAAGGATACGACGCGGATCTACATCATCAGGGAAGGAAGCCTCAATACCCGAAAGAACTCCGAACTTCAAGACCGGGCGATTGTAGGGAGAATAGATGTAGGCCACTGTGGGAGGAGTAGCGCAGCGATCAATAGCAACGAAGTCATAATTCGTTTGCTTATTCCACGCATTAGTATTTGGCGGCCCTACTGTCGTAGACTCCCAATCCGGGAACAGGAATGAGTTTCCGGGACGATAGGTACAGAAGTCGATGATGATGTTACTTACACCATCCCACATGTACGGGGTTTGGAAGTTGAACGTCACCCACTGCGGAGCGGCAAGCGGAATCACCGGCAGATTAAAAGCCGTGTTAGTGTAGACCGTTGTGAATCCGGCAGTTGCCCACGAACCTGTAAGTGCATTAGCCGTAGTGCTTGCCATGCTGATCGTTACAAGCCTGTTCGCCGGCCACGGTGTAGCATTTCTGAGATTGAATGCTATCGAAGAGATCTGGCCGGGTGTCATACCCTTCGCCAACAACTCGGACGCACGATAAATGTATCGGTTGCGCTGGTTGTTTGAATAGTCAGAGAGTGGATTGTAAACGTAGAACGTATATGTCCACGATCGTACGCCCCCTACTCCCCCATCGACTTCAACAAAGATCTGAGATCTCGAGATCTGCGGACCCGTGATGATCCCTAGAAGAACTAGGAATGTCGATATGAAGACACGTAGAAACAAAGAGTGTTTCATGTAACCTTCCCTCCGGAATGTTGTTGTTATATCAGACCAAGATTTCATTGTCGCTTAATGCGTAGATGGGGTCTTTTTGTATATCCACCCCATCTAACCCCAAAAATAGTGAAATATTGATAACGTCCTAATATGTGGATAACTTAGGTCAAACGAGAAACGCCCGATGCTCTTGCGAACATCGGGCGTTTTCCGATGAATATCGTGCCTTAGCGGCGGATCACCAGCGGCGTGGTCAGGGTGGTTCCGTTGGCCGAAACAACCACGGTGTAGGCACCGCTGACGAGCGTATTGACCGGGATGTCGATCATTTGCGAACCGGCATTGAGGCGGACATCGCTCATCAGAGCAACCCGTGCTCCTGAGGCATCGATGATCTCCACCGTAGCAATGCCGTTCTCGACCATCGTCACTTCCACGCTGGCATTGCTTGTAGCAGGCTGCGGTGAGACGTTGCCGATCGTGGCCTGGCCGCCGGCGCCGATGACCACTTCTACTTCGTTGCTTACCGAACGCGAGCCATCCTTATCAACCGTTGTCAGGCGATAGAGATAGCGGCCCGAGGCAAGACCCAGATCGCGGAAGTTGTAGTCACGCGACGTGCTTGACACGCCGGCCGAGGCTACCGTACCCACCGTTGCAAAGGCGGCATCGCTGCCGGCCATCACATCGGCACGTTCTACGTCGAAGTGGTCGCTGTTCGTCTCCGAAGCTGTGTTCCACATCACGTCCACGTTGTTGCCGCGGGCCTTGGCATCAAAGGCTGTCAGCTCGGCCGAAACCATGCCGCCGCCGTTAGACTCAAAGAAGTCGAAGATGCCGCGGATCACGCGCTCGGTGCCGGTGCGCTCGCCCGTGAAGCGGTAGAAGCGCCAGTCAACACCCAGGTAGACAACATTCGACACAAGCGAGGCCGTAGCCGAGCCCATGATCGAGTCCGTTGTCTGACGGTCTCCCAGCACGTAGTTGTAGGCGCGCTGAGCAACACCCGCAGACGTTGGATCCGAGTACATCCGCACAAGGGCCGGAAGCGGTTCAGCGTCGCCAGGGAAGCCCGTACGGAAGAGCGTCTCTACCGAGTTGCGGGTGATGGCGTCACCGCGCAGGCGGCGGTTGTGATACGTCAGTGCTGTTGGCACAGGATTGCCCGGCGGCACGTTGTTCACGCGCAGCACAGACTGGATGAAGGCTTGGTCATTGATCACGTCCATGCCCACGTGCTGACGAGGATAGTTCTGACCGGCGATGGCCAGATTCTTCTTCGACAGTGCCGTACCCGAGGCCACATAGGCACGCAGGTCGCGGCGCTCAAAGCGCGTGAGTGGATTGTTGTCCGAGCTCCAGAACACCGTGCGGTAGATCGAATAATCGATGGCGCGCTCTTCGAAGTTGTCGCGGTCGAGCACGTCATAGGCGATCACGCTGCCGGCTGGGTTGTTCGCATAGCCGATGCGCTCAAGCGTGTAGGTCACGCTGTCGATGTTCAGACGCGAAGCGATCTGATTCTGCGTCGGCGTGCCCGAATACAGATCCACCGAGGCGCCGCGGGCCGTGGCCAGCATGCGCACGTTCGAACGGGCGACGAAGAAGCGGACAACCTTGTTCACCGCATTGTTCGGCGTGTACTCATCAGAGCTCACCGAGATCTCAATGCGGTAGCGCGGCGAAATGTTATTGGCCATGCCGAAGAGGCGCGCAGGCACGACATAGCCCATGCCGGCCAGCTGCTGGTAGGACTGCGGTACCCACGTAAGGTCATAGACAACGTTGGCTTCGTCGCCGCTGTTGATCGTGGCATTGACGATGCGGTCGACAACTGGCGAGCTGTTCCACTGCGCAGTGGCCAGCGCGCCGTTGTTCGATGCCGGTGTCTCGAGGTAGACGCGCAGGCGGATCGGCGTGTTGGTCTGCGGGAGACCGCCGATGTTGCGCACAAGACCCGTGATGCTGATCGGTGTCTGCGTCATCACGTATTCGGCGTCAGAAAGCGTGCCGGTGGCCGCGCGATACTTGCTCGGGCTCACAACGGCTGCTGCTTCGAGGTCCTTGACATACTGACGACCGTCGAATTCGTCGGCGCCGATGTCAAACGGTTGACCGGCTGAGCCGCGCGCGGCTCCGTCGATATCCGTTGTGATCACCGACAAACGCTCGCCGCGGTTGTTGAGCAATGAGCCGATCGGCGTTGGATTGGTCTTCACACGCAGGCGCTGATTCGGAGCTACGCCGCCGTAGGCCATGTCCGAAGAGATCGTCCCTTCAACAGAGTTGATGTCGCGCTTGGTCCATGATCTCCACTGCGACAAGAACTTGAACTCCACGGCCGAGCCTTGGCTGATCACATCGCTGTTGGCGTTGATCTCTACGAAGCGCGCCATCGTGGCCTCGCCGTTCTCATACGCATTGCGGTCGCAGACAAGGGCCATCGGGTCATTGCCGTCGGTCATCTGCACGCCTTGATAGAACAGCGTGGAGTGATTCAGCGTCGAGGCCGAGGCGCCGTTCTGCATCACAAACGCATTGTTCTTGATCGAGGCGCCGCTGGCGTGCTGCACGCCTACGCCGGCGACAAGACCTGTGCCCACGATGTTGTCATTGGTCAGCACGATCGTGTTGTTGTACACCACGTCGTTACGAGTGAAGTACTGGTTGTTGTTCAAAGACGGCGTGATGATCTGATTCCATCCCGTGAGCGTTGTGCTGCGCTGCGTGAACAGATGGATAGCCGACAGATTCGTCGTCGACGTCTGACGGCGAATTCCCAGATCGCATTGTTCGTGATCTGCGTGGCTTCCGGAATGTTCGGGAAGTACGTGTTGCCGCCGGCGGTGATCGATGGGAAGGAGTTGCGTACCTGCTCAACGCTGATACCGCGCGACCACAGGTCGCCCACCACACCAGAGATCTCATTGCCGCGGATCTTCAGGTTCGTGTTGTTGTAGCGGTTCACACCGCCGGCTACGATACCTGCTGCGTCCACGTTCGTTCCACCAGTGGCCTGTACACCCACGTTGTAGATACGGTTGCCGCTGATCACACCGCCATCGTCATAGCCTACGAAGATGCCGGCCGTGCGGACATTCGTGATCGTGTTACCAGAGATCTGGCTGCCCTTGGTGTAGAACCCTTGGTAGACATTTGACTTGATCGCCATGCCGATACCCATCGACACGATGCCGTAGCCGAAGCCAGAGATCTCGTTGTTGAGGAACGTATTGTTCGAACCTGGGATCGTATCGAGACGCTCTGAGTTGTTGCCGTCGCGGCCCAATGGAAGCTTCTGACGACTTACGATACCGGCTGAATACGTGATCGGGCCCGTGCGCACATCTGCCTGATACGAGAACGTGTTGTTCACGAAGTTGATGCTCGGTAGGCTCGACGCATAGCTCGGCGTGGAAGATGGTGCATTACCGATGATACAGTTGCGTACCGCGATGTCATGAGAGCCGTCGCCCAGATAGAACGGAGCGCGGAACGGCGTGGTGGCGTTCAGTTCAAACACCAACGACTTCTGGGCACCGCCATCAAAGCGGATGAAGCCAGGAGTATTCGCCCATTGCGGATCGGTTGGAAACTCAAACTGAACCGTGAGAGGATTTGTTGGCGTTGAGTTCTGACCGAAAAGAACACCAACACCGTTACCCGAATTCAAGGTCACAACAACAGAACCCTTGTTGATTGAACGAGCAAGCGCCGGCTTGAACGTGATCGTGTTCGTTGCGTCTACGCCGATGATCTTCGCTGTTAGGTCAAGTGCCGGTGTCGGACCAGAGCCATTTCCAACGGAATACGCAGCATCGGTGAGTTCATACTCCACTGCGCCGGCAACGCCGCGACGATACAGATCATCAACAGCATCTTGGATCGTTGGATAGTTGCGTGGATCACCCAGCTTGAGCGTGCCGATCGTATATGTGCCGGCAAGGCTTGGCTGCACCGTGAAAGTCTGACAGATCTGATTGTTGTTCGCTACAGGATCACCCGGATACTCCGTGGTAAGGCAGGCTTCATATTGGCCGGCTACCTGTGGAGTAAATGGCGGGAAGGTGGTTGACGAAACATTCAACGGTGCCTCGGCACCAACATCCGGTACGATCACGACCTGATTGTACACTGGGATGCGTCCCGGATTCTGGAAGATCTGCAGGCGAACAGGGATGTTCGAAAGATCCTGAATACCGCCATTGATGATGCGGCCGCGAGGGTGAACGGACGACGCGAGTAATACGTGCCAGAGATACCAGGTACGTCGATCGCTTGAGCACCTACCTCTTCGTTATACTTTGTCTCAAACAGGTAATTACCCGTTGTTGGCTGACAATCATTTGCTGCCTGTTGGTCAACAGCGCTTAAGAGCTCGGTGCACACCGTAACAGCATAGGTCGCGACGTTCAACGTTGTATAGTTCACAAAGTCAACCGTTGCCATTTCACCTGTAGCCAAGTTTCCATTCCAGACCACTGTGTCACGGTAGACTTCAGAATTGGTTGCCAAGTGGCGGATGGAGGCGATGACGAGAGCATCGGTCACATTGTTAAGACCAACATTTTGGATCTGAGCGGACACCGGCATTTCAACACCGCGAGGATACTTCCGCGGAATTGAAAGCGGTGATCTGATCTGACGCACCATCAGGTCGTTCGGGAACGCAATAGAGAACTCCTTAGACCATTGCTGGGTGTACCCTGGGATCTGGTACGATGCTTCCAATCGGTATGAACCGCCTGCCGTGAATCGAAGATCAAGATTTCCGTTCACACCAGCTGAGGGGCCTGTCGCCTCATTCATCTCATAGGTGTAAAGTGCCGTTGTTCCCGCAACGTGATTCATGGTCGGATTGCCGGACTTGCGTGCTTCGTAGATCACGTTCGTAGATGGCAGCGGACCAACGATACGGTACGTCAGATTGATGCTCTGACCGGCCGTTTGACGGAATGACAATGACGGCTTCGGGAACCTCGGATCGACACCGTCATAGATCTGACCTTGAAGAAGGATACGACGCGGATCTACATCATCAGGGAAGGAAGCCTCAATACCCGAAAGAACTCCGAACTTCAAGACCGGGCGATTGTAGGGAGAATAGATGTAGGCCACTGTGGGAGGAGTAGCGCAGCGATCAATAGCAACGAAGTCATAATTCGTTTGCTTATTCCACGCATTAGTATTTGGCGGCCCTACTGTCGTAGACTCCCAATCCGGGAACAGGAATGAGTTTCCGGGACGATAGGTACAGAAGTCGATGATGATGTTACTTACACCATCCCACATGTACGGGGTTTGGAAGTTGAACGTCACCCACTGCGGAGCGGCAAGCGGAATCACCGGCAGATTAAAAGCCGTGTTAGTGTAGACCGTTGTGAATCCGGCAGTTGCCCACGAACCTGTAAGTGCATTAGCCGTAGTGCTTGCCATGCTGATCGTTACAAGCCTGTTCGCCGGCCACGGTGTAGCATTTCTGAGATTGAATGCTATCGAAGAGATCTGGCCGGGTGTCATACCCTTCGCCAACAACTCGGACGCACGATAAATGTATCGGTTGCGCTGGTTGTTTGAATAGTCAGAGAGTGGATTGTAAACGTAGAACGTATATGTCCACGATCGTACGCCCCCTACTCCCCCATCGACTTCAACAAAGATCTGAGATCTCGAGATCTGCGGACCCGTGATGATCCCTAGAAGAACTAGGAATGTCGATATGAAGACACGTAGAAACAAAGAGTGTTTCATGTAACCTTCCCTCCGGAATGTTGTTGTTATATCAGACCAAGATTTCATTGTCGCTTAATGCGTAGATGGGGTCTTTTTGTATATCCACCCCATCTAACCCCAAAAAATAGTGAAATATTGATAACGTCCTAATATGTGGATAACTTAGGTCAAACGAGAAACGCCCGATGCTCTTGCGAACATCGGGCGTTTTCCGTTGAATATCGTGCCTTAGCGGCGGATCACCAGCGGCGTGGTCAGGGTGGTTCCGTTGGCCGAAACAACCACGGTGTAGGCACCGCTGACGAGCGTATTGACCGGGATGTCGATCATTTGCGAACCGGCATTGAGGCGGACATCGCTCATCAGAGCAACCCGTGCTCCTGAGGCATCGATGATCTCCACCGTAGCAATGCCGTTCTCGACCATCGTCACTTCCACGCTGGCATTGCTTGTAGCAGGCTGCGGTGAGACGTTGCCGATCGTGGCCTGGCCGCCGGCGCCGATGACCACTTCCACTTCGTTGCTTACCGAACGCGAGCCATCCTTATCAACCGTTGTCAGGCGATAGAGGTAGCGGCCCGAGGCAAGACCCAGATCGCGGTAGCTGTAGTCACGCGACGTGCTTGACACGCCGGCTGCAGTAACTGCACCGATCATAGTGAAGGCGGCATCGCTGCCGGCCATCACATCGGCACGTTCTACGTCGAAGTGGTCGCTGTTCGTCTCCGAAGCTGTGTTCCACATCACGTCCACGTTGTTACCGCGGGCCTTGGCATCAAAGGCTGTCAGCTCGGCCGAAACCATGCCGCCGCCGTTGGACTCAAAGAAGTCGAAGATGCCGCGGATCACGCGCTCGGTGCCGGTGCGCTCGCCCGTGTAGCGGTAGAAGCGCCAGTCAACACCCAGGTAGACAACATTCGACACAAGCGAGGCCGTAGCCGAGCCCATGATCGAGTCTAGCGTCTGACGGTCTCCCAGCACGTAGTTATAGGCGCGCTGAGCAACACCCGCAGATGTTGGATCGGAATACATCCGCACAAGAGCCGGAAGCGGTTCGGCGTCGCCAGGGAAGCCCGTACGGAAGAGCGTCTCTACCGAGTTGCGCGTGATGGCGTCACCGCGCAGGCGGCGGTTGTGGTACGTCAGTGCTGTTGGCACAGGATTGCCCGGCGCTACGTTGTTCACGCGCAGCACGGACTGGATGAAGGCTTGATCGTTGATCACGTCCATGCCCACGTGCTGACGAGGATAGTTCTGACCGGCGATGGCCAGATTCTTCTTCGACAGTGCCGTACCCGAGGCCACATAGGCTCGCAGGTCGCGGCGCTCAAAGCGCGTGAGAGGATTGTTGTCCGAGCTCCAGAACACTGTGCGGTAGATCGAATAATCGATGGCGCGCTCTTCGAAGTTGTCGCGGTCGAGCACGTCATAGGCGATCACGCTGCCGGCTGGGTTGTTCGCATAGCCGATGCGCTCAAGCGTGTAGGTCACGCTGTCGATGTTCAGACGCGAGGCGATCTGATTCTGCGTTGGAACGCCGGCATACAGATCCACCGAGGCGCCGCGGGCCGTGGCAAGCATGCGCACGTTCGAACGGGCTACGAAGAAGCGGACAACCTTGTTCACCGCATTGTTCGGCGTGTACTCATCAGAGCTCACCGAGATCTCAATGCGATAGCGCGGTGAGATGTTATTGGCCATGCCGTAGAGATGCGCAGGGACTACATAGCCCATGCCTGCCAGCTGCTGGTACGACTGCGGTACCCACGTCAGGTCATAGACAACGTTGGCTTCGTCGCCGCTGTTGATCGTGGCATTGACGATGCGGTCGACAACGGCAGAACCGTTCCACTGCGCTGTGGCCAGCGCGCCGTTGTTCGATGCCGGTGTCTCGAGGTAGACGCGCAGGCGGATCGGCGTGTTGGTCTGCGGTAGACCGCCGATGTTGCGCACAAGACCCGTGATGCTGATCGGTGTCTGCGTCATCACGTATTCGGCGTCAGAAAGTGTGCCGGTGGCCGCACGATACTTGCTCGGGCTCACAACGGCCGCTGCTTCGAGGTCCTTGACATACTGACGACCGTCGAATTCGTCGGCGCCGATGTCAAACGGTTGACCGGCTGAGCCGCGCGCGGCTCCGTCGATATCCGTTGTGATCACCGACAAACGCTCGCCACGGTTGTTGAGCAACGAGCCGATCGGCGTTGGATTGGTCTTCACACGCAGGCGCTGATTCGGAGCTACGCCGCCGTAGGCCATGTCCGAAGAGATCGTCCCTTCAACAGAGTTGATGTCGCGCTTGGTCCATGATCTCCACTGCGACAGGAACTTGAACTCCACGGCCGAGCCTTGGCTGATCACATCGCTGTTGGCGTTGATCTCTACGAAGCGGGCCATTGTGGCCTCGCCGTTCTCATACGCATTGCGGTCGCAGACAAGAGCCATCGGGTCATTGCCGTCGGTCATCTGCACGCCTTGATAGAACAGCGTGGAGTGATTCAGCGTCGAGGCCGAGGCGCCGTTCTGCATCACAAACGCATTGTTCTTGATCGAGGCGCCGCTGGCGTGCTGCACGCCTACGCCGGCGACAAGACCTGTGCCCACGATGTTGTCGTTGGTCAGCACGATCGTGTTGTTATACACCACGTCGTTACGGGTGAAGTACTGGTTGTTGTTCAAAGACGGCGTGATGATCTGATTCCATCCCGTGAGCGTTGTGCTGCGCTGCGTGAACAGATGGATAGCCGACAGATTCGTCGTCGACGTCTGACGGCGAATTCCCCAGATCGCATTGTTCGTGATCTGCGTGGCTTCCGGAATGTTCGGGAAGTACGTGTTGCCGCCGGCGGTGATCGATGGGAAGGAGTTGCGTACCTGCTCAACGCTGATACCGCGCGACCACAGGTCGCCCACCACACCAGAGATCTCATTGCCGCGGATCTTCAGGTTCGTGTTGTTGTAGCGGTTCACGCCGCCGGCTACGATACCTGCTGCGTCCACGTTCGTTCCGCCCGTGGCCTGAATACCTACGTTGTAGATACGGTTGCCGCTGATCACGGCGCCATCGTCATAGCCTACGAAGATGCCGGCCATGCGCACGTTGGTGATCATGTTACCCGAGATCTGGCTGCCCTTGGTATAGAACCCTTGGTAGACATTTGACTTGATCGCCATGCCGATACCCATCGACACGATTCCGTAGCCGAAGCCGGAGATCTCGTTGTTGAGGAACGTATTGTTCAAGCCAGGCACTGTGTCAAGTCGTTCTGAGTTGTTGCCGTCGCGGCCCATCGGAAGCTTCTGACGACTTACGATACCGGCTGAATACGTGATCGGACCTGTGCGTACATCTGCCTGATACGAGAACGTGTTGTTCACGAAGTTGATGCTCGGTAGGCTCGACGCATAGCTCGGGGTCGAAGATGGTGCATTACCGATGATACAGTTGCGTACCGCGATGTCATGAGAGCCGTCGCCCAGATAGAACGGCGCGCGGAACGGCGTGGTGGCGTTCAGTTCAAACACCAACGACTTCTGTGCACCGCCGTCGAAGCGGATGAAGCCATCAGAGTTGGCCCACTGCGGATCCTTCTGGAATGGGAACTGAACGGCATTTGGATTCGACGTCAGAGCATTCTGTCCAAACAGGACACCAACGCCGGATCCGGAGCTAAGCGTCACAACCACAGAACCCTTGTTGATCGACCGTGCAAGCGATGGCTTGAACGTGATCGTGTTCGTTGCATCTACGCCGATGATCTTCGCTGAAAGATCAAGCGCCGGAAGGGTACTTCCGATGTTTCCAACTGAATAAGCTGCGTCGGTGAGCTCAAGTTCTACTGCACCTGCGATGCCGCGACGATAAAGATCATCAACAGCATCCTGGATCGTTGGATAGTTGCGCGGATCACCAAGCTTCAGCGTGCCGATCGTGTATGTGCCGGCAAGGCTTGGCTGCACCGTGAATGTCTGGCAGATCTGGTTGTTGTTCGCTACCGGATCTCCCGGATACTCCGTAGTAAGACAGGCCTCATATTGGCCGGCCACTTGCGGAGTGAATGCTGGGAAATCAAATGACGCAACATTCAACGGGAATTCGGCACCAACATCAGGCACGATAACGACCTGATTGTAGACAGGGATGCGGCCCGGATTCTGGAAGATCTGCAGGCGAACTGGGATGTTCGACAGATCCTGAATACCGCCGTTGATGATACGACCGCGAGGAGTGAACGGACGACGCGAATAATAGACTCCGGTAGATGTTGGAGCTTCAACTGCCGAAGCGCCAACCTCTTCATTATAACGAGTCTCAAATGTATACGTTCCGATCATTGGCTGACAATCGTTCACTGCTTGCTGATCTACAGCACTAAGAAGCTCACTGCAGATCGAAATCGAATACGTCGCAACGGTCATCGTTGTGAAGTTTTCAAAATCAATCGTCGCCATGTCTCCTGTTGCAAGATCACCCGAGAAATCGAACGTATCTACAAACACTTCAGCATTCGTTGGCTGATGACGAACCGTTGCAATGACACGCGCGTCCGTTACGTTGTTGAGTCCAACATTCTGAATGCGAGCTGAGATCGGGATCGCAACGCCACGAGGATACTTCTTTGGTGCACTGAGTGGCGACCTGATCTGGCGTACCATGAGGTCGTTTGCAAAAGCGATCGAAAACTCTTTCGACCACGTCTGTGTGTAACCGGGGATCTGATACGTAGCATCCACGCGGTATGATCCACCCGGAGTGAAACGTAGATCGAGTGTTCCATTTACACCGGCCGCTGGACCGGTTGCTTCGGTCATTTCATAGTTGAATAGACCACTTGAACCAGCAATGTGATTCATGGTTGGATTGCCGGACTTGCGTGCTTCGTAGATCACATTCGTGAGAGGAAGCGGACCAACGATCTTGTAGGTGAGATTGATGTTCTGTCCGGCCGTCTGACGGAAGGACAACGACGGCTTTGGATAGTTCGGATCAACTCCGTCATAGATCTGACCCTGGCGCAGGATCCGACGTGGATCTACATCATCAGGGAACGAGGTTTCAATACCAGAAAGAACGCCAAACTGGACCACCGGACGAGATGAATACCCAGTCCCTGTAACGGAAGTAAGGCAATAGTTCTGGCCATCACTATAGAAGAAGTTCTGGCAGGCATACGCCGGTGAAACGGTGCAATACTCGTATTCTGGGAATACGTATGTGTAGGCCGTCCGAGACCAGCAGTATTCGATCATAAGATCGCTTACGCCATCCCACATAAACGGTGAACTGAAATCGAACTTGACCCATGTAGGTGTGTTGGTCAGCAACGGAAGCTGAAACGCCGGATTATTATACACCATCGTCATCCCGGTGGTAGCCATCGGATTGGTGAGTGGTGTACCCGGGGTAACAGATTTAATGTAGATCGTAGTCAAACGAGCCGGAAAAACCGACGTCGTGCGGATGTTGAACGCCATCGACGTGATCTGTCCAGGAGCCATTCCATGAAACGTGAGTTCCGAGGCCTTAAACAGATACTGCGATCTGATCGTCCACCAGTAATCTTGGAACGAATTCGGATTCGAACCTGATGGCATCCAAGCCCTGGTGCCACCTGAGCCACCAGCAACCTGGACGAAGATCTGTGAGGTAGCCTCACGTGTGATCGAAACAAGTCCCGCGGTCAAAAGACCGACAAGGACGATGCTTCGGAGTAACGAACGCTTCATAATCACGTTCCCTGAGCAATTTGTAAAGAGGGTTTTGATATGCTTCGCAAAAAGGACTACCCAACGAAATAGAGCACTCCCTGTGTCCAAAGAGTCAGAACCGTGAAAAAAGTTCCACAACTATTGCCACTTCTGTCGTTAAACACATTTTCAAATGTACATACATTCCCTATTCATAATGTCAGGGATTTTCGTGCATTTTTTTGCCAATTCGTCTCTCGTGCATACGAACTGATTCAATGACGTATCTTTCAAACCATGGACATGTTCGAAGCTCTCTCAGAATCCGTCTCGGCCATACGTAAATACTCCCCCTCCACGCCGGCGATCGGAGTCATCCTCGGTACGGGGCTTGGGGGGCTAGTATCAAAGGTCGATATCACCACGATCATCGAATATGATGACATCCCTCATTTCCCTATCTCCACGGTTGAATCCCATCATGGACGCCTTGTGTTCGGCACCCTGAACGGCGTGGAGATCGTAGTGATGCAGGGTCGATTCCATGCCTATGAAGGTTATACTCTCCAGCAGATCACGTTTCCCGTCCGAATCCTGCACGCCCTAGGAGTACGGACCCTGATCGTCTCCAATGCGTGTGGAGGGATGAATCCGCTCTATAAAAGGGGCGATATCATGCTGATCGATGATCATATCAACCTTTTGGGCGACAATCCGCTTATTGGACCTAATGACGATCGCCTCGGACCACGTTTCCCGGATATGAGCGAACCGTATTCGCGACGCTTGCTGGACCTCGCAGAACGGGCTGCCTTGGCTCGACAGATCAAGGTCCATAGGGGTGTCTACGTGGCCGTTACCGGCCCCAACCTCGAAACACGTGCCGAATACCGCTTCCTTCGCACCATCGGTGCAGACGTCGTGGGGATGAGCACCGTTCCTGAGAACATCGTGGCACGGCACATGGGAATGGAGGTCCTTGGCTTGAGTATTGTAACAGATGAGTGTTTCCCCGACTCTTTAGAGCCGGTGAAGCTTGAGCACGTCCTCGCTGCTGCTGCCCAAGCAGAACCGATCATGACCGAACTTATCACGGACGTTATCGCAACGTGTACATGACCCGCCCCCTCCTATCCTCACTCGTTTTGTGTCTGGTGGTCATTGGGTGTTCGCCTGACGAACCTCTGATCAGTTCATTCGCCGATGAGTGGAGACTTCTTACCGCCGGACCAAATGGCCTGGCAACATACACGATGCCAGCAGGAGACCTTGCGAATCCTTCGGTCTGGTCCGGTCCGGTGGGCACGTCCTACCCTGCATCGGACATCAAACGATTCCGCGATGAGATCTACGTTCTTCACTCGAGCCAACCGTGGATCGTGGTGATCAATGAAGCAACATTGCTGGCTACTGACACTATCGATCTTGGGACCGATGGCCCAGCATCTGACATCGCGTTTGCCAACGCTACTACAGCCTACGTCACTCTTGCCACTACAAAGAGCGTGGGTATTGTAGACATCACAACGAACACACTTGTGAGAACGATAGCCCTCGGTTCAAGACCGGCCGGCATTGCCTCAACTGGAAACCAGATCTGTGTAGCATTGGTCGACGTGAATGAGGTTGCCGTTATCGATTCACGCACAAATACGGTTGAGGCACGAATAGGCGTCGATCAAGCCCCCTACTATGTGGAGGCCGACGACTTGAATTCTGTCTTCTGCATCGTCTGTCTCGGCTCTGGGAAGATCGACGATGGCATCGAATCGGTTCCAACGATC
Source organism: Ignavibacteria bacterium (assembly GCA_016707005.1). Lineage (NCBI taxonomy): Bacteria > Pseudomonadati > Ignavibacteriota > Ignavibacteria > Ignavibacteria bacterium. Next base: position 340,855 of record JADJIQ010000004.1, read on the forward strand.
GTGTTCGTCTCGGCTGCCTCACGAGCGATCCTAAAGAAGCTTGATGTATCGGGCAAATCCACAAATGCCCCTTCACAACTACCGAGAGGATTGGTAGTGACCGTAAATGAAACTGCCTTTGTTCCGGTTCAGAATGGGCTTGTTCGCGTGAACACCCGCACTCGAAACAAGACCACTCTTATTCAATTCGATGCCTACGACCAGATCGGGTATAATCCGGCGCGGGCGGAGATCATGGTACAACGAACCGTTGAGGGTGTCACAACAACAGACGTCCTCGATGAATACGGCGAAGTCTTTAAGGCCAGCACTACTCAAGCTGATTCCTCTTCAGCACTGGTCGGAATCGGCCGATGATCCTTGATGAGATCCACCGTCGCGCTGCCTCTCTGCACAGACGTATCCTCTTCCCTGATGCCACAGACCCTCGTACGCTGAAGGCTGTTGTGGTAATGTCCGGTTCGGGGATGTGTGTCCCCGTTCTTGTTGGTTCCCGAGATACGATCCTCGCTGTTGCCCACCATGAACAGATCGTTGGTGTGGACGGTGTTGAGATCATCGACCCTTCGGACATCATCAACGAAACCACATCGCTTCTGCTTGAACGGAGAAGCAGTAAGGGGCTCACCGACCCCCAAGCACGGGTGATGGCTTTAGATCCATTATATGCAGCAGGTGCGCTCGTTACACGTCGTCAAGCGGATGGGGTTGTTGCCGGGTCTGTTTCGACCACGGCGGATGTCTTGCGAGCAGCCATCATCACCGTCGGCACCGCGCCCGCTGTAAAAACCGTATCGAGCTATTTCGTAATGGCCTGGCCGGATTCAACGTTGATCTTTGCCGACTGCGGTGTTGTGCCCGACCCGACAGATGAACAATTGGCCGACATCGCAGCTGCCGCTGCCAACAATTTCCGGATCGTTGTACAGTCAGAGCCGCGTGTTGCCTTCCTAAGCTTCTCAACAAAAGGCAGCGCCGAGCACGAGCGCGTGGAGAAGGTTCGATCAGCTCAGTCGATCTTCCAACACCAACATCCTGAGATTCTCTCCGATGGTGAACTTCAGGCAGATGCCGCCCTTGTGCCGTCTGTTGCAGCACGAAAAGCCCCTTCCTCACCATTGGGCGGAGAAGCAAATGTGCTGGTGTTCCCGGATCTCGATAGTGGCAATATTGCCTACAAGCTCACTGAACGTCTTGGTGGAGCTCGAGCGATAGGACCCATCATTCAGGGTCTGGCGCATCCCTACTGCGATCTCTCTCGTGGCTGTTCCGTGGAGGACATCGTTGATGTTGCTGCCATCACGGCATTGATGAGCTGATCGTCAATTTCGGTTAACGAGAAGTTTCTCTTTGAGCTCTGTAAAGTCTTCTGGCGTGAGGTAGTAGCGATTGGAGCAATACTGGCAAACCAATTCATTCTGTCCTTCCGCTTCCATGCCTGTGATCTCTTCAAGGCCAAGGGTGAGGAGGAGCGACTTGAATCGGTCGTGCGAACACCGACAGAAATAATCAACCGGTGATGTAGACATCACGGTGATCTCTGTTGGCATGATCTGTCGCAACATCTCCTCGGGCGAATACCCTTTATCTGCGAACTCCGTCAGACGCTCCAGATAATCGATCGTGTCATACACCTTGAAGATGTCTTCCGGACGTGCACCTGGCATCGCCTGAACGAGAAGTCCAACACTTTGACGGATCATGTCGTTCTCGTCATAATCAAGATCGATCACGAATGCCGATGGTATTTGCTCGGATTGGGTGAGATAATATCCAAGGTCACTCGTTACATCTCCGCGGCGGAGTTCAACGATGCCCGTTACCGGTTCATAGTTCCCATAGAGCACTCGCTGGATCTTGAGCAGTCCTTCGCCTAGGGGGCTATTCCGACCCTCTGCCGGTTGGGGATTGATCGTTACGTATCCGCGGGTCTCGCCAACCTGCATTGCTTCGGCGTAGACCGTAGAGATCACTCCGTCTCCGGTACCATGCACTACAACACGCTCTTCGCCATTCAGGAACGAGGCCATGAGCGATGCGCCGGTTAGTGCACGCGCAAGGACGATGGAGCTCACGGCATCAAGGTTGTGCTTTTCTTGAGCAGTACGGACAGTGTTTGGGTTGTGGATCACTGCTGCGCGGAACAGACCATCAACGGTCATGGCGCGTGTTACGCGGTCTCGAGTGAGCCATTTCTTCTTGATATCTTCATTCATCGATGCTGTCCTTGAGTTCCACCAGTGCCTGCATGGCCTGGAGCGGGGTCATGTTATTGATGTCGAGCAATCGCACACGATCTCGCAGTCCGTCATCTCGCACTTCAAAAAGCGAGATCTGTCCCGCTTCTTCAAGACGGTGACGTTCAGCAGAAGCCGTGCGACCAAGCTCCGTTGGTCCGTGTTGCCCTGATTCCAACTGGACGAGCACTGCGCGGGCAGTTGCCAACACTGCCGGCGGGAGTCCGGCCATCCGCGCAACATGAATGCCGAATGAGTGATCGGAATGTCCGCGGACAACACGGTGGGTAAAGACGATCTCGTCGCCAACTTCGCGTACTTCCACCTGAAGGTTGTGTACTCGGTGGAATTGATCCGCCAGAGAGGTAAGCTCATGGTAGTGCGTTGCAAAGATGGTCTTTGCTCCGATCACCTCGTGTAGGTACTCGGCAATGGCCCAGGCAATGGAAATGCCGTCGAATGTTGCAGTGCCCCTTCCCACTTCATCAAGCAAGATGATGCTGCGCTTCGTTGCATTGTTGAGGATGTTGGCCGATTCCTGCATCTCAACAAGGAAGGTACTCTCCCCTGCCATGATGTTGTCCTGTGCACCCACGCGAGTGAAGATGCGGTCGGTCAGTGGTATCGTGGCTGATGTTGCCGGAACGAAGGAGCCAACATGGGCGAGGAATACGATCAGGCCTACTTGACGCAGGTAGCTAGACTTCCCGGACATATTCGGGCCGGTAAGGATATGCAGCTGCTCTTTCTCGGTATCCATCAACACGGTATTCGATGTGTACGGTGTTCCGTGTGGCAGCAGTCGTTCGATAACGGGATGCCTGGCGTCAACGATCTCAAGCGCGGTCTCTTCTGTCATCACTGGCTCAACGTACCCATACGCGCTGGCCACGTCGGCAAATCCTGCCAACGCATCGATCGTTGCAATGAGGGTAGCGGTCTTCTGAATGGCCGCACAATCAGACGAGATATGCTGACGAAGCTCATCAAGCAGTCTTGATTCGAGAGACGTAACTGTACTCTCTGCGCTAAGCAACTTCTGCTCAAACTCCTTCAATTCAACCGTGGTATACCGTTCTGCATTTGCCAGCGTCTGCTTGCGATCGTAGTGTTCCGGAACCCGAGCCTTATGGGTATTGGATATCTCGATGTAGTATCCGAACACACTTGTATAGGCAACCTTCAACGTAGAGATGCCCGACTCCGTTCGTTGTCGCTCTTGATAGGCAGCGATCCATTCTTTCCCGTGCAGCAAGGCATTCGTAGCATCATCGAGAGCGGCATCAAATCCGTCACGAAAGATCTGTCCGGAGCCGATCTGCAAAGATGGCTCATCACGAAGCGAGCGTTGAAGAAGATCCACCGTTGATTGGTGAGCATTGAGTTTCTCACCGAGGTCGCGAACCGCATCGAAGAGACTTGCCGTACATGTCTCCTTCACTTTCGGAAGTTGCTGGAGTCCGGATCGAAGTCCTACAAGATCTCTGGAGGTGGCGCGATTGGTGACCACCTTGGTCATCAGTCGCTCAAGGTCACCAATGCCAGCAGAGATTGCACGCACTTCCGTAAGCGTATGCTGATCGCGAACGAAACCGCGTACTGCTTCGTGACGTTTCTGAATTCGTTTGATGTCGATCAACGGCGATTGCAACCACCAACGCAACAGTCTTCCTCCCATCGGGGTTACGGATCGATCCACGATCGAGATCAGTGCCCCGGCTGTTCCGTCTCCTGACATCGAAGAGTGGATCTCGAGATTCCGACGGGTTGCAGCATCAAGAACCATCGTTGTATCCGAGCTCAGGATGCTGAGCCCCGTGATCTGCGAAAGTGCTCCTTTCTGTGTTTCGGAGACATAGTGAAGGACAACACCGGCAGCTATCGCACCACGCGTGAGTGAATCCGCACCGAAACCTTTGAGTGAAGCTGTTTGGAAGTGACGGAGCAATATGTTGGTCGCAAACTCCTGCTCGAAGATCCACGACTCAAGACGTGTTCGTGCCGGTGTGAACGGAAGTCTCTCGAGAAGGGGCTCCCACCACCCCCGCTGATCCTTGTCAACAATGATCTCTGCCGGTTGCAAGGACTCAATCATCGCTGCAAGTTTATCCATCGGGATGTCACCCGCTGTGAACGTACCCGTTGAGATATCGGCTACGGCTAGTCCGCAGTTCGGATCATTCTTCGTTGGACCGGTTATCGCGGCTACATAGGTGTGCGACTTGTGATCAAGGAGTTTGTCATAGAGTACAACACCCGGCGTCACAACTTCTACAACATCTCGTTTGACGATCCCCTTGGCCTGCTTGGGATCTTCAAGCTGTTCACAGACTGCAACACGGTGACCTGCGCGCACAATGCGCGGAAGGTAGGTATCCAGTTGATGGTGCGGGAATCCGGCCAACGGGATCTCGCCCGCAGTTCCATTGTTGCGTTTGGTCAACGTGATGCCACATGCCTTTGCCGTTGCAACTGCATCGTCGCCAAACGTTTCATAGAAATCGCCGAGTCGGAAGAGCAGTACCGTATCCGGATGGCGCCCCTTGATCTGATTGTATTGCCGCATGAGCGGCGTTTCTTGAGCTTGTTTCACCGGGGAATTTACGAATCCGTTCGTCCTGCTTAGAATCGACAATAGAATACGGCCGTATACACTCCGGCAACTGAAGAATCAACGTAAACAGGGGCATGCTGGAATGTGGTCTTCATTCGATACGACATTGGGCCAGATTGATCTGGATCTGGAATCTCTATCGTTCTTGATTCACGTGACGAATTGAATGGTCTACTGCGAGATACTATCAGATAGTCAACGTCATATTCTCGAAGGACTACTTGCAAGTCCTTCTCCGCTGAAATACACGTTAACAAATGAATATCTGCCATGAGCCCCTCCAATTGCGTGACCGGCCGTTCTATGATACTGGCAGTAAGCCCCGCCCGATCACCCATGGCATAACGACCACCTTTTGCACGGGAGAATTCTCGCAGTCGTAGAGCGGTAGACTCGATTCCGAGATAGTCTGGCTGAATCACGGACCGTCCCAGCATCATTTCAGGAAACACAACAAATGCGATCGATATCACTGCCGGAGCTATCCACTGCATGTATCTATTCAAGTGGTTTCTTCCAGCAACGCCCTCCGTTGTTACTGTAAACACGATACATCCAATCATTACAAATGACGGTACTGTCCAATAAAGGTGCCAAATCCAAAGGATCCAATCGCTACGGAATCCGGCAATGAGTATAGATCCTGCCGGAATCAGAAAACCGATGTAGACCATGATCCAACGCATCGATATCGGCCGCCTACGAAACACCATCCAAACAAGGATGATCACAGATAGCAATACAAAAGCTCCATATCCAACAACTCTCTTGCTTCTTGCGAGATCCTGAATCATATGTCCACTGAAGATGAAATCGGCACGATGCAGACCTTTAGCTAGACCAGAGACAGGGATTATATGGCCAAAGTGAAGGTGATTGTAGATGAAATACAGGAGAACAGGCGTTAAGCCCAAGAATATTGAGATCGACAACAACACCAAACGCTTGTGATCTAGCCGGCTACGCCACAGAAACAATAGCATTGGCAAGAGAACAAAAGGGCCAATATCGAGTCGAGCCAATATTGCCAGACTCGCAATGAACGCCAACAAGAAGACTTGTGAGGTCTGTGGCGGCACGTTCTTCTTCAACACCACCCAAAATCTATGAAAGAAGGCCACCGATAAGGGAAGTACGATCGATGATTCCATCCCACACAGATAGAACGCCAGTCCATAACAGTGCGCTCCAAGAACCACCGTGGAGACCCACCAATGCTGTCCGAAAAGCAACTCAGAGAACGACCGAAGTTGGATGAAGGTTGTAATGGATAAGGCAGCGAGGAGAAGGAAGAGGAGAATCCAAAACAGGGTGAAATTGCTACCAGAGAGACCGACAAGGGATACAATGACTGCCATCCACAGTGGGTGGTATCCGTTTGTTTCCGTAATGCCGTCAAAGCTCGTAACACCGGTTTCTACAAATGACCTGGCAGGAATGAGGTAATAATAGAAGTCATCCGCCACAACAGTTTGATACGCTGTGGAACCATCAACAACTGATATGATCGGTATTGAAAAGGCTACCAGTGACGAAAGAACTGCTAGCGTGAGAATAACCCTTCGATAAACCACGATCTGCATAGCACATTCGAAGACAATTGAAGTTGGTGATGAGGGCAGGCCAATATACTATCGTTACGAGAACATGCACTGAGGTGCAACCTTGTTCAGATGACGGCGTATCTGCACCCCGTCTTCCAGTTTCATTTCCATTGAGGTCAACATGACCACTCTCCTCACCCTCTCGATCATCACCCTTTCTAGCCTCTTTCTCAATCCCGATTCCGCAGCACGCCTGGTGGAGGAAGCTCGTGTAAGCACGATGCGCCACACTGTTCTTGTCGACAAGTCACCAATCATTAAGATCGATTGTGACGCCGGCGACATCCGAATCGTCAGCTGGCTGTCAGACAAGGTCACCGTTCAAAGTTCGGGTTCAGAGGGCATCCTTGAGCGGAGCCAGGTCAACGGCGGGAGCACAGTGCTCTTCCACCACAAGGAAGCTGATCAAGCGGTATCTCAGGATATCCTGCCTGCAATTCATACCATCTATGTTCCGGCCAACGCCGTCGTTGAGGTTTTCCTTGCGGCCGGTAATGTGACCGTGGATGGCGCACTTTCCAACCTATCGGTGAACGTCGACCGCGGCAACGTCATACTTCGAAACGTTGCCGGTACACAGGAGATCCTCACGGCTGACGGCACGATCACACGCGAGAACACGGGCGACCCAACATCCATGCCTTCAGAAACTTCGCTCTAGCTTGTGTTTGAGTTTCCTTCGGTCGTCGTATCTTTGTGCTCTCCGTAGGGAGAGGTGGCCGAGTGGCTGAAGGCAACGGTTTGCTAAACCGTCTTAGGGGTTTTAACCTCTAACGAGGGTTCGAATCCCTCCCTCTCCGCACTTTTTCAGCCCTGCGCTTCTGCGTGGGGCTTTTTTATTCCGATCGGTAGTACTTCCAGCCAATGTCAGACGAACGCGTCATACGGACCATCGTTACCAACCGCAAAGCCTTGCATGAATTCGAGGTGATCCAGCGGTTCGAGGCAGGCATTGCGCTTACCGGTACCGAGGTGAAGTCTCTCCGGGCCGGAAAGGTGAATATGGCAGATGCCTATGCCACCTTTCCGTCGAGGACCGTTGATGAACTGTTTCTGATCGGACTTCACATCAATCCGTATGATTTTGGAAACCGAGAGAATCACGACCCTATGCGCAAGAGGAAACTCTTGCTCAAGGCAAATGAACTGCATCGGCTTCGGGAATCGATCGAAGAAAAGGGGCTGACTGTTGTGCCCCTTTCCCTCTACTTCTCCGGACCGTATGTGAAGGTGGAACTGGGATTGATGCGCGGAAAGAAACTCTACGACAAACGTGCTGCTACCAAGGAGCGCGAACTACAACGAGAAGTGCAGCGCGGTCGGCGCGACCTGGAAGGATCTTGATCATGCTCAGCGTGAACGAACAACTGGCCATTATCCAACAGAACGCAGTGGATCTGCTTCCTGTTGAAGACCTCGTTCGCAAGCTCGAACGTTCTGTTGCTACTAAGAATCCACTGAGAGTGAAGTTAGGATTAGACCCCAGCAGACCGGACATCCATATCGGTCATGCCGTTGTCCTCACAAAGCTCCGACAGTTCCAGGATCTCGGTCACACGGTGGTGCTGATCATCGGCGACTTCACGGCCATGATCGGCGACCCAACAGGGAAGTCAAAAACGCGTCCGGCCCTCACTCTTGAAGAAACACGTGAGAACGGCAAGACCTATGTTGACCAAGCGTCTCGCGTTCTCGATATGTCGCGCACAGAGGTGGTCTACAATTCCGCCTGGCTCGATGCCATGAGTTTCAAGGAAGTGATCGCACTCTCTGCCAAGTATACCGTTGCCCAGCTGCTTGAGCGTGATGACTTCACAAAACGGTATCGCGGTGGTGAACCCATCAGCGTCCACGAATTCCTGTATCCCCTCTCGCAGGCATACGATTCGGTTGCCGTGCGCAGCGATATCGAACTGGGTGGCACAGATCAAAAGTTCAACCTTTTGGTCGGACGCGAGATCATGCGCTCGTATGGGCACGAACCGCAGTGTATCCTAACCATGCCGATCCTTGAAGGCACAGACGGCGTGGAGAAGATGAGTAAGTCTCTTGGCAATTACATCGGACTCACGGAGTCACCAAAGGACATGTTCGGGAAGACGATGTCGATTCCGGATACCCTGATCGCCAAGTACCTTCGCTATGCTTGCTTCGCATCAGACGAAGAAGTATCGACTCTTGAGAAGGGGCTTGCTGACGGATCTGTGCACCCGCGCAATGCAAAAGTGGACGTCGCGAAACGCATCGTTGCCCAATATCACGGACAAGAGGCCGGGAACGAAGCGTTCGCTGAATTTGAGCGGATCTTTGTCAAGAAGGATATTCCGGATCAGATACCGGATCACGGACTATCCGCAGAAGAACCACACGACATCGTGAGCATCCTCGTTGGCGTCGGCTTCTCAACATCCAAGAGTGAAGCCCGCAGGCTTATCACCGGCGGCGGTGTCTCCCTCGACGGCGAGCGCATCACGGACCCTGCATCGATCGTCGACGTCTCGTCACCGCGCATCCTTCGTGCAGGTAAACTCCGGTTCCTCCGCCTGATGCGTGCATGATCGTCCGAGTTGACCATGACGGGTCAGCATCCGGTGCCGCCAACATGGCACGAGATCTGTCAATGCTCGAAGACGTGCGAAACAATGTTGCAGACATCTTGTTTCGCACCTACACCTGGGATCCGTGGTGCGTATCACTTGGTCGTAACCAACCGGAAACATCGATCGACGCAGAACGCTGCGAGGCGTCTGGGTTCGACATTGTTCGCAGACCTACAGGAGGCAGGGCCGTCCTCCATGCGAACGAACTCACCTACTGCATCGTTGTTCGCCTCGGTCCATCACGAACGGCTCGAGATGTCTATGCCCGCGTACACGAGGCATTGTTCACCATACTCACAGACCATGTTCCCGATCTGGCATTCTCTGGTGTTCCTACCGATCTGAGGACGCATTATGCTTCAACCGGCGCTCTTGGTCAGGTCTGTTTCACCTCCCATGCCCGAAGCGAGATCATGAGCGGCACCCGCAAGGTTGTTGGTTCTGCTCAGCGTGTGATCGACGGCATCGTACTACAGCATGGGAGTATCCTCTGCGGTTCGGGACATGAACGGATATCAGACCTTGTGCACACAGATGAGCGCCAACGAGAATTCCTCCAAGCGGAGATCGGACGTTCAAGCGTAACGCTCTCTGAGTTAGCACAAAGAGAGGTGTTGCCGGTCGAAGTGGTTCGCTGGCTGACGTCTGGTGATGAGAACATCGAGACATACATTCGTCGTAGTTTCGACCACCTTCAAGACACCCACTGACCATACCATCGGACACCCCCATGCGCATCATCCTTGTCATTGTCGTTGTTGCGTCAGCTCTTCTCACCGGGTGTTTACGCTCTTCCATGTCCGTCCTCGTTCGTAAGGACGGCACGGCCGTTGTCACTGATACGTTGATGCTTACGCCGTCCACGTTGAAGATGTGGGAAGAGATGGCGAAGGCAACAAAGACTCCGCTGCAAACCTTGCTCAAGGAGCAATGGAGTGATTCGGCGATGTATGCTGAGGCCTCTAAAATGGGGCCGGGTGTGAGTGTACGATCTGTGAAGTTTGTGAAATCCTCAAAGGGGGCCGGATATGTGGCGATCTATGATGCCAAGGACATCGGGACGCTCAGTATCAGCAAGAACGCGTTTCATGAACACATGAACACCCCTGACCCGAGCAAGAAGTCTGCGCCATCCTATGTACGATTCACCCGAGTTGGCTCGCGGATCACCGTGAACAATATGCCCCTTGCACCGGAACCGAAGAACGACTCGGCTGCGACTCCTTCTGACGAAGAGGTGCGGCAGCAGCTTACAATGGTGAAGAAGTTCATGACGGACCTCGAGATCGCCATTCGCATTGTGGTTGAACCAGGTATTGCCTCCACCGATGCAACCTATGTTCAGCAGAACACGATCACTGTCATCGACCTGCCGTTCAACAAGATCATCGCACGGTTCGAAAAGGATCCAAGCGTGTTTCGGATCATGCAGGGAATTCCAACACCAGAACCATGGTCGTTGGAAAGGGGCTTCAATAGCCTCGGCACGGCTGCCAAGATGGAAACGAAGGAAGTGTTCTCGTTCGAGATGAAGTGACGTTTGTGCGTTACACTTCCAGCGGACGTACCACGCTGATTCCCGTGTGCGACTTCACACCATTGACGTAGTCGCTGATGCGACCGTCCAGGATCACCTTCTTCTTCTGTGACGAAGCATGCATGATGCGGGCCGTATCGCCATCACGAATGATGAGCCCGGTGTGGGCATAGTCCAAACCGCTCTTCGATGTCGCGATCGCAACGATATCTCCCGTTTGAAGCCGTGATTCGACCGCTTCGATGCGTTCTTTGGGAATGATGTATCTAGTGGTAGCTCCGAGCGAACGTTCGATCTCAGCCATACGCTGCACGAGGAGACTATCCTCTTTGAGAGGTCTGTAATATTTCGGGTTCTGTGACATGAAGTTCACGCGGATCGGGAACAACTCGCCGTCGATCTCACGTGAAATGTCTCGAACTACGTTCTTCTTGACGTTATCCTCGATCCACTCCGACGTGTAGTGAAGTCGAGTTGTATAGTCACCGAGATTCCCGCTCCGATATCGCGTAAACGTGATCTCCTTCACGAGGTCATCCCAGCCTGACTTCCCCTTCTTGATAACACGGGAGATATCGAGCACATTCTCAAAGAACGTCACACAATCAAGACCCGTGAGATCGATCCGGCATGTCTCCGGCCCGTCGCCCTCAAGTGTGCCTCCCACATAGGGCGTTCCAAGGAACAGTTCGCCGATGTGCCCCATCAAGGGGCCCATGGCGAGCTTGTCCCAGCCGTCGGAAGATGACCGACGAACGGCCTGACTGTAGATGTACCGCGACGTTGCCTGGGGATCAGAGTTCTTCTTTCTGCTATAACGCAGATTCTGAAGGACAAATGGAGTGGCGAGCAGGGCGAGAAATGATCTGCGTTGCATCGTTTATGATCGAGTTAGTGCGATCCCGAGATCACCGAGTTGTTTGGTATCAACATCTGAAGGGCAACCATCCATGAGTGAGAGACCCGAAGTTGTCTTCGGGAATGCGATCACGTCGCGGATGTTGTCGGTTCCGCACAGGAGCATCACAAGCCTGTCGAATCCAAAGGCGATCCCACCATGAGGCGGCGCGCCGAATCGCAATGCGTTGAGAAGGAATCCGAACTTTGCATCCGCATCTTCACGAGCAAAGCCGAGGAGATCGAACATCGTTTGCTGTACGTCGTTGGTATGGATCCGGATGGAGCCCCCTGCTGCTTCATAGCCATTGATCACTAGGTCATGCGCAATGGCACGAGCATGTGTTGGGTCATTGGACAGCAATGGAACGTCATCGGTCATCGGTGCAGTGAACGGATGGTGTCGAGCGATCCATCGACTCTCTTCTTCGCTGTACTCAAGGAGTGGGAACTCCGTGATCCAGTGGAAGGAATACGTTCCCGCAACACTCTCGAGGACACCTGTTCGGCGCGCTACCTCGGTTCGGAGTGACCCGGCGATGATGCAGGCACGCTCCCACTCTCCCGGTGCAAAGAGGAGGAGGTCTCCGTCTTCTGCGCCGAGTTCCAAGAGAAGAAGATCGCGCTGTTCATCGGTTAGCGTCTTGATGAACGAACCGCTCACTTCACCGCCAACAACCTTGAGCCACGGTAGCCCCTTGGCTCCATACTTCTTTGCATGTTCCCCAAGTTCATCGATCTGTTTGCGAGAGAACGAGCCACAGCCCTTTGCATTCAAGGCCATCACAACGTTTCCGGAAGCCACCGCCTCAGAGAATACCGTAAATCCAGATGCGCCGGCCGTGGCGGTCACGTTGGTCAGCTCCAAGCCATATCGTAGGTCGGGCTTGTCAGATCCGTAGCGCTCCATTGCTGTTTTGAACGGCATACGCAGGAACGGACCGGCTACTTCGTAGTTCAGGATCTCTTTCCATGCCTTTGTGATGAATCGCTCGGTGAGGGCAAGGATATCATCCTGGGTGATGAACGACATCTCAACATCGATCTGCGTGAATTCAGGTTGACGGTCTGCGCGCAGGTCCTCATCGCGGAAACACTTTACGATCTGCATGTACTTGTCGAAGCCCGACACCATCAGCAGTTGCTTGAACAGCTGCGGTGATTGCGGCAGCGCATAGAAACGTCCCTTGTTGATCCGGCTCGGGACAAGGAAGTCGCGGGCCCCTTCCGGAGTGGACTTCGTAAGGACCGGAGTCTCTATCTCCACAAACCCTTCTTCTTCGAAGAATCGGTGAGTTATCTGATAGAGCTTGTTGCGCACAAGAAAGTTCTTTTGAAGCACCGGACGACGGAGATCGAGATACCTATAAGTCAAACGCAGTTCTTCATTCGTTCCGAGGTCATCCACGATCTCAAACGGAGTAACATCGGCTGCATTGATGATGCCGATCTCATCGGCGAGAACCTCCACCAATCCGGTTGGGATCTTCGGATTTGGATTCTCACGGAGCCGCACAGCCCCTTTCACCCAGAGAACATACTCTGAACGTACATCGCGGATCTGTTCGTCGAGTTCCGGACGGTGAGATGTATCGACAACGGCCTGGGTGACACCATCCCGATCGCGAAGATCAAGAAAGATGATGCCGCCATAGTCACGGCGAGCATTGACCCATCCGTTCAGAACGACCTGTTGCCCTGCGTGCTCGGGGCGAAGTGTACCGCACGTTACTGTTCGTTGTTCGAAGCGCATGACATTTCTGTGTTCTCGTAAACAATGAATTTACGAAAGCAACTGGTCAACGGCCCTAATGATATCACGAACAGGTATCTCTGCGATGGTGCCCGTTGTGGTTTCCACAGGGAAGCAGACACTTGCATAGGGATACCACGGCATCAGATCGGCGCGGTCATGCACAAAGAGTACTACGCTTGGAACGTTGAAGGCGGAGGCCAAATGGACCGACGAGGTGTCCGGCGTAAAGAAACTATCAAGCTGGGCGATGTTGGCCGCCCATGCCCGGAAGGACGATGTTGGCGGAATCACTCTGCAGCCTGTTCGTTGACCGATCCGTTGCTGCATGTCAAGATGCTGTGAAGCAGCCATCACAACAACTTCAACGGTTGGGTAGGTTCTCCGGCAGTGATCGATGATCTCTACGATCCCCTCTTCCGAATACATCCGTGAGATATCGGAACCTGAGATATTCACACCGAAGATCTTTGCGCTTGATGAGGGGGCTCGCATGATTGAAGATGCACGCTCTTTGTCCTCTTCGCTCAGAGGAAATGCCAGGTGTAGGTCTGTCGCTACAGGGTCGATGGCGAACGGCCATAGGAGACGTGCGATGCGATCGACGATGTGAACCGACGCACGATCTGCCAGCGGGACCACGTGAGTGTAGATGCCACGATTCTCCTTATCGATGCCAACGGCATATCGAGCACGCGAAGCGCGAATGAGCAATGCGGACGTGGACGAGGCATTGTCCATGAGGTCGATCACCACATCGTATCGCCTGGCGCGCAACGTCCGCCGTGTGCGCAGGAGTCCGGCAAGCCCCTTTTGATGGATGATCACGTCGTTGATAAAGGGATCAACAGCATCGCGCACGGTGATGTTGTTGGGTGACATCACCATATCGATCGTAGCCGCCGGGAATCTAGCACGCAAGGCACGGATCACGGGTACACTAACTAAGACATCTCCGATACGATCTTGACGAAGGACAAGGATCCTCACGGGATCTTCAACAGCAATAGCTAATTGCGGTGACGAGACCACGATCGGGATACGTTGTGCGCCGATGTGTCGGTTGAAACTCCGACGGAAAGCTAGCTCGATCGATTTGAGGAAGGAATTTGCCACGTCAAATGAGCTCCAGGGCTGCGTTGACAATGACGTGTGCAGGGATCGCATTCACCGTTGACGGATCTGCACTAAGGACACCTCGGAATTCAACACCGTATGGATACCATTCTGCCACCTTGATGAGTTCTGCAAAAAGCACCGTGCACGGCACTCCCGCGGCAGCTGCAAGATGGATCGTGGCCGTGTCTGGCGAGATGAGCATGTGAGCGCCGGCGATCATGGCAACCAACTCTGTGACGGACCCTTTCCACGCATGCACGTGGCTATCGTTGGCAAGTGCAACGATCTCTTTAACGTCTTCGATCTCATTAGGCGCTCCAGACACCAGAATGTCGATGTCCGGCGAACGTTTTCTCAAGTCTGTGATGACCGGGACACATGTCTCCTGTTTCCATTGTCGGTTCGGCGAGTAGGCAGAGATATTCACTACGATGTATCGTCTCTTACTACGATCAACCACGGGCAGGGTGTCTGACGGGATCACGCGAGCCGTTTCGCTACGAAACTCCCAACGCAGATCTCGCTGATCCAGCCATTGCGAGACAATGTGGGCCGCCTTGGCATTCAGCGGGATCCTCGGTCGAGCCGTATCTGGCAACACGGAAACCACTGGAGTGATCGCAAACGGTCCGACGCGAGCCATGGTTTCCGCCCAATGTTCAGCCGGGAGATGTGGAACCTGGCAATGGAACACTTGACCATAGATCCCCGATCGGTCGTTGTGCCGAATGGTAACGTTCAGTGCTCGTTTCGAGGCCAGCGTGGTGAGAATAGCGGCCTTGGTCATCTGAGTGAATACGGCTGCAATAACAACATCGTAGTCAACCTCTCTACCAAGTTGCCTTACACGAAGCCACGACGGACGATACCCATGTGAAGGGTTGATCGCGATCACCCTTCGAATTCGAGGGTCAGATTCTAGTAAGGTTTTGTTCCTGTAGGAACCAACAACATCGATCACAACACCCGGTATGGCTGCCGTAAGCCACTCAAGGATGGACGTCGTGGTGATGTAATCACCGAGTGCATCATAGCGGAATAGGAGTACCTTCGTAACCGCTCGTCCATCAATAGGCGCTGAGATCTGCCCCTTACTGCGCTTTGACTTCAGCCATTGAAAGAACCGCAGTCGGAACCGTTCCTTAAACCGCATCTTCTCGGGCCATTCACGCTTGGCAAGTTCTTCCGGCGTGGACAATCCGTAGAGATCGGACGCAAGGACTCGGACAAGCTCTGTGTCATTCTGACTGAATACACGGACCTCACCGAGCGTCTCCATAGCGGGTGGTCAGACGAAACGTTAGGCTACTTCGGTCGACACGTCGTACGATACATCCTTGGCAAGGCTGTAGATCTTCTCGATCGCGCCACTGATCGGGGCTGTTGCCTCCGGATCATCAGAGGCATCATATGCCTCAGCCGTTGGATAGGTGTAGACTTCCTGGAAGTGATTGTGCTTCCCCTTCGTCTCGAAAAGGGCGAATTGAATCTCCGTCCCAGCATAGAACGAGCGCACGTTCGCTATGGCAGCGAGGTAGTCAGCGCGTTTGCCATCGGCAATGGAGTATGATACACGAAAGAGAACCTTGGCCATGAAGCTGCGTCCTAAATGATATAGAGCAAAAATAGCGTGAATGGGGCTCCTGTTGCCCCAAACTTTTCAACAGGTTAGGTCTACACCCTTCCTGACCCTTCATCGCAAAAATACGAACGCCCTGACGAAGCGGGTCCGTCAGGGCGTCGTTGTGTGATAGGGACGACTTACTTCTTTTTATGTTTTTTCACGTCAGCCGTCTTTACAACGGGTCCGCTATTACCCCAGCTGTTGTAAACATAGGTCACAACTGCGGCAATATCCTCATCCGTGTACTTCTTTGGAAGGGGCGCCATAACACCATTGTATTCCTTGCCGTTGACCTTGACCTTACCGGACTTGCCGTTGACCACTTCCTTGATGATCTGCGGCATAGGCGTGTTCTTTAGATAATCGCTCTTTGCCAGCGGAGGGAAGGCTGCTCCCAGACCCTGTCCATTGGCCTGGTGACATGTTTTGCAGTACTCATTATAGACCTTCTGGCCCTTTGTCATCAGAGCGGCTTTGTCCTGCGCAAGTGTTACTGTGGTGAAGGCGGCAAACAGGACCAAGCCTGTCACAATGCCGACGAATCTCTTCATGATGTCTGTCCGAATGGATATTGAGAATGAATTTCGTTCTTCAGGCCGCAAATATAAGATGTTCATGTCTGAATTTTAGTGTTCTTCGCAACAATGAACATTTGAAGCCGGCTTTGCTTCAGGTGGTGAGAGGTACGGGATATCGAGAGCCATTCCACGAAGCATCACGATGGCACCAACGATCAACGCCACAACGGGCATCGCCACCCGCATCGACGTGCGCATTCTATCGGTAAGCAGGGCACCTCCGAGCGCGATACTGAGCATCATCGGCAACGTCCCAAGACCAAAAAATGCCATGAAGGTCATTCCACCTAGGGGCTCAGCAGTTGCTGCGCTGCCTAAGAGCGCTGAGGTGACCAATCCGCAGGGCAGCAATCCATTGAGTACACCGATCCCTCCCAATGCAAGCATGGATCGCTTCTGTAAGAGTCCACCCAGCCACGTTCGAACAGGTGCCGTTAGACGATGTATTGGTCCCGACGGCAATAGGTTCTTATGCCAAACAAGCTGAAGCACGGCCGTGATGATCATCAATACGCCGGCAGTGATCGATGCCACACGACCATACCCTGCCAGATCAAAGACACTGGCTCCAAGGCCAACGATGAGTCCAAGTGTAGCATAGGTGGCGATCCGTCCTACCTGATAGATACTCTTCTCAGCCAAACGCCGTACCCCCCTGCCCCCTGCACTCGGCAAGGACATGGCGATAGGACCGCACATCCCGGCACAGTGGAGACTGCCCGCAAGGCCTAGAAGAAATCCGGTAAGAGGCTCGATCACATCCTACTCCAAGACGACCGTTCGGTTGAGCTCGTAGGTGTTGCCCTTGGAAGACCATTGAGCTGTGAGCTTCCATACTCCGGTGGCGAAACCCGACAGATCAACGTTTGCGATTCCTTGGGCATCCGCCGTAACGGCCAGAGACCTGTCGAGATCCGGTTGATCGGGCTTGTAGAACTTGAGACGGATCTGTCCGTCCGGAACACCTGCCATGGATGTTGTGAGGGTCAGCTCTCGCGACTTGACCTCCAGCGTACTGCCGCTGGCCTCTGCACGAGAACGATCGGCCATCATTACGTCGTGACGCAATGATTCTTCGTAGTAGTCGGGACGCACCAGATCAACAGACGTCGTAAGGGCAAAGGCAACAAATCCAAGGGTTGCACTTGCAAACAACGTATAGACGATACCGATCCGCCAACCCCAATGGAGTTTTTTCATAGGAACCTCAGGGGGCGATGAACGACGTGGTAATGGTATGGAATACCTTCCCGTTCGTCGTCATCTCAATTGTAAGCTTTGTTTCTGTTGTTTTGGGCGCATCGTTCTCACGGATGATGATGAATCGCCCCTTGAGAATGTCTTCTGCACCAACGTGGGACGGAAGTCCGATGTTCTTGATCGAGAATCCATGCGGAGACGTTACATGCATTTCATACGGAATGTCATGATCGGTCTTATTGATGATCTGTAGACGGTAGAAGTTCGCTATCCCCTCCTGCATCGTAACCCACGTTGTGCCCTCTTGGCGAAGGACAACGACGTCTAGGTCGTGACGGAAGATGAAGAGTGTAGAAACCGCTGCAACCATCACGAACCACACAGCAAGGTACGCCTTGATACGTTTTGTGAACACCTTGGCTCTGCCGTTCTCAACAGCATTGAGGCTGCTGTATCGCACCAGGCCGCGATCGAGCCCCACCTTGTCCATCACTTCGTCGCAGGCATCAATACATGCGGTGCAATTGACGCACTCCAATTGGATACCATTTCGGATGTCGATGCCGGTTGGACAGACTGTCACACATTGGTGACAATCCACGCAGTCACCCTTCTGTTCCGGACGCGTGAATGAGGCCGATCCAGAGGCTGTTTGTTTCTTTGCTTCATTGTCTGCTCTGGTCCACTTCGCACGGTCCTCTCCCCGCTTGAAGTCATACGTCACAGCAATGGTGTTCTCATCCACAAGTGCAGACATATACCGTCCATACGGACATGCGATCAAACATGCCTGCTCGCGGAATCGGTAGAACACCATGAAGAACACGAACGTGAAGAAGACAAGGCCTCCAAAGAGCTCCACATGAGCTGCCGGTCCATTCTCTACATACTGAAGAAGCACATCACTTGAGATGATGTACGAGAGGAACACGTTTGCAATACCAAAACTGATGGCGAAGAAGACAACCACCTTGACGCCCGTTCGCCAGATGCGATCCCAGTTCCATGGACCTGCCTTACGCTGTGCTTGCTCCTTCGGTCCGCCTTCGATCAGGTATTCGATCTGACGAAATACGATCTCCATAAAGATCGTTTGAGGGCAAAGCCAGCCGCACCATATGCGACCAAGCGTGGCCGTGAAGAGAACCACCGTGATCACACCCGTGAGGAACAACAGCGCCACGAGATAGAAATCATTCGGCCAGAAAGGCATGCCAAACAGCACGAACTCTCGATCGATGATGTTCAACAACAAAAATTGGTGCCCGCCCACCTTAACAAAGGGGGCGAGCACCAAGAATGCCATCAAGAACCAACCGAGGATGGTACGCCATGTTGTGAATCGACCCTTTGGCTTACGAGCATAGATCCACCGACGTTTACCGTCAGGGTGAATACTCCCGAGCTCTGCTCGGAATCGCTCGTGATCTTCGATGAGATCGAGGTCAATGATCGACATGTCGTGAACCTTCGGTGGTGATACGCGAACCTACAACGGACATCTGCGAGAATCTATGACAAAGGTCACTGCACGGGTGCAGCGTCTCGGTCACAGAGGATCTCGCGTGTCTCGTCTACTGGTTTTGGTTCCGGTGGATTGCTACCTCGCATTGAAATGATGTACGAAGCAACCTGCATCAGCTGTTCGTCGGAGAGTTTGTTGCTGCTGCCATAGGGCAACATCCCTTTGTCGGGGAACCCTGTTGTGATGTTGGCCATGATCTGCTCCAGCGAGCACCCATGGATCCAAAGATCATCCGTAAGGTTCGGACCTACCTGTCCACCGAGATCTTCACGATGGCAGGTGGAACAGAGGTTTTCCATTCCGTTGAAGATGGCCTTTCCCTTCTCCAAAGACTCCTTGTCCGTGAGAAGGACGGCTTTCACGGCCGCCTTCTTTGGAGCTGCAGCCATGGAGGCTTGTGCATCTGCTACTTGTGCCGCGTATTCGTTAGCCTGTCCACGCGGACCATACCAGAGAACGTTCCAGTCCGGTCCAAAGTAGACGTGATAGTAGAACACGTAGATCAGACTCATGACGATCGTGAAGTAGAACCCGTAGAGCCACCAACGCGGCAGGTCGTTATCATATTCACGGATGCCGTCTGCATCATGATCCATCAACCGATCTTTTTCCTGTTGTGCCATGATTGTCAGCTCCCTTGCATTGTTTTCGATGGAGAGTTTGATTCCGACCTCGGTGTTCCATCATTCAGAATGGAAGCAGCGAGCGCTTCGAGTCGGCGTTGATCAGCACGGAAGTACCAGATCACCAAGACACCGAAGAAGCTGAAGAAGAACAGCAAGGCAACGACGGGGTACCACTCGATGCCGGGGATGCTTGCGAGAACATTCTTATACATGGGGCACCTCAGTTTCCGGATGCCGCAGCCGGCATCTTTTTGATGTCAGTTCCGAGGCGCTGCAGATATGCGATCACTGCAACGATTTCCTTCTTTGGATCGACGTTCTTGATCCCTGCATTACCAAGATCATCGGCGATCGTTGCTGCCTGTGCCTGAAGGTCGGCCACAGCCTTGGTTGCATATCCGTCTGGATATGGCACACCAAGTTTCTGCATCGTGAGGATCTTGCCTTCTGTATGCGATACGTCGAGATCAACGGTATACATCCAACCGTAGCTCGGCATGATCGAATTCGGCGATGTGGACCGCGGTTCGTTCATGTGCTTCCAGTGCCATGCGTTCGGATATTTACCGCCGATGCGATGCAGATCCGGTCCGGTACGTTTGGAGCCCCATTGGAACGGATGATCGTACACGAATTCTCCAACCTTGGAATATTCGCCATAACGCTCAGTTTCGCTTCTGAACGGACGGATCATCTGGGAGTGGCAGGTATAACAGCCTTCTCTGATGTAGATATCGCGACCTTCGAGCTCAAGCGGTGTGTATGGTTTCACACTGGCGATGGTTGGAATATTCGATTCAACAAGTGCTGTCGGAACGAATTCAACAACGCCACCAACAAGTACGGCCACAAAGATCAGGAGGCTGAAGCGCACAGGTGTTCCTTCGAGAAGTCTGTGCCAGCCTTCTTTTGGTTCGTGTGACTTCTCGGCCATTCTATTGACAACTTGTACTTCCTCGTTCGCAAGAAGCTTTCCACTGCGGGCTGTCTTGTAGAGGTTCCAAATGCCAACAAATGCACCAAGAAGGTAGAGTGTACCGCCAATAGAACGCATGACGTACATCGGGATAAGCTGCGTAACAGTCTCGAGGAAGTTCGGATACTGAAGCGTTCCGTCAGGAAGGAATTGCTTCCACATGAGTGATTGCGTGATGCCGCCCCAGTACAGAGGGATCACATAGATCAACACGCCAAGTGTCATCAGCCAGAAGTGCCAGTTGGCCATGGAGATGGAATACAACTTGGTGCGGTAGATACGAGGGAAGATGTAGTACAACATCGCAAACGTCAAACCACCGTTCCAGAGAAGAGCACCAAGGTGAACGTGGGCGATGATATAGTCGGTGTAGTGCGTAAGGGCGTTGATGTTCTTCAGAGACATCATCGGACCTTCGAACGTAGACATACCATAGGCAGTGACGCCTACTACCATGAACTTCAGCACAGGATCGGTACGAACCTTGTCCCATGCACCACGGAGCGTGAGAAGTCCATTGACCATACCGCCCCATGACGGAGCGATGAGCATGAAGCTGAATACCACACCAAGTGACTGAGCCCAGTCTGGCAACGCAGTGTAAAGAAGGTGGTGTGGTCCGGCCCAGATGTACAGGAAGATCAGTGCCCAGAAGTGGATGATCGAAAGTCGATAGGAGAACACCGGACGTTCTGCTGCCTTCGGAATGAAGTAGTACATGATGCCGAGGAACGGCGTTGTAAGGAAGAATGCAACTGCATTGTGTCCATACCACCACTGAACGAGAGCATCCTGAACTCCGGCATACATCGAATAGCTCTTTAGAAGATGCACCGGAAGTGCGAGTGAATTCACAACATGCAAGAGCGCCACTGTGAGGAACGTTGCCAGGTAGAACCAGATGGCCACATACATGTGCTTTTCTTTGCGACGCAAGATGGTCCCGATCATATTCCAACCGAAGACGACCCACACGAGGGTGATCGCAAGATCGATCGGCCATTCAAGTTCTGCGTACTCCTTACTTGTTGTGATCCCCAACGGGAGGGTGATGGCCGCACTCACGATGATGAGTTGCCAACCCCAGAAGTGGATCTTACTCAAGGTGTCGCTGAACATCCGCGTCTTGCAAAGACGTTGCAGCGAATAATACACGCCAAGGAAGATGGCATTGCCGGCAAAGGCAAAGATCACTGCGTTTGTGTGCAGCGGACGGAGCCGGCCGTACGACAGGAAGTCTAGACCTCCAAGGAACTCCGGAATGTATAGCTTGATCGCAACGATGATGCCTACAAGGAATCCAACGACTCCAAAGACAAGTGATGCGATGGCGAACATCCGGACGATGTTGTTATCGTAGGCAACAGTTTCGACGCGTCCCCCGCGTTCGTTGCCTGACGGTACATTTGTGTCCATATTCCCAACCCGGAATAGTGAGCGTAAAAGAACTGGTTATTTGATCTCTGTTTTCTTCTGAACATCATCGAAAAGCATCCGAACCGCAGGTGTGCCGAGATCATCATATTGACCTCGCTTGGTAGCGAACAGGAAGGCAAGCAGAAAGCCACCTGCTACCAGAATACTGCAGATCACGAGCAACGGCATCACACTCATGAGAACCTCCTTGCATAAAGTCGTGCACCGCCTACACTCATCCCAACCACCAGCAGTGAACTCAACGGCATCATGATCGCTGTAATAACGGGCGTTAGGATCCCTGCAAGAGCCAAGGAGATTCCAACGGCGTTGTAGGCCATCGTGAACCACAAGGCCGACGAGATAACTCGCGTGAGTTCGTGTGTGTAGACTAAGAGTCCAGGCAGATCAGATAGTCGTTGCGCAGGCATTACCAGATCGCTTGCCGGTGCTAGGGTAGATGTCTCGTCCGTTACTGCGATAGAAACGTCGGCAGCAGCCATGGCCGAAACGTCGTTCAATCCATCCCCTACCATGAGCACTGATGCACCACCAGAACGCAACGCCTCAACGGCCTCTACCTTCTCACCAGGTGTTGCCCGGAATTGCATCTCTTCATTGGTAAAGACGCTGCGCAGGGCGTCTGCATCTCTGTCTGTGTCTCCCGTTACCAGTCTTGTCTGAATGCCATTCGAGCGTAGTGCGCCTACCATCATCGGCACATCTTCGCGAACATGAGAGCGCATCACGAATCTGCCGGCGAGTTTGCCGTCAACAGCAACCGCTGTCCCCTCGTTGGCGACGATGGTCTCGTCTCCCAGTTCTTCCGACAGATAGGAGAACGAACCAATCACTACGTTGTGTCCGTTGCTGCGTCCACGAACGCCCCTTCCAACATCTTCCACAACAACATCTGCCGTTGACCTGGCAGAGGCCATACGGGCGATACTCTGACTCACCGGATGTGCACTATGGGAAGCAACTGCCTCGATCGCCTCGTGTTCAGAAGCGGTAAGGGGCTTACCATGATAAACAACGTCGTGACGGGATGATGTAAGTGTTCCGGTCTTGTCGAAGACCACCGTGTTGGCATTCTTGAGTTCGAGAAGCACACCGATATTCTTGATATACATCCCGGATCTCCCCAACAGGCCCATGGCAGTTCCAAGGGTTATCGGCGCAGCAAGAGTGAGGGCACACGGACAGGCAATGATCAATACGGCGGTAAAGACGTTCACGGCAAGTGCAACATTCGGCAACCAGAACAGGGCACCGGTCACAGCTACGAGGAGAGTGCCGACTGTGAACCACAGGCCGAATCTGTCGCTCAGTTTCATGTAGGATGAGCGGGGCGTACGCGAGGCTGTGCGTTCCCACAACGATGCGAGGTAGCTCTGTGATACCGGACGGGTGGCTGTGAGTCGGACGGCTGTTCCCACTACCTTGCCGCCGGCGTAGATCATCGATCCGGAAGTGCACTCAACTGGAACGCTTTCTCCGGTCACGAACGAATAGTCGACGTATCCAGTGGCGCTCATAAGTACAGCATCCGCGGGTATCACTTCTCCGTTACGAA
The DNA here is from genome assembly GCA_016707005.1 of Ignavibacteria bacterium. Lineage (NCBI taxonomy): Bacteria > Pseudomonadati > Ignavibacteriota > Ignavibacteria > Ignavibacteria bacterium. The sequence goes on from JADJIQ010000004.1 coordinate 364,737, forward strand.
CGATCATCACATCACCAGTGCGTACAGCATCGATAGGCACCACGGCCTCAACACCCTTTTGTTCGCGTCGAACAGAAAGTGGGAAGAACGATCTCACGGTCCGGTCAAAGGACACGGCATCGAATGCTTTCTGTTGGAACAGACGACCAATAAGGAGGAAGAAGACAAGTCCGGCGAATGAATCGAGGAACCCTTCGCCCCCTCCCGACACGATATCGACAATACTGCGTACGAACAGCGTTGTAATGCCGAGTGCCACCGGCACATCAAGGTTCACAACACGTCTGCGCAGACTAGCGAGTGCAGAAGAAAGCCAGGGAGATGCACTGAAGAAATACACCGGAATGCTGAGTCCGATGCTGAGAAGCGAGAATAAACGCACGAGTGTCTGATCCATGCCGGTGTCGCCGGCCATGTACCGTGCGATGCTGATCATCATCACGTTGCCGGCAGCGAACCCGGCAACGCCTAGACGGAGGTAGATCTTTCGGGTTGCTTCGCGACGTTCAGCGTCGCGGTCATGTTCGGTTCCTTCACTGCTGAGAAGGGGCTCATATCCTAAGGAGCTCAGGAGGATCGCAATGGCTTTCAATCCAGTACGCGAAGGATCGTATTCAACCTCAACGGTCTTGCGCATGAGATCCACACGCGACGAACGTATCCCCTGATCGAATCGTTGCAGCTGTTCAAGGAGCCAAACACAACTCGCGCAGTGCATACCGGGCAATGCCAATCGAACGCGGGTGATACTTCCGTTGGAGAAGTCGATGAAACGCGCGGCAGTTGCGGCGTCATCAAGTACCTCGTAGACCGACCGGTCTCGCTGCGGACCCCTCTGAGGTACACCCGATGCGCCATCGAACGTATAATACTCGCACATTCCGTTCGAACTCAGGATGTCATAGACACTCCTGCAGCCCGTACAGCAGAATGTATGTGCGCCGTCGCTGATGGAATGATCCGCGCAAGGTTCCCCGCAGTGCGTACAACACACAGCAGGGGCGAGCGGAGATGGGGGTTTTAAGGTCACGTAAAGGTAGATGTTAGTTGCGGTACGCAAACTTTCCACCAAACCAGGTCAGGTTTCCATGACTTTTGTCATGGTTTTTCGGTCACCGAGGTTTTCTTGAACTCTTGTGCCAGACGAACATTCAATTCGCTGGCTTTAGCTCCCAAACTCAACAGCGTCACCTTCTTCGCAACGCCGGCAAAACGCACACGTACATCTGTCCAATGCTCATGAGCAGGACACGGTTCTGCTTCTCCACACCCAGGAAGCCCGAGCATACACTCTGTGAAGATGTCCGTACCATCGATGGCGGCAATGAGGTCATACAATGTGATCGTCTTGGCCTGACGGCCGAGCGTGACTCCCCCCTTTGGACCTCTGTAGGAGACCATGATACCTGACTGGGTAAGCTGCTGCAACACCTTGGTGAGGAAGTGGAACGAGATGTTCAATTCAGCAGCAATGCGACTGATCGACACGTACTCACCCTTCCCCTGCGACGTAACAAAGATCGCCGCCTGGATACCATAGATGCATGACTTCGAAAGCATCATGTCTGACCTACCGCTGATCGTATAGGAGAATTAAGACTCTTAAAGCGAAAATAGGTCTTAGAACTATGCGAACTGCGGGAATCGACCTGGATCTACCTCGTGCATCATTGCGTAGGCGGCCTCAATGATGTGCTCTGCCTCGGGCTTCGACCAGTAGTTTCCATCTGTTCCATAGGCCGGACGGTGTGGTTTTGCCGTAAGCGTACACGGTGCGGAATCGAGCCAACGATAGCCGTCTTGGCATTCGAGGATCTCGCGCATGATATAGGCCGATGTTCCACCTGGTACATCCTCGTCTACCACCAGAAGTCGATTTGTCTTTTTCAACGATCCCACGATCGCAGCATGGCGATCGAATGGAAGAAGTGTCTGAACGTCAATAATCTCCGCCGACACGCCAAGTGTCTCAAGCGTTGCTGCGGCATCGAGCGCAACGCGAACTGTTGCGCCATAGGTTACGAGAGTGAGGTCCGTCCCCTGTTTCAAGACCTCAGGCACGCCTAGTTCTACGGTATAGGTTCCGAGATTCAACGGAAGACGTTCCTTGAGTCGATAGCCATTGAGCACCTCAACCACCAACGCCGGGTCATCCCCTTGCAGGAGGGTCTGATACATGCCTGCGGCTTGGACGAAGTTGCGCGGCACACAGACGTGGATGCCACGGACAAGATTGATGATCCCCGACATCGGAGATCCCGAGTGCCATACACCTTCAAGGCGATGTCCGCGAGTGCGAATGATCACCGGTGCTTTTTGGCCTCCCTTTGTACGCCATTGTACGGTGGCCAGATCGTCGCTCATCAATTGCAGCGCGTAGAGTAGATAGTCGAGGTACTGGATCTCAGCCACTGGGCGGAGTCCGCGCATGGCAAGTCCAATGGCCTGACCTAGGATCGTGCATTCACGAATACCCGTATCTCCAACGCGCAATTCTCCATAGGCAGCCTGCAGACCGAGCGTGCCCTGGTTCACATCTCCAAGCTTACCGCTGTCCTCGCCGAACATGAGCAGACGAGGTTCGGTGGTAAGTGCATGATCGAACCATGCTCGAATGATCTCAGAACCATTGATCGATGGCGACTCGTCATTGAACGCCGGTGCTACCACCGGTACCTTTAATGGTGACCACACAGACTCACTGTGAAGATGAGATGAGTAGAGGGGGCTGATCCGAGCGTCATAGGACTTGCGCCATTGCGCAAGCGGCTGGCGAACACTCTCTGGAGCTGGCTTTGCCGAGACCAGAGCCTTAAACGTAGCAACCATGATGTCGCGCCTGAACGGCTCTCTGATCCGCTGTAGTTCGGTGGCCGCGGAAGCAACATCATTTGCAGGATCCGTCAGACCATTCTCACTGAGAGCCGTTGCTGTTTGATTCAGGATCGCAACTGCCTCACCGATCTCTGAGGAGATCGGTGTCATGTAAGCGTCCCAGGCTGCCTGCTTTGAAGCCAAGACGTACGCTGCTGCAGCTGTTTCGATGGCTTCCAACTGATCTTCGCCGGCGATCCCCGTCTTCAGGATCCAGGCGCGCATGTGGGAAATTCCATCCATGTCTGCTTCCCATTGAAGGCGCTCGGGACTCTTGTAGCGCTCATGCGAGCCGGAGGTAGAGTGCCCTTGCGGCTGCGTAACCTCGATAACGTGAACGATCTGTGGCACATGCTCCGTGCGAGCCACATGAGCGGCCTTCTCATACGTAGCAACAAGTGCTGGATAGTCCCAACCGTGAACCACATGAACATCATAACCATTGGTAACGCCGGGGACACGCTGGAACCCTTTAAGCAGTTCACCAACGTTAGACTTCGTCATTTGGATCTCGTTCGGCACACTGATTCCGTAGCCGTCATCCCAGATCGAGATCACCGCCGGTGCACCGAGTACGCCGATCGCATTGACACTCTCCCAGAACATTCCTTCGGCACTCGAAGCATTGCCGATGGTGCCAAAGGCTACTTCATTTCCGCCATTTGAGAAATGTGCGAAGCTCTTGAGTTCTTCTACTTCGCGGTAGATGCGCGACGCATAGGCCAGACCAACAAGGCGAGGCATTTGTGATGCTGTTGGGGAGACATCTGCAGAGACATTTCGCGTAGAGGTCTGCGGAAGCCAAGAACCATCTTCGGCAAGATATCGGGTACCGAAATGGCCATTCATTGACCGACCGGCTGACGACGGTTCTGCGGTAACATCTGTGTGTGCATAGAGCTGGGCAAAGAACTTCTGCACATCACTTTCGCCGATGGCGAACATGAATGTCTGGTCGCGATAATACCCGCTTCGCCAATCGCCTGGCATGAATGCCTTGGCCATGGCCAGCTGTGGCAATTCCTTGCCGTCGCCGAAGATGCCGAACTTCGCCTTTCCTGTGAGAACTTCTTTGCGTCCAAGAATGGATGCTTGCCGGCTCTCCACAGCCAAACGATAGTCTCGAAGTACATCGGCTACGTTCACCGTTGCCGTTGTTACACCATTCGTCGATCGCGGAGCGCCGCTCTTTTTTTCCGCAACCGTAGGCTGCGTTTCATTTCGCTTCTTCATAGGATGCAAAGTTACGATGTGATCAGGGCTCGCCGAAGAGAGAAGGCTGCTGAGGAGCCCCTTCTGTATGTTCTCGGACAAGCAGTTCGGCACGAGCGAGAGTGTCTGCGAGGTCTGCATTTACCAGGACGTGGTCAAAACGGTCACGATGACCCATTTCCATTTCTGCCCGTGCAAGCCGCATTTCTATCTGCTCCTCCGATTCCGTGTGTCTGCTGCGGAGCCGTGCAGCAAGGGTCTCGATGTCAGGGGGCGCAACAAAGATCAAGAGTGTGTCATCCGGGAATGCAGCACGAAGTGAGAGTGCGCCCTTAACATCTACATCAAAGACAAGGAATTCACCGCGCGCTACAGCCTCGGAGACGATGCTGCGCAGGGTGCCGTAATAATTCCCGAAGATCTCCTCAGATTCGATGAGGTCATTCTGCTCAATGGCGTGACGGAATTCATCGCGGGTGAGGAAGAAATAGTCCTTGCCATGCTCTTCTCCTGCACGTTTCGGTCGCGTGGTTGCACTTACGCTGAAACGCAGGAACGGAAACGATGACAGAAGATGTCGGGCAACCGTTGTCTTGCCTGCACCACTTGGGGCACTGAGAACGATGAGGTGCTTCTTACTCGACATTCTGAACCTGCTCCCGCATTCGCTCCAGTTCCTCCTTCATCCCAACTACAACACGTGCGATGTCTGCATCGTTTGTCTTTGAGCCGATCGTATTCACTTCTCGGTTCATCTCCTGAAGCAGGAAATTGAGTTTTCTCCCCGATTGAACATCATCTGCCATATACTGGCGAAAATGTTTCATATGGCTGCGAAGCCGCACACATTCTTCTGTTACGTCGAGCTTTTCAGCCAACAACGTGATCTCCAGGTTCATGCGCACGTCATCGATCGATGCTTCATCGATCACCTGCCTCACACGTTCACGAAGACGTTCGCGTTCTTGCGGGATCCTCGCGGCACTTCGCAGCTCAACGTCGGCCAACCCGTGCTCGATCGCTTCCAAGCGGCCGTGGAGATCCTTGGCAAGTTCGTTGCCTTCTTTATCTCGCATGGCAGTCATGGCAACAAGGGCTTCAACAAGCCCCTTTTTCAGATCGGGCCATACATCCGGACGTTCCGACGTATCGGGAGGCGCTTGGAAGATCGCCGGGAAATGCACGAGGTGGTCTACCGACACATCCCCGTCGAGATCAAGCTCAGCCTTGAGCTGACGAAGTGCTTCAACGAACGACCGGGCAACTTCAGTATCAACCTGAACGGCTTGCTGTTGGCCTCGCTCTTCTTGTCGGATGAAGATGTTCAGCGATCCGCGTGTGACGTTCTCTCGGACGGTTTCGCGAATGAGACCTTCTTTATCAGACCACTCTTTCGGAATACGCGTGGAAAGCTCCAAGTATCGTCCGTTGACGCACCGAGCTTCGATCGTGCAGGGAGTTCCTTCAATGAGGATCTCACTCTTTCCGTAACCGGTCATACTCCTGATCATGTTCGGCCTAGTCTGTTCAAATACAAGGGATTGGCAAAGATACGGCAGGGACGTACTGGCCAAGGTGGTATCTTCCCTCGTGATGTTCATCGATGATCAAGACCCAAGACATGCCGTCAGGGAGGGGGCTTCCCGGCTCCGTGAGCTGTGGAGTAAGCCTATCCACGCTGCCGTAGTGGCCGGTTCTGGATTTTCGACGTTTACGGAAGCCGGTACGATCATTGACCGAATACCCTATTCACAGCTGACCGGACTTCCGAACAGCGCTGTGAACGGCCATGGCTCCGAGATCGTCCTCCTCTCTACGTTGGCAGGCACCATTATGGTGTTTACTGGTAGAGCCCATGCCTATGAGGGCTACAGTCCATCAGTCTGCGCCTCGCATGTAGCAGTTGCTCTTGAATGTGGAATCAAGAACATCCTCCTCACGAATGCATGTGGTGGAGTGCATCCACTGCTGAAAACGGGCGATATCGTGATCCCTAACAGTACCCTGAACCTCACACATCGGTCGATCCTTCCTCCGTTGAACGGACCGGAGGTGGCGTCAGCGGCCTACCTAGATCTCGGAATCTCAACCATCGATCACTGTTGGTCAAAGGGGCTCCCTGTTCGTAGTGGCGTCTATGCGCAGGTTCTTGGACCGTCCTATGAGACGCGTGCCGAGATCAGAATGCTGCGACGCATCGGTGCTGATGCCGTAGGTATGTCCACCGCTATGGAAGCACAATGGGCTTCCAGAATGGGCGCACACGTAGGGATCATCTCCCTCGTCACCAATACGCTGACCGACGCTAATCACCGAATGGTAACACACGGAGAGGTGGTTCACGCTGCTGAAATGTCGCACCAATTTGTTGCTCAGGTAGTGCTTGCAGCCGTTGAGACTGCCCGCAGTACCCTTGGAGCCCCTTGACACCCTATTTTTGCTGCATGATCACCATGAATCGCATCTCCCTTATCGCCTTGATGATCACGAGTCTCCTCGTGCTGTCCATGGGTTGCAAGTCTACCTCGTACAGCGGCTTTATGCGAAACAACAAGGCCATACATGTGGACCGACCCATCTTTGACATCAAGGGTGTGCGTCTAAGTGACAGTACGGTGCAGCTGAGTTTCATGACGGCATCCACTCTTCGCACGGTAGACCGTTCTATTCGATATGTGGACATCTTCATTGGTCCTGATAAAGACCACCTCAATGATTCGATCATGGTCAATCCTACGATGGCCGGCACTCCGGGATCGGACGAAACGATCCTCTTTATCGGTGAGGGTCTATGGGATACGCCCGCTGCAAAGGCTTCTCGCAGTGCTGTAGCGGAGGTTGCGGTGGTAACAGCCACAGACCATTTGATCTTTACAACAGCCATCGAGTATCAAAAGGCAGAACCAGTGGATCTCCGACCTTTTGCTACCGCAGCCGGAGACAGTGCCATTGATATTGGCGTAATGGCAAAACGGATCTTTGTTCCTCAAGGCGAGTACCTGCCAACGTCTGAATCATTCCGGGTGTTGATCTCCGACGGTAAAGGAAGTGTTGTGTGGCGATCTGATGCTGGACTTGCCTTCCTTTCTGTGGTCACTCTTGTTGAACCTCAGAATGCCAACGCCATCCACCGGTATGTGATGCCGTGGGACGGACGTGATCTGGGCGGTCAGAAGGTACCTGATGGAGAGTATCATGCCGATCTCATCATTCCATCTCGTCCAAAGTCATATTCAGCTTCCATCTCTTTTTCATGGCCACCACGGTGAACCACGAAGAATGGATGCAGCTGGCACTTGATGAAGCACACAGAGGCAGCGGTTGGGTAAGCCCTAATCCTCGCGTCGGTTGTGTGATCGTGCGGGATAATGAGTTGGTTGCAAAGGGGCATCATCAACGTTTTGGAGATGTCCATGCAGAGGTAGATGCGCTTCGCGCATTCTCCGGGGATGCCTCAACGGCAACGATGTACGTCACGTTGGAGCCCTGTGCCCATGACGGAAAACAACCCGCCTGTACAAATGCCATCATTGCCTCCGGAATCAAGCGCGTTGTTGTTGGGACAGTAGATCCCAATCCTCTCGTCTCGGGCCGGGGAATTCAGATTCTTGAGGAACATGGTATCGATGTGATCCGCGGCGTTCGTGAAAACGAATGCCAATGGATGAACAGATGGTTCTCTCATCACATCACGAGCGGGACGAGCTACGTAACGCTCAAAGCGGCCACATCGATCGATCTCGGGGCTTCAGTCCAGCAGGGACATGGTCGATGGATTTCATCCGAGGAAAGCAGGGTCGTGACCCATGTGCTGCGAAGTGAGTACGATGCTGTAATGGTTGGGATCGGGACCGTGCTTGCCGACGATCCCCTCTTGAATGTCCGTCTGTCTGAAGGCAGAGATCCACTTCGCATCGTCGTTGATCCCAATTGTGAAACGCCCCCTACATCAAAACTGGCTGCTACGGCCAAAGAGATCAGAAGCGTCATCTTCTGTGGGCACCATAGTGTCGAGAGTGAGCAAGCAATGATTCTTCGCGGACTTGGCTTCGAGATCATTGGAACAGCAGGAACAACATCGCATCTGGATGTAGCAACGATCATTCGAACCACAGGGACCATGGGTATCGCATCTATTCTTCTCGAGGGCGGTCCAACTCTAGCAGCGTCATTTCTCAATGCAGGTTGCGTGCGTGAACTCATCCTTCACATAGCTCCCGCGTTTCTCGGAGTTGAGAACACCTGGTTCAAGCATATCACACCAATGGACATCACGTTACGTTCATGCACATCGGTCGGACCTGACGTACACATCGTATACACGGTCACCAGATCATGAAGTTCACGCTTCTTTTCGTCGTACTTCTTTGCACGTGCGTTCTGCTCTTGCCTGCACAGACTGCCACTCAACAATCTGCGATGCGGGCCGCTGCATCAAGGGGTGACTGGCCCACGGTTGAACGTCTTGCAACTCAGTCGTTAAAGGCAGACAAGAAGGATCGCGTTGCGTCCTTGCTGCTGACGCTTTCTCAACTCAGGCAAGGCAAGGACAAGGAAGCATTGGCAAGCGCGCACCGCACCATCGCCATCGACTCATCGCTCATGCAGGCGTGGCTGATGGCTTCTGAATGTGAAGCACAGCTTAAGCATCCAAAGGAGTCCATCTCTCTGCTGCAGGCTGCTCACAATCGATTCCCTGATTCGCTACAGCCTACGTGGGCCCTTGGAATGGCATATGCTCGATCCGGACAATGTGCAGACGCCATTATGCCCCTTGAAGAGACAATGTTCAGACGTCCAGAGCTCATTGGCGTGATGCAACAACTTGCTCACTGCTACTTTGCTACAGGGCAGATCAATGAGTCCACCCAGCTCTATGAACGGATCGTGGACCGAGATCCGCAGAACACGTCGTATCGCCTCTTATACGGTGAATCACTTCTCGCCCGCGGAGATCTAGAAATGGCTACTCAGCAGTATCGCGAAGCGATCACTCTAGATCCAAAGAAGACCGACGCCTATCTAGCGCTAACTAGTGCGTTACGAGCGCAGAAAAAGGCCGAAGAGGCATTGCTCGTCTCACGTCAGCTCACGAAGATCGATCCGACCGAGGCCATGGGGTGGTTCAACGTTGGACTTCTCAGTCTCGAGTTAAAACAGCCGGACAGCTCCGTGCGAGCATTCAAGCAAGCGATCGCTCTCCGTCCGAATTACAGTGAAGCATTCTTCAACCTTGCACTTGCCTATGAAGAAAAGGGATTTCGAGAAGATGCCATTCAAGCCTTCAAACGATGTGCAACCATTAGTCCAGCCCTAGCCCCGGATGCATACAACACACTGGCGATCATCTACCGGAAAGAAGGGCTTTTTGCAGACGCGATCGCTGCACACGGTCAAGCTATATCCTTGCGCGACACATCTTCGATCTTCCATGCCGCTCGGATCAATACCTATTTCGAAGCTGAACGTTGCCCTGAAGCCACAACATTGCTGAAGACGGAAGTAGAGCGTTTCCCGGAGTCGGCTGAACTCCTGTATGCATGTGCACGGTGTTTGCTGCGAAATGGCGAACGGGCTTCTGTTGAGGCGATCGTTTCGAAACTCGATGTTCTCTCCCCTGCCTTGGCTGATCAACTTCGCTTGATGAAGAATTAATGACCATGGAATTCGATCCAATGCATGCTTTGATACGACCGTACACAAGAATATTCCTGTTGGTCAGCATCACGCTGGCTTCTGCGAACATTGCATCAGCTCAGCGTTCGATCTCCTCTTCCACATTGGTCATGCTGGATTCAGCACTGTTTACGATCGGTATGCGGCAGTCAGATCTACAGATGCCCCCTGACCTGATCGATCAAGACCGACATCGTTTAGTGTTTCATGATGTGCTCTTCAACGAACCGCTTCGTGCATTCGATATCGCTCAACGACTTACAGATGCCGCAGCCGTGCGTACCGAGGCCAGTTCAACGGAGCTGTTTTCAAACCTTATGCAGCACCTTGACCTCGGTACGTATCGTCGTGTGAACTACGATGGGCAGATCACCGCCGACGAGACGATCCAACGGCTTGGGAACGACCCCACTGCACGACTCAACATCGTAAGCTCCTTTGTCGTGCTCCGGTTCCTATCTGCCATCGTCCAGGCTTCAGACGGGATGCATGAAGGTCGTAAGCGTCTACTTCAACAGACACTTGTTACCGATCACATGGATTCGCTCTGGCGTCTGTCCCGTGAAGATGAAACGTCAACTCTCTGGGAGATGTCTGCGAACGAACAAGCTGCACGAGATATTGCTGTCCGATTCTATGCAGAGGCGGCTCCGAAGGTTGCCGAAGATGTCTTCGTCCATGGTCTCTCGCTCTATCAGCAATTGATGTTCTACGTGGCTCAAAGTGAGGATAATCTTGAGCTCCTGCGTGACAGTGTTCGATCGTTCACGTTCAAGACCCCACTCGGCAGAGTTGCCATCGGAGGTCCGGATGACGACACCTACATTGGTTCCTATGCCGTGATCATTGACGTGGGCGGCAATGACGTGTATCGCCTTGATGACACAACGAAAACCGATGCTCTGTATATGCCAGTACGCTGCATCGTAGACCTTGATGGGAACGACATGTATGCCGGAAAGGACTTTTCCTTTGCTTCTGGTGTAGGGGGCGTTGGGATCCTCATCGACCGTAGAGGAAATGACGTGTACTCTGCGGGCGACTTCTCTCTTGGTTGTGGTTTGATGGGCGCTGGGATCCTCCACGATATGCAGGGTGACGACGCCTACCTCTCGGGATCGAATACGCAGGGCGCCGGGATCCTTGGCATCGGTCTCCTTTTTGATGATAGCGGTCACGACACCTATCGCTGTCACGCCCAAGCACAAGGATTTGGCGGAACACGCGGAGCTGGCATGATCAGTGACCTCTCCGGAAACGATCGATATATCGCTGCGAGTCCGTATGTGGATGTGCTGCGGTATGACTCCCATCAGGTAACATTCACGCAAGGGGCAGCGCTTGGCTCACGTCCAATCGCCTCCGGCGGGATCGGTGTCCTCTTGGATGTCTCCGGCAATGACCTGTACACGTCTGACATCTACGGTCAGGGCACCGGCTATTGGTTCGGACTTGGCGCTCTTATCGACCGCGCAGGAGACGACCGGTACGAATCCTATCAATACGCTCAAGGAGCAGGTGTTCACTTTGCCACGGGCATTCTTCGTGATAACAATGGCGACGACGTCTATGTCTCGCACGGTGTATCACAGGGTTGTGGTCACGACATAGCTCTTGGAGCCCTGATCGATGAAGGCGGCAACGACGCCTATGTCTGTGAGAGTCTTTCCTTGGGCGCCGGAAACGCCAATGCAGTGTCCTTGTTCATCGATGAACGCGGTAATGACGCCTACATCGCAACGAACGAATCGAACACGATGGGATACTCTGATTTCAGACGTTCCTACGGGATGATCGGAGTGTTTCTCGATGCCGGCGGTGCGGATCACTACGGCGAACGACTGCGAAACAATACGGTTACGACCAGATCAACGTATGGTGTGTTTGCAGACCGAGAGAGTTCATCAACGGACACGAACTCTGCTGCAAATGCTATCATCGGTCAAGAGCCAATGCGTGCGTCAATTTCACTTACCCAGTCCGTGGATAGTCTCTTCATTCAGGCTTCAGCCGCTCCGTTGAGATTCCAACCCAATGTAGAACCTGCAAGGAAACTCCTTGGAGAGATGGGCGAGACCGCCTTGGCTGGACTCGAGCCTCATTTTGGTACGCAGATGCCGCGAGAGCGGTTGACGCTGGAGAGCGTCCTCCCGAAGCTCTATGCGTCACATCGCGATTCCACACTGCGGGTGTTGCTGCGCGGACTTGCCTCGGATGATGGTGCGGTGGTGAACCTTTGCGCCACAGTGGCCGGCAAGGTTAAGTCTGTTGAGTGTATTCAACCACTCATCATCGCAACGCTCGATTCGTCGTGGAAACGCAGACGTCTCGCGGCATTCACCTTGGGTGAGATCGGCGATACCTCCGCTCGTTCTGCCTTGGTCCTGCTCTTGAAGGATCCCCATCCATATGTGGTTCAACGTGCAGCCTATACTCTTGGGCGCATGGGGGTCGGCTTTGACACCCTACGGCTTGCGTTGGAAGATGATGAGCAGATCGTTCGATATGCTGCTGTTGAAGGGATCGTTCGTGGACCACGGAGATCCATGTCCTCTGTCACAACTTGGCTGCGTGCCGTGAACGATCGGTATGCAATGGTCTCGGGCTTGCGTGTACTCGCTTGTGCGGATACAACCGAAGAAGACGTGAAGTCGTTCGTTGCGTGGTATTCATCCGTTCCAAATTGGGTTCGTGATGCTGCCCGGCGCACAGCACCAACACTTCCGGCACTTTGGCGCGAGGCCATCAGTCCGACTACTACCGTGGCCGCAAAACCAACGAAGAAGTCGAAGAAGAAGAACAAGTGATACGGCACCCCTTTACACTTGAGCACGTAGCGAACATTCTGTCACTGCGATGGAAGGGGGCTCGCCTTGTTGAGATGTGGTCTCAAGAGAAGTACGTTGGCACCTTTGTCTTTGTGATCGACATTGAGCTGCGAACCTTTGTTGTTGACGTCTCACCCGATGGCGGCACGATTACCGAGCGCACAGCAATGCGAAGGGCGCGGAACAATTCGATCGACGTGTTGAAGGAGGTGCTTGACGAGACTGTTGTGATGGTCACAAAGCACCCCGATGACAGGATTCTGACCATTTGGTTCGAGTCCCACCATGTTCACGTGGAGTTGTTCTCATCAGGGCGTGGGAACATTGTGCTGACCAAGGACGGTGTGATCATCGACGCTTTGCGAGACCGCGCATCGCGCGTCAACTCGAGGTTCTCCGTTACGGTGTTTGCAACGGAGGAGCCCCTTACCAATACGTCCATCACCGTCTCTCGCATGTTGGCAACATCCACGCTCCGCCTTGGTCCCCACTATGCAGCAGAGGTCTGTGCTCGTTGTTCGATCGATGGAGAAACGCTTGTTGGTCAGCTCTCCTCTGAGCAGCAACAAGCTGTTCTTGAACAAACCAAAACGTTGATAGCCGAATGTAGTGCAGCCTCATCATTTCTGCTGTTGCGACGAGATGACGAAGTGCTCTTTTCCTGCATCCCGCTGAGAGGCTGGGTTGTTGCCGACACGTTCTCTGATATTCTCGAAGCAATACGTGTTACGATCAGTGAGAGACGAAAGGGCCAGGCGCTCAAGGAACGCCGCAGAGCAACGCTTAAATCGCTCGAGACCGATCTGCGTAGAGTTGAACGGAGTATCGAAGGAATGACAAGTGATGCCGCACGTGAGGGCCGCTCCGAGCGATACCGACATTGGGCAGACCTCCTGTTATCGCAGCCAAGTGGAAACCGATCCGGACTTACCAGCATCGCCATCGATGACGAAGACGGCACACCGAATGTGATCCAACTCAACGAACATCGTACGCTGATCGAGAATGCGAGAAATTATTACGACAAGGCTCGTTCATCTGCTACGGCATCACGGTCGCGAGAAGAACGCCTGCCCGGACTTCGAGCAAAACGTGATGCACTCATTGCTTCTATTGAGCAGGTGAGGCAAGCCCCTTCCCTTACAGAACTCACAAAACAGAGATCCGCCGTGACGTCAGAGATGCCCCCTTCAAGAGACGAATCGAATGGTCGATTCAGAGTGTTTGTCATCGACGATGTCCATACGCTGTATGTTGGAAAGAACGCGGCCAACAATGATGAGCTCACGATGCGATTTGCAAAGCAGAACGATTGGTGGTTCCACGCTCGGGGTTCTGCGGGCTCTCACGCTATACTCCGCGGCGTTGAAGGCGAGAAGATCCAAAAGCCAATTCTCGAGAAGGCTGCTGCGATCACAGCCTATTACTCACAGGCCCGCAATGCATCCTACGTTTCGGTTGTCTATACCCAACGCAAGCATGTTCGAAAGCCGAAGGGGGCTAATGTTGGCGCTGTTGTCCTTGAGCGCGAGCAGACTGTGATGGTCAAACCCTGGATCCCAACTACCGCAGGATCCTAAGCGGCGCGCGCTGTCCGTCTACGTCCATGAGATAGAGTCCCGACGGAAGTCCGCGTACATCCACCGTTGACACCGTTGTGTGTGCAGCATCCAGCGTCAGCACAACGGCACCCAACGCATTGAAGATCACGATCGACCTCTGCGGAGTTGACGTGGTCACACGAACGAAATCCGTGCCCGGTTGTGGCATCAGACCGATTGTCGCCGCAGCATCGATCTCTGCAACACTCAACGGTCCGCCCGTGTAGGCCACAGCCCACTGATGTGGCGCGGAGACTCCCCGTCTCAACTCCGTTACGAGTGTAGTGGACCCATTCTCCAGTCTGCTAGCAGCACTCGTGAGTGATGGTGTCCATGTGGCACCCGTACTCCAGCCGGCACGTGTATACGTCATGTACTGCCTGCCCCCTACCTCGACTGAATCGATGAGAGGACGTACATCGAGGCGAATAGCTTCAACCTCATTCACACGACCATCTCCAGGGAAAACATCTATGATCCACGACCGGTTTGGAATGAACTGTGCTGACGTAGGAAGTGAATCCGGTCCCACCAACATGCGGGTGAGGAGAACCTTGCCATCGTCGATCGTATTGCTGAGTTCGATCTCATCACCAAGCTCATCAAAACGGATCCTTCGAACATCCGTGCGCATCACTTCGATATCACTCTCAGCTCGTCCGACCAAGGCCTGGGAAGGGGCGGATGTTGCGCCGGCTTCGTATGAACCGTCTCGACCTGCGATCTTGTCAAAGATCTGTCCGGCATGAGTCTCATTGAATTGGTAGTATGCCAGCAATCCACCCTCACCGACCTTCTTTGTGCAGTGCATTCCAAGACGAACCTCGTCCTCACTCAACTTCCGATCATAAAAGCATACCTCATCGATGTAGCCATTGAAGTTCCGTGATGACCAATTGTGATAGGTCCCCAACTTCATCACGAGCAGTGCCAGGTTCTGAGGTGTGAGTTTGATAGGATCGGTGCGTCCGATTCCATTCACATACACTGTTGCACCGGCCGTATCGACCGTCAAAGCAACATGTGACCATTCATCGGGTTCTACGACCAGACCCGAGTTCCACCACCACCGGCCATTCGTCCACAGATAGCCGATCTCATTCTTTTCATTCACAAACTGCATACCGATCTCTTGCTCTGCACCTTGATCAGCGTCCGTACATAGGATGGCTGAGAATGAAGGTTGCAGGCCAACTGGCTTTACCCAGGCAGTGAATGAGAATGACGATGGTGTGCCGGTAAGCCGGGCCAAGGTGATGTGATCGTCAGGATCGGTCAGGTCAGCAGCTCTACCAGCATATCCATCCACTCCCTCACACTCACTTGGCAGCACCACAATCGCATCAAGAATAACGGATGTATCAGCACCGTGTTCGTTGGATACGATCAGCGTTACATCATAGGAACCCGGCACAGCATAACGAACGTCAACGATGCTCGATGAGGAGTTCGATGGTTGCCCACCCTCAAAGATCCATGTGCGCGAGAACTCCATTGTTTCGAGAGCGGCAGAGCGACATCCGAATCGAACTGGTGTTCGAACACACGTGACCGTGTCTCGATCGCGGGAAACAAGTGCACGCGGACGATAACGGTTAGGCAATGCGATCTGCCACAAACCACGCAACGTTGCAGCCCTTATGATGCCGTTTGGTTCATCGAGGTGAAGGAAGTTGACATCCGTGATGGGAAGCCCGCTACCAAACAATGTCCAATCTCCGGTACCCATCCTGCGATAGACGCCGAAGGACGTTCCGCAGTAGAGTTCATCGGCGGTACTTCGACGAGACACCACGGTCTTGATCGCAAACGAGGGAAGCCCGGTTGAAATGTCCGACCATGTCCTGCCGCCATCAGTAGATTCTGCCGCCTTTGCCAATGCTTGATTACCTCCGAAAACAACAACCAGATGCAAGGGGTCGTTGCTGATGAATGCCATGTCCTGCATTCCTTGGTTCTTCGAGATCGCCGTTGGCGGAGTGATGTCTGACCACGTCTCACCTTGATCGGTACTTCTCCAAAGCTGCTGGTCTGCAAGTGCAAGCAGGTGTTGTCCGTCCTCTGGATACATCCGAACACGATAGACCCAATTCGAGAATTGTTTCAAGGTGGTCCATGTACCCGCATTGTCCCGACTGATCACGATGCGTTGTTTGTTGTGATCACAGGCAACCAGCGTATACAAATGGTGTGGGTCAACACAGATGTTCGTAAGTGTGATGTAGCCCAGATCGATGCCAAGATCGGATGCACGAGGAGCAACACGTTTGGTCTTGGTGCGTTGTCCCCGTACGCTTGTCCACGGTTTTGCATAGATCCATTCTGTTGCCAATGGATTCACGTTCGCACCCATGGCATCTGCACCTGACCAAGCATACCAGCCATTGATGGGTAGCTTTGGGTCATAGACCGTAACATCGCGAATGAAGATCGGCAGGTGATATGCTCCTAAGGTCATGATCCGTCCATCATGCGATTGATCGAATCCCCATATCTCCATTGCAGAGATACCAAAGCTCCGGTCCTTGATGGTGAGCCCCCTATCGTCGCTTCGTGTTACACCACCATCATGTGTGAGCCAGATCGTATCGCCGAGATAGGACGCTGACTGAATGTCATAATGCATCGCCGGCATCGACAACCACGTTCGGCCGCCATTGGTGGAACGGTACGGGAACACACCGGCAGCCAGAAGCAGGGATGTGTCACGAGACGAGATTGCAAAGGCCATGTCCCACGTGATCTGACCCAGACCGTTGTCCTTTGGGTCGTAATCGAAGAGATTGATATTGGTTGAATCATTTGCGGGTTCGGGTCCGTCTACGTCTCCACAACAACGATGTGTGAATGTGGAGCCTTCATCATTCGAGACATAAAATCCGTACACACCGCTAATGTTATCCTTCCTGCTACCGCCAATGAGAACCGATACATATCTCGGACTTGCCGGAGTTACGGCAATCAATGCACGAGCCATCGTTCGATCCTCCTGTGGCTGAGGATACCCCAGGCCTACCTCATCGAATTTGATGCCGGCATTCGAAGAGCGCACAAAGGTGATATGAGCACCGCGTTGGACAACACCGTAGACGATGTCATTTCGTGTTGCATGCCATTTGAGGTCCCACCATGTTCCTTGCAGGTTTCCGGCTGAAGTCCATGTTGTTCCGCCATTCGTCGAGAGGAAGAGCCTACCGAGAGTTGCGATCACAACACGTCGCGGATCCGTTGGAGCAACAGCACAGTGATCGATGCTTTCAGCCGTGGTAAGTCCGGCATTTCCCTTGAGATCGATCATGCGGAAGGTGAGCCCCCTATCCACGGAGACGAAGAGTCCGGCATCTGTGGCTGCATAGACCGTCATCCCCGACATCGCCAGGCGCGACACTGTCTGGATCGGCAGATCAAGACCAACATTGCTCCACGAAGAACCACCGTCGGAACTACGCCAGATACCCGAAGATATCGTACCGGCGATGATCAGATTCTTATCGCGGGGGTCAACAACATGTGATCGTACTACACCGATCCCTGCCGATCCTGTTGCCATCTGTGCCGTTGTATCAAAGGCAAAGGGGCCAATGGGACTCCATTGATCAACAGCATGCACATCGTCGGCCATCTTCTGCTGGCGCTGTGCAGTTACGGCGAGTACGTCGGCCAACGCCGGCCGCAAACTCGAAACGAATCCCGAAGCATCTGCAAACGCACGACGTTTGGCGATCCACTTCATGGCCTTGCGCCATTCCTTGCTGGTTGCTGTACGCTGAAGAGAGGTATCAGCCTTCATGGCAGCCATCACGTCGAACACATTGTGATGGTCGCTCTCTACGAGTCGATACCACGTTGAGCGTCGGTGATCAGGATCCGACCTGCGACCTTCACGTTCAAATCCCTGTGCACGCACGATCGTTGCCTGTGCGAGAAGGACGGCCATCAGCATGCAACCAAGGAGAAGACGCATTTTCTAGATGGAGACGATTTTGAATTCAACTCGGCGGTTCTTTTGACGACCTTCTTCTGTGGAGTTGCTTGCAAGGGGCTTGCTTTTTCCGTAGCCCAAGGCCTTCATTCGGGTTGGCGCAACACCGCGTCCCAAAAGATACGCCCTCACAGCGTTGACACGTTCCTGCGACAGAACCTTGTTGGAAGCGTCACTGCCAACATTGTCCGTGTGTCCGGAAAGCTCGATCGTGATCGACGGGCTCGCAGCCAAGAATTGCGCGAGACGATCAAGTTCTGCGAATGACTCAGGTCGCAGATCGGTCTTTCCGAAATCAAAGAAGAGATTATTGAGAACAATCGTCTCATTCAAACGGATCGGTACAAGGAAGAGATCACGAGTGATCTCGGAATACTCCGTTAACTCTCGTGTATCAAGCTGATCACTCACCGGATAATAACCCGGGGCTTCAGCTCTGAAACCATAAAGGTCGCCGGCCGGCAGGACGATCTTGTACGACCCCTTTGTTGGTTCCGAACGAGCGATTCCCATCTGCGTTCGTTTGGTCAGACTCTCATATTCAACATTGGTCGCGATAGGTTTCTTCGTGGATGCATCGAGAACTCTGCCGCTGACAAGGACCACTGGATTCGGGCGCACACCCTTGGTGAGCTTGATGCGGTAGAGGTCTGCACTTCCGTTCTCGGGATTCATCCCACAGAGGTAGGCATAATCACCACGTGCCGGCACCGTGTAATACGCATCCCATTCAGCAGAATTGATGGACGGTCCCAGATTCTTTGGCTCACTCCATTTCACCCAGGAATCATCGAGTCGGCGAGACATCCAGATATCCACGCCGCCAAATCCGCGTCTGCCGTCACTTGCGAAATACAATGTTGTACCGTCAGCAGCGATGAACGGAGACATCTCACTGCCCCAGGTATTCACCTCGGGTCCGCAGTTGATCGGAGCAGAGAATGTCCCGTCAGGTTTACGCCGCGCTACGTAGAGATCCTTCTGCCCCCTCGAATCATCACGTTGGATGGCCATCATGAGAACCATACCGCTTGGATCAAGGCATGATTCCGAGAACCGATGTCTGTTGTAGTAGTTATCGATCCGTACCTCACGAGGAACCGACCAGCCGTCAGCGGTCTTCACCGCTGAAGAGACACCGGCACCGCGTGGTCCACCGGCAGCCGTGTAGGTATTGCCGACGAGTACAGAGTTCTCATCCGGAGAGATACTGATAAGGAAGTTGGCACCTTCATTATTGAGGGGGCGACCAGCATTCACAGCGGGACCCCACGTGCCATCCTTCTGCATATCAGTATACCAGATGTCTTCACTCGTGGTATCTCCGATGTTCCCTTTGAATGGATAGCGACCAAAGTAGAGTCGCTTTCCGTCGGCCGTGATAACGGGCGAAAGATCTCCGCCATAACAATTCACCTGTGGTCCGAGACTCTCACGCTGAACGTTCACAGGATGATCTTCGGCAAGGACGATCGGTTTTGGCACCTGCTTCACAACCAGATGGTCCACCTCGATTTTCATCTGACCATTGAGAACGATCCCAACCTCTCCGCCGAAGATCGGAAGCTTGTCAAATCCAACGATCGTTGTGCCATCAACAAGAAGACTCATTCCTGAGCCGCGTTTTCTGATCGTGAGCGTAAACCAATTCCCCATGGAAGGGAAGTTCTCGAACGGCGTCCAGGGGATCGCGTCGGACTGCCTGCCCCCTCTCCATGAATAGACTTTATATCTTCCGTCGGAAGAGACCACCAGACCATTCGAATTCTGTGCATCACTGGCACCCCAGGCGATACCAAAGCCTTGATTCGAGGCACCGCTCATCTGTCGGAATCGTGCATCGATGTCAAAGTCTGCATCGAAATCAACGAAACAGTTCGTCTCGATATACCACTCATTCGACGACGGCTTTCGGTCTACCGTATAGATGCCATTCGCGATCGTTGCACTGCCGTTGGACCAGGTACCAACCTTCCACCGTCCCTTATTGTCATCGAAGTCATCGCGATACACTTCGCTAATGCCTTGCGCCGAAAGTGAAGTAGCGCTTGTCAGGAAGATCAACAACAAGAGAACGTGCACCGTGGTCATTCCTCTAGATAGGTGTATCCGTAAAGGCCCGAACGATAGATGGCAAGGAATTCCTTGCCTTCGTGGACCGAGATACGTTTTTCCTTCACGGACGCACTGACCCATGCCTCCATTGTGCGGACAAGCTTCTTTGCATTGAACTGTACGTAGTCGAGTACATCGGCAACAGTCTCACCATCGATCACTTGATCGATCTCGTACGACTTATCGGTTACCGTTACGTGTACGGCATTCGTGTCGCCGAACAGATTGTGAAGATCTCCGAGGATCTCTTGGTAGGCACCAACAAGGTAGACGGCCATGTAATACGGCTCATCTGCTTTGAAGGTGTGAACGGGCAGTGACGTTGTGAAATCACGAACGCCGATGAAATGATCGATCTTTCCGTCTGAGTCGCAGGTGATATCCTGCAGCGTTGCCATGCGTGTTGGGCGCTCATTCAGTCGATGGATCGGCATGATCGGAAAGAGCTGATCGATGGCCCATGAATCCGGAAGAGACTGAAAGAGCGAGAAGTTGCAGAAGTATTTATCGGCCAGAAGCTTTGGCAGCGAGCGGAGTTCTTCCGGCATCTGCTTCATGTCTACAGCCATCTCATTGATCTTGTGAGCGATGGTCCAGTAGAGACGTTCTACCTGCGCACGCGTGCGGAGATCGATCAAACCAAGCGAGAACCGGTCAAGTGTCTCCTCACGTACCTGCTGACAATCATGCCAGGCTTCGAGCATGGTGCGGCTGTTGAGTTCGCTGAGCAGATCATGGAGTTCATGAACGAGCTCGTGGTCCTTCTTGGTGACGCGGTCCTTGGACGACCAGGTTGGGACGCTGGTTGTCTCCAGGACGTTGAACACCAGGACGCTATGGTGGGCTGTAAGTGCGCGCCCAGACTCCGTTATGATGTTTGGATGAGGGAGTTGATTCTTGATCGCTGCATCTGCGATGGTGGCAATTGCATCATTGGCATACTCCTGAATGGAATAGTTGATGCTTGAAGCAACACTACTGCGCGAGCCGTCATAGTCAACGCCGAGACCACCGCCGATATCAACAAACTCGATCTTGCAACCGAGGTTCATCATCTGGACATAGAATTGCGAAACCTCGCCAAGACCCTGTTTGATCTTTCGAATGTTCGTGATCTGCGAACCAAGATGGAAGTGGATCAGCTTGAGACAGTCGAGCATGTCGTTCTCACGAGCATAGTCCACGGCTTCCAGAAGTTCTGATGCATTCAGTCCGAACTGTCGCCCCCTGACTCTTCCCACTTACCACTTCCACTTGATGCAAGTTTGATGCGGATCCCAATGTTCGGGCGAACCTTCACACGTTTGGCTACTTCATTGATCAGGCGCAGCTCACTCAGCTTCTCCACCACAAGGAAGATCTTCTTGCCCATCTTCTGCGCAAGCAATCCAAGTTCGATGAACTCCTCGTCCTTGTATCCGTTGCAGATGATCAGCGATTCTTCGTTGTTCATGATCGCCAACACCGCATGCAACTCGGGTTTCGAACCCGCTTCGAGACCGATGTTAAATCTTCTACCGTGACGTACGATCTCTTCTACGACCGGACGTTGCTGGTTGACCTTGATCGGGTAGACGCTGAAATATTTTCCCGTGTAATCATAATCCGCAGCCGCCTTGGCAAAGCAGCCGGCGATCTTCTCGATACGGTCATCGAGGATATCTGGGAATCGTAGCAGGACCGGAACGCTTACATCACGGAGAATAAGCTCATCGATCAGTTCCTTGAGGTCGATCTGAGGGCCCTTGGCCTTTCGGGGCATAGCCGTGGCATGACCCTTGGAATTGATACCAAAGTACCCAATACCCCAGCCCGGGACGTGATAGGTTTCAATCGAGTCTTCAACGCGCCATTTGCGCATGGACGGCCCTAGGTTGGTGGTGAGAATTCAGACAACAAAACTACGCACATATATATTTGTGCCCATGACTTCAATTCAGGACATCGAAACTCTCAAGAATCAGTTCGCCGAATTCCTCAAACGCAAGAAGTACCGGAACACGCAAGAACGGTATAATGTGATCGACAGGATCGGTGAGCTCGACCGGCATTTCAGTGCTGACGAGCTCTATCTGTACATGAACGGTCGGGGTGACCGGATCTCCAGGGCAACGATCTACTCCACGCTGGACCTGCTCACCCAGTGCGGAATTCTCATGAAACATCGTTTTCAGGGGGATAGTGCCCATTTTGAACTTGCTAGCAGAATGCCCGATCACGACCATTTGATCTGTATGGAATGTGGCAGAATAGTTGAGTTTCGTGAGGAAGGCATAGATTCAGTCCGGGATGCCGTCTGCGACCGTCTGGGATTCAGGCCGGTGACCCACTCTCTTCAGATCTTCGCGGTCTGTCACGATCCGCTCACCTGCGAGCACAATAAGCAGGACTAACACGGAACCCGAATGAACAACCTCGTCATCGTCGAATCCCCTTCCAAAGCGAAGACCATCCAGAAGTACCTCGGAGACGGTTTCTCCGTTACCTCCTGCATGGGTCATATCCGCGATCTTCCGGGAAACGACAAAGCGATCGATATCGAACATGATTTTCAACCGGTCTATGAGATCAACGAGGACAAGAAGAAACTCGTTGCAGACCTGAAGAAACAGGCGAAACAGGCAGATGTAGTCTGGCTCGCATCAGACGAAGACCGAGAGGGAGAGGCGATCGCCTGGCACCTCTCGGAGGCCTTGGCCTTGGATCCTGCAAAGACCCGTCGCATCGTGTTCCATGAGATCACCAAACCGGCCATTCTTAAGGCCATCGAGAACCCTCGCGGTATTGACCAGAACCTGGTTGATGCGCAGCAAGCACGACGTGTGCTCGATCGGCTTGTAGGGTACGGTCTCTCTCCGGTCCTCTGGAGAAAGATCCAACGGAATCTCTCTGCCGGAAGGGTTCAATCCGTTGCCGTACGCCTCGTGGTAGAACGCGAACGTGAGATCCAAGCACACACGGCAAGCAGCCAGTTCAAGATCACGGCTGAATTCGATGTGAATGGCAAAACGCTCACGGCCGAACTGCCAAAACGGTTCTCAGAAGAAGAGCAAGCACGGGCCTTCCTGGACGCCTGCGTGTCAGCTACGTTCACCGTTGCCGATCTCGAAACCAAACCAGCAAAGAAATCTCCTACCGCCCCTTTCACAACATCAACGTTGCAACAAGAGGCCAGCCGGAAACTTGGCTACTCGCTGATCCGAACGATGAAACTCGCCCAGGATCTGTACGAACAAGGTTTCATCACGTACATGCGTACGGACTCGGTGAATCTCTCGGAACTTGCCATCGCTGCTGCGAAACAACATATCGTCTCTGCCTTCGGTCCTGAGTACAGCAATCCCAAGGCATACACGAACAAGGTGGCATCGGCTCAGGAAGCACACGAAGCTATCAGACCAACGGACTTCGCATTAAAGTCAACCGGCGAATCAGATGCCCACCGCAGGCTCTACGAACTGATCTACAAGCGCACCTTGGCATCCCAGATGTCCGATGCACGTCTTGAGCGCACCATTGCTACCGTAGCCATTTCCACGTTGCCGGACACATTGACGGCAACTGGTGAAGTGCTTGTTTTCGATGGTTTTCTCAAGATGTATCTCGAGACGTCGGACGATGAGCAACAGGACGAGGAAACGTCCAAGATGCTGCCGCCGCTCTCTATTGGACAGAATCTTCCGCTGAACACGATGCTCGCCAAGGAACGATTCGAGCGTCCACCATCCCGCTACACTGAAGCCTCGTTGGTGAAGAAGCTTGAAGAGCTTGGCATTGGTCGACCTTCTACCTACGCTCCAACCATCACCGTGATCCAAGCTCGCAAATACGTGGTCAAGGAAGATCGTGAAGGCCGTCAGCGCGAGGTACGTCAGTTCCTTCTGTCAGGGGGCTCTGTGGTACGCTCCGTTGAATTGGAAAACACGGGAGCCGAGCGTTCCAAACTCTTCCCTACGGATATCGGTTCGGTGGTGACGGACTTCCTTACCACGCACTTTGACGAAGTACTTGATTACAACTTCACGGCAACCGTGGAGAAACAATTCGATGAGATCGCGCAGGGCACTGTGAAGTGGACGGATATGATCCGTGCATTCTATGAGCCGTTCCAAGCTGACCTCAAGCGCACGAGTGAAACGGCTGAGCGTCAAAGCGGAGAACGCAAGATCGGCGTTGACCCAGTCTCCGGGAAGAACGTCTACGTGCGTCTTGCACGCTACGGACCCATTGCGCAGATCGGAGATGCAGATGACGAGGAGAAGAAGCAAAAGGGACTCCCAGGAACGCTCTCGATCGAAACCGTTACCCTTGAGCAGGCACTTGAGCTCTTCAAGTTCCCACGCACAATCGGACTTTTCGAAGAAACCCCGATGATGGTGAAGCTCGGACGTTTCGGTCCATATATCGAACACAACAAGGCGTTCTACTCTCTTCCGAAGGAAGACGATCCGTACAGCATCGAAGGTCCACGTGGTGTTGAGGTTATACTTGCCCGACGTCAGAAGATCCTCGAAAACACCATCAAGGTCTTTGAAGAGGATCCAACGGTAAAGATCCTCAAGGGGCGATGGGGTCCATACATCGTTGTTGAAAAACAGAACGTTCGGATCCCGAAGGGCACCGACCCCGAGACGCTTACGTTAGAAGATTGTCTGGCTCTCGCAGCGCAGCAGGCACCAAAGAAGCCTGCAAGCAAGAAGGCCGCAGCCAAGGAACCGGCAGCCAAAAAAACTGCCGTGAAGAAGGTTGCAGCAAAGAAGAAGCCGGCAGCAAAAAAAACGGCCGCCAAAAAGGCGGCCGCTAAAAAAGCACCGAAGGCCTGATCACTTCACAAAGAGCATCTCACGATACGACGGCAACGGCCAGTGGTCGTGTGCCGTGATGCGTTCGAGTGCATCAGCAGCCTTGCGCACAGCGTTCATTGCAGGCAACACGTTGTCACGCATGTGATGCGACTTGCTATGCACGTCGTCTCCGCCAAGCTCATCGTTCTGCGCACGGAGCGCAACGATAGCGTCGGAGAGGTTGTTCACCGCCCCTGACATCTCATCAACAGCACGCTGCACGGCCGTGATGGAGGTACCGGTGGCTACCATTTCTCGGAGGTGACGCAGTGCACCCGGAAGGATCTGCGTCTGCGCGATCCACTCCGTGGTCTCGCCCTCGATATTCACGGTCTTGAAGTACAGGTCGAACATCACTTCTTGACGTGCTTCGAGCTCGCGAGCGCTCAGCACCTTGTACGCTGAGAAGAGCTTCACGTTCTTCTCTTGATTCAACATCTCGATCGCATCCACGGCTGTTGGCAGATTCAGGAGTCCGCGCTTCTCTGCCTCCTTATGCCACTTGTTCGCATATCCATCTCCATTGAAGATGATGCGGCTATGCTTGGCATACGTTTCCTTAAGTACCTCAGAGAGTGCTGTCTCAAACGTCTGCTTCTTCTTCATCCGTGCTTCGATGGCCGACGAGAGTACATCAATGGATTCTGCAGCGATCGTATTGAGCACCGTGATCGGGAAGGACACAGACTGCGATGATCCCACGGCGCGGAACTCGAACTTATTGCCGGTGAAGGCAAAGGGTGATGTGCGGTTACGATCTCCTGCATGCTGAGGAAGTTTTGGCAACACCTGTGTGCCAAGACCGAGGAGTCCAGAACGCTTTGATGAGCCCCCTTTCCCACTTACGAGACGTTCATAGATCTCCGAAAGCTGATCGCCAAGGAAGATGGACATGATGGCAGGGGGCGCCTCATTCGCACCAAGACGGTGGTCGTTCTGGGCAGATGCAACACACGTGCGAAGGATATCCTGGTGTACGTCCACGGCGCGGATCACAGCGGCGCAGAAGAAGAGGAACTGCATGTTATCGTGCGGAGTTTCGCCCGGCTCCAAGAGGTTCTGCCCGAGCTCTGTGGCCATTGACCAGTTGACGTGTTTTCCTGATCCATTCACGCCGGCGAACGGCTTCTCGTGCACAAGGCAAACAAGTCCGTACCGACGGGCAGTGTTCTTCAGTACCTGCATCACGAGTTGTTGGTGGTCGGCAGCGATATTTGCTTGTTCGAAGATCGGAGCAACTTCGTACTGGCCCGGGGCAACTTCATTGTGCCGTGTTTTGATCGGAATGCCCAACGCATAGAGCTGATGTTCTGCGTCGGTCATAAAGGTGAGGATGCGGTCCGGGATCGACCCGAAATAATGGTCCTCAAGTTCTTGTCCGCGCGGCGGGCGGGCACCGAAGAGTGTGCGGCCGCACATTACGAGGTCCGGGCGACGGTAGAAGAATTCTTCGTCGATGAGGAAGTACTCTTGTTCAGCACCGATGGTGGCTTCTACTCGCTGCGTGTCCGTGTCAGAGAACAACCGCAGGGCACGCAATGCCGATGTGTTGATCACTTCCATGGAGCGCATCAATGGCGTCTTGTTATCAAGAGCATCACCTGTCCACGATGCAAAGGCCGTTGGGATGCAGAGTGTTGCTCCGTTCGGATGTCGCATGATGAACGCGGGCGATGTAGGATCCCATGCCGTATACCCGCGTGCTTCAAACGTTGCGCGAAGACCACCGCTTGGGAACGACGAAGCATCCGGTTCACCTTGGATGAGTTCCTTGCCGGAGAACTGCGATATCGCCGAACCATCACTTGTTGGAGTAACGAAGGATTCGTGCTTCTCGGCTGTTAGGCCCGTGAGTGGCTGGAACCAGTGTGTGTAGTGCGTAGCCCCCTTCTCCATCGCCCAGGTCTTCATTGCGAGAGCTACGGTGTCAGAGATGGCTGGGTCGAGCGCAGCGCCGCGTTCGGTGGTTGCCAACAATGATCTCCAGACCGGCTTTGAAAGTCGTTGACGGAGCTCTTCCATCGTGAGCACGTCACTTGCGAAGACCTCGGTCACCACGTCTGAGGGAGTTGGGAAGGTGACGCCGTCGAGACGCCAGTTACGTGCCACGGAGGCAATGTCGATAGAGTTTGGCATGGTTTATCAACGTTCGATCGTGATGGGGATGGACAGAGTTTCTTTATGAGAGCTTAGGACAACATTGGTAAAGGTCTTACTTACACCCTTCCATTGTTGGATAGCACCAAGCAATTGTTCCAATGCTCCGGTGGTGCGTACACGCACTTTGAGTAGGTGGGATGCCGTGCCGGTTACGGCGTGACATTCAAGGATCTCGCGACGTGATCGACATTGCCGACGGAAGTTGTCGTAGTGAACACTCGACTCGAGATCAACGAAAATGAAAGCCGTAACATCCAGTCCGAAACTGACGGCATTGAGCACTGTCGTATACTCGCGTATGATCCCATCGGCCTCAAGCTTTTTTACGTGCTCACTCACGGTTGGAACGGATGACCCAACCTGCTCGGCGATCTCGCTCAAGCTCAGTCGGGCGTTGTCTTGCAGTAACGCGCATATCTGTCGGTCGAGGTCTTTCATGCGCTTGTTTCTTCCGTTTGTAAAGTTTTTCAGTCACAAACTTAACGATTGAAAGGTTTCAACAAACACCATGGTGAAAAATATTTTCGTCTGGATCGCCCGTTCCGGGATCGCCTTCTTGGTGGGTTCCGTGGTTGTTGTGGTACTTTTCCGCGTCATCCCCCCGGCGATCACGCCGTTGATGGTATGGCGGATCGTGCAGGCCCCCTTCACTGGACATGTGATCCTCACGAGGCATCATTGGGTGTCGTATGACGATATCTCCCCTTCTGTTTTCCGCGCCGTTGTTGGCGGTGAGGATGCCGGCTTCTTGCGGCATAAGGGTGTGGACTGGAGATCGGTGGAACGTGCGAAGAAGGTGAATGCTTCTCGTGTAAAGCGTGGCAAGCCCCCTCTTGGAGCGAGTACGATCACGATGCAGACAGCAAAGAATGTCTTCCTTGTTCCGTGGCGGTCGATGATCCGCAAGGCATTTGAAGTGTACTTCGTTTACCTCATTGAAGCGCTCTGGGGTAAGAAGCGCATCCTGGAGGTCTATGTAAACATGATCGAATGGGGCGACGGGGTTTACGGAATTGAGCAGGCAGCCCAGCGGAACTTTGGCACCTCTGCAGCCACGCTATCGCCGGAACAGGCTGCGTTGTTGGGCGCTATTGTGCCGAACCCGCGTCGATTCAGTGCCGTAAAGCCAAGTCCGTACACACGCAAGCGTGCAAGCTGGATACGTGGCCGTATGCGCGGCGTTGCGTTACCGAAGTAGGTAGATGCATGCCTGCATATCTGCAGGGATCGGGCTCTCAAAGGTCATACGTTCATTGGTGATCGGATGTGTGAATCCGAGCAGACGTGCGTGCAGTGCCTGACGCTTGATGAGCGTAAGAGCAAGCTGCGCGCGCTTGCGAAACGTATGATGGATGGCCGTAAGATGCGATTCGCGACCGCCGTAATCCGGATCTCCAACCAGCGGATGTCTGATCGACGTAAGGTGCACGCGTATCTGATGTGTGCGGCCGGTGCGGAGCTTACAGGCGATGAGAGTGGCGCAATCGTATCGTTCAAGGACGGTGACCTCTGTGGCAGCGTACTTGCCGCCGCGTTGGACCATGGCGCGCAGCTTCCTGTCCTTAGGAGACCGACCGATGTCGCCTTCGATCAGTTTTGCATCGTCCTTGATAACGCCCCAGGCCAGGGCGATGTACTCGCGCGACACTGTGCGGTTGGCGAACTGTGTTGCCAGACCGAGTGTTGCTTCGTAGGTCTTACCGATGACCATGATACCGGAGGTGTCCTTGTCAAGCCGATGGACGATACCCGGGCGCATACCGTTACTGTCAAAGTTCGCGTCTTCGAGGAGACCGAATTCTTCATCATCAACAACATTGTCTTGGTCTTCAGTTACAGGACCCTCAACGTTGGACTCATCATCGCCCCATCCCTCTCGGCGTTTGAGCACATCGATCGGTTCTCGGAATCCAAGATGATAAAGAACTGCATTTACAAGGGTGCCTGATCTATTTCCCAGGCCTGGATGTGCCAGAATACCCGGCGGCTTATGGATGACCATGAGATGATCATCTTCATAGGCGATATCGAGCGGGATGTCTTGCGGTATCAGCTGCAAGGGAGGGGGCTTCATCACGGTAACACGGATCACATCGCCTGGGCGCACCTTGTAATTGGCCCTGGACGGTTTATCGTTCACAAGAACCGTATCCGTTTCGATCGCTTTTTGAACCCGGGTGCGTGTTGCATGCAGGATGCTCTTCGTGATGAAGGCATCGAGGCGTTCTGGCTTTTGTCGCGGCGAGATCGTGAATTCGTAGACGTGTTCAATACGCGTCGGGTAGTTCGGATCTTCTGCGGCGAGCTCAGTCTTCTGCTCGTCCATCTATCATCTCCGATCCGGTAGTGTTGGGAGTTTCTGCCGACGTCTTCGGCAACTTCCCACCCGTCAATATGAGCAGAACAACACCGATCGAAACGCATGAATCGGCAATATTGAATACAGGGAAGTGCGTGTAGAGCTCACCGAACCACGAAAGGTCCGGGATGTCTACTTGAATGAAGTCAACCACCTTGCCATGGAAGAGTGCTTGTTCACCATAGGCAATTCCATAGAACACGCGATCTATCAAATTGCCGACGGCGCCCGCCAGTATGAGCGTCACAGCAAGGCGCGGAGCCCAATGGGCATGCGCGAGTCGGATCACATAATAGACCAAGAACACAGCGATGGCAATGGTTAGGAGCGTAAGGAGAAGCTTCCCGTCTCCCCAACTAATCCCAAAGGCCATACCGGGATTCTCAACGAACGTTAGCCTTACAGCATCACCGATAAGTTGATGTGACTCGCCCAGTTCCATCCCATGGTGGGTGAAACCAAACACGGAAAATCCCTTCACAGCAAGTTTCGTCAGCTGATCGAGGACAACCAGGACGGCAACAAGAATGAAGGACCGATTCACTTCAATGCATCAGGGTTCTTTGCAACGATGCGATCTACGCCATCTTCTGGGCAACGCTGATGGATCTTGTAGGATGCAGACAATGTTGTGATCGGCACAGCAAGGAGACGTTCCTTATTGATCAGGATCCCACACATGCGGCATATTCCATAGGACTTGTCTTCAATACGAGCCAAGGCTTCATCAAGCTTACGGAGGTAATCTTGGATACGTTGGATCTGAGCGTAGGTCTTCTCTTTCTCTACAGCTTCTGAACCTTGCTCAGCCATGTGCATCGAATAGATGGCACTGTCTTCGTTGTTCTCGCTGTTCGTGAGATCTTCGAGGCGTTCACGGAGCATTCGGAGCTCTTCAAGAGCCTCTTCTTTTGATTTTTCGATGTTGGTGCGGAAGAATGAAAGGTCCTTTTCAGGATACTTCAGACCCTTTTTCGGTGCGATTGGGAGCATCTGCTTTGTACTGCGTGGTGCGGGAGCTGGGGATGAAACAGAAACTGCACCGGCGGTCTTTACAACCGCCGATGCAGATGCGACTGTCCCAGTTGACTTCTCAGACTTCGAATTCGTCACTTTCCTACTTGCTGCTGGCTTAGACTGAGCGTTCTTGGCATTTGCCGAACTATTTCTCGACGCTGATGTCTGTGTTTTTGAAGTCTTTGCTGGGCTCTTAGCCTTGTTCGGGAGTACCCTTACTTGGCTTTTTTTTTTGCTACGGCCTTCTTAGCAGGCTTTGCAGCCTTCTTCGTGGCCTTCTTTGTAGCCTTCTTGGTCGCCTTCTTGGCGGCCTTCTTAGCAGGCTTTGCAGCCTTCTTCACTGCAGGCTTCTTCGTGGCCTTCTTCGCAGGCTTTGCAGCCTTCTTAGTAGCCTTCTTGGTCGCCTTTTTGACGGCCTTCTTCGCTGCAGGCTTCTTGGCGGCTTTTTTTGCTGCTGCCATAGAGTGTACCTCTGAAATAGTGAAACATGAAAACGCGTACGCCACTTTGGCGCACATTCGTCAGACGCGCTTTACGCGCACGTTGACTTGACGCCCGTTCATCTCGAGATCAACCCCTTCGGATTGTTCCCCCCGCTCGAGCGTTTCCGTCAGCGTTTCCATTACAATGTACGAGCGCATGGTCTCTAAGGCCGTAGACGTTTCATCGTCCGCAACGTACCGTATGCTGATTCGGTCCGTTACCTCAAACCCAGAGTCCTTGCGGATCTTTTGGATCCTACTCACAAACTCACGTGCTAACCCTTCGCGAAGAAGTGCGTCATCCAGCTCAGTATCCAGAGCTACGGTAAGTCCGCTGTCGGACGCTACCAACCACCCCTCGATATCCTCACTGACGATCTCAACATCTTCAAAATCAATCTGTACTGTCTGCTCACCTAACGTGAGTGCCAATACGGATGACTGCTCCAGCTTTCGCACCTGATCATGAGTCAGCGACTTGATCGCCTGCGCCACAGCCTGTGTGGTATCGCCGTACTTCTTGCCAATGACCTTGAAGTTCGGCTTTGCACTACGTCGGACAATGTTCGTATCGTCCGAAACGTATTCGACTTCCTTAACGTTGATCTCTTCCTTGATGATGTCTTCAACGGATTGAAGTTGCCGGCGCATCGCCGGACCATCAACTGGGAGTAAGATCCTGCGCAAAGGTTGGCGCGTTTTGATCTTCGCTTTCTCTCTCAAAGAACGGGCAAGTGAAACGATGTGTTGCGCTTGCCACATGCGACGTTCAAGATCGACGTTGATCAATCCCTCATCGCTCGTTTGCAATATAATACAATGAACAGTGAAATGTTCTTTGTTGGAATTCAATCGAAGAAAAATTGATTCGGCGAGAAACGGAGCGACCGGTGCGATCATTTCGGCAACGCGGATCAACACGGTGTGAAGTGTCTGATACGCCGCACGTTTGTCTTCGTCATACTCACCCTTCCAGAAGCGACGACGGTTGCGACGCACGTACCAGTTTGACACATCTTCGATGACGAATTCTTGCACGAGTCTGCATGCACGCGTAAGATCATACTCGTCCATCGCGGCCATCTGATCACGCACTACGGTGTTGAGTCGGGAGATGATCCATTGATCGATCTCGGCGCGTTTATCGATCGGCACGATGGCATCTGCTGCGGAGTATCCATCAAGATTGGCATACATCGCAAAGAACTCATACGTGTTGGTGAACGATCGGAAAAGGTCGGCGATCACGGTCTTGGCGATATCCTCCTCATTCCACAGCTTCGGCTTGTGGACGGGCGAAGAGGCCATCAAGAACCATCTTACTGCGTCGCCGCCAAAACGTTCCATCACCTCGAACGGATCAACGGTGTTGCCCTTCGACTTGGACATCTTCTGTCCCTTTTTGTCGAGAACAAGATCGTTCACAACCACGTGCTTATACGCCGGCTGATCGAACAGCGCAGTGCTGATGTTGTGCATGGTGTAGAACCAACCGCGTGTTTGATCGATCCCCTCCGCGATGAAATCTGCAGGGAATGCCTTCTTAAAAAGATCGACGTTTTCAAACGGATAGTGGAACTGCGCAAAGGGCACACTTCCAGAATCGAACCACACATCTACCACCTCACGAGTGCGACGATAGGTCTTTCCGTCGCGCACAAAAACAACACGGTCAACGAACGGACGATGGAGATCTATCTCAACACCTGAGTTATCCACAGGAACGAGAGAACCGTCCTCCTTCTCGTAAAATCCGGAGCGAAGTTCCTCGATCGACCCAATGGCGAACATGTCCTTTGTTTCTTCATGCACCCAGATCGGAAGTGGTGAACCCCAATATCGGTCACGAGAAATGGACCATTCTTTCACCTCTTCAAGCCAGTTTCCAAATCGTCCTTCACCGATCTCGGGCGGGTGCCAATTGATCTGCTTATTGAGTTCAACAAGTCGGTCGCGATACGTCGGCGATGTGATGAACCACGAATCACGAGCGTAGTAGATCACTGGATTATCGGTTCGCCAACAATGCGGATAACTGTGGACGTAGTCGAATGCGGCCTTGTAAATCTTGTCGCTCATCTTGAGCGACTTCACGATGTCTCGATCAGCCCCCTCTTCTGTGTGATCGGCATAGGTAAAGGTCTTCACTGCCCTGCCGGCCAGATCCTTGATCTCTTCGGTGAAGTGTCCGTTTGGTGTAACGGGCTGCGGCACGGGAAGCTTGAAGCGCTTAGACATCTCAAAGTCGTCCTGACCAAAGGCCGGTGCGAGGTGCACAACACCAGATCCGTCTTCGGTGGTGACAAAGTCTCCGGGCAAGAGATGAAGAACATCAGGGAATGTTGTGGCATCAAGAACGACGTCGGTGAAGATCTGTTCATAGACGGAGCCAACAAGGTCTGAACCCTTGCATCGACCAAGGATCTCTACCTCACCGTCGAGAATGGACAACCGGCTCTCGGCCAAGACGAGGGTCTCATCAAAGGTCCGCTCGCCAACGGTGCGTGTGTTACGCACCACAACGTATTCGATCTTGGGACCAACCGCCAAGGCAACGTTGGCGAACAACGTCCATGGTGTTGTGGTCCATACAAGAATAAATGCCCCTTCAGCAGACTTCACCGGGGAGGATGTGAGCTTTAGCTTAAGGTAGACATTGGGGTCGCGCACTTCCTTGTAGTTCTGTGAGAGTTCATGCGAGGAAAGGGGCGTTCCCAACGTAGGAGACTGCGGAACAACCTTGTATCCGCGGTAGATAAGCCCCTTATCGAAGAACTGGCGAAGTGCCCACCATACAGACTCGATGTAATCATTGGTGCAGGTGATATAAGCAGCATCGAGATCCAACCAATGCCCCATTCTGCGGGTCATCGTTCTCCAGCCATTGTCTTGACCAATGTTGCGGTAGACAATGTCTCGGCACGCGGCATTGAACTTGTCTACGCCGAGTACTTCGATCTGCGACTTGTCTGTGAGTCCGAGTTCTTTTTCCGCGCTGAGTTCAACCGGGAGTCCGTGTGTATCCCATCCGGCTTGACGACGAACGTAGAATCCGCGCATGGTCTTATAGCGACAGATGGCATCCTTGATGGTGCGAGCAAAAACGTGGTGAATGCCGGGGCGACCGTTCACCGTTGGCGGACCTTCATTGAAGTTGAACCACTCTGCATCCTTGCGTGCTGCTTGGGTGCGAGCAAAGACGTCGTTGCTCTCCCAATACGATAGGATGTCTTCTTCGAGTCGTGGATAGGAAAAATCGTCCGGCAGGGGTTCAAACATGGTCGCTACGGGTCACTGAAGTTCTTAGAAACCACGAAGTTACGGAGCCACATGAGCAGAACCAACGAACAGCGTTATACCTCGGACGCTTCTCTTAGCGGGAACGTGACAATAACGGTGGTTCCTTTGCCTTCCGCACTCATTGCTTCGATGGTACCGTCATGCGCATCTACGATCCACTTTACGATGGATAGACCGAGTCCGGTGCCATGGATATTCTTCGATCGTGCCTTATCCACGCGGAAGAATCTGTCATAGATAAACGGCAATTGATCGGCCGGTATACCCATTCCGCTGTCGGCCACCACGAGACGAGCTCTCCCGTCAACAACACTGAGCTCAACGCGCACGCTTCCGTTGTCGGGTGTATACTTCACCGCATTTTCGATCACATTCAACAGTGCTTGATGCAGCCGTACACGATCTCCGGTAACGGAGATATTCGGCTCGATGTGCGTTGTAACGTCGATGCGTTTTGTCTCGGCCATCAGCATCACATCATCACAAACATCCGCCACGAGCGCGCTGAAACGGATGGGAGCGCGATCGATGGTCACCTGACCGGTCTCAGCCCTGGAGAGTTCGAGTAGACCCTGGACAACCTGCGTCAACCGTTCCACTTCTTCCAAGCAGCTGGCAAGGGTTGCTCGATACTCATCTTCGCGCATGGGTCTGCGAAGTGCAACCTCCAATTCCCCCATGAGGATGGCAAGGGGCGTCTTGAGTTCGTGCGATGCGTCGGATGTGAACTGACGGATCTGTGCGAATGATGTCTCCAATCGGGCGATCATGTCGTTGAGTGTCTCCGTCAATCGCGCGATCTCATCGTCAGACGGAGGCACGGGCAGACGCAGTCCAAGATTGCTCGCTGTGATCTGCCGCGCAGACCGAGTGATGACGTCCACCGGACGCAGCGACCTGCCTGCGATGAACCAGCCCATTCCAACGGAGAGGATCAGTGCAACAGGAAGGGAATACAACATGAGGGAGAACAACCGTCGCAACGTGATGTCCACCTCTGCTGCCGGATACGCAGCGGTCACGTCTGCCACATCTCCGCGCGTAAGCACCAAACGATATCGCTCGCCTCGCAGCCAGTAATACGTGTAGATGCGATCGTCTACCACAGGAGCCCCTTGTTCGGCGAACCATTGGAATGGCGGGAGACTGTCTGCAATGAGGTTATCCGATCTCCACGCAACGGCACCCTTCTTGTCCACCACCTGCATTACGTAGTTGGAGGAATTCAGGAGCATGTGTTCATAGACCGCCGACCAGACCGGGTCTTGTTCCGCCTCTGCCGAGTCTGTAGCAGCAACGGGTCCAACAAAGTCGCGGACTGATGTCTGCTGCAAAACCGAGAAGAGATCCTTTTCTCGAGTAGCACGCCGTGTCTTCTTCACCGGAACCAGGGGTTTCCTGGCCTGTGCCTGTTCCTTGCGCAATACCGCAAGCAGAGATGACCCCGCCCGGGAGAGCGAGGCGTCGAGATTTTGATACAGCTCACTGGAGACCGTAACGTAGGCGATGGCCGCAAAGGCGATCAAGGTTACGGCCACAAGAGCGCCATACATGAGGGCGAGACGGGCTCGGAGCGTGAACTTCACGTGCCGAACATACACACAGAGCGCGTGACGGCGCTCAGGATTCTATCTTTGCCGTTATGCCAACCGACCCACGACCCATTGGCGTCTTCGACTCCGGCATCGGAGGTCTAAGCGTTCTCAAACATCTGGCCCGACTTCTTCCGCAGGAGACCTTTGTCTATCTCGGCGATACGGCCCGTGTTCCCTACGGAAACAAGTCGGCCGAAACGGTCAGGCTCTACTCCTCCCAATGCGCCGCCTTCCTCCTCACACATAATGTGAAGATGATCGTTGTTGCATGTAATACAGCATCGGCTCTTGCACTCGATACGTTGCGAGCATCGCTGAGCATCCCGGTGGTTGGCGTGATCGAACCGGCTGCTCGCCAAGCTGTGTCTCGCACAAGGAACGGTCATATCGGTGTGATCGGCACACGCGCCACAGTCGCATCGGATAGTTATGCACGATGCATCGAACGGTATGCAGAGGGAAGGACGCTGCATGTCCACAGCAGGCCGTGTCCACTTTTTGTTCCGTTGGTCGAAGAAGGATGGCTTGATTCTCCGGCAACACGTCTCATTGCAGAAGAGTACCTCCGTCCACTCGTTGCCAATGGCATCGATACGCTTGTGCTCGGCTGCACACATTATCCGTTGCTTGGTCCGGTACTCTCGTCTATTCTCCCCGGCGTAGAACTCATTGACTGCGGAGAATGTGCAGCGATCGATGCGCAGCGTTTGATCTCTGCCGAACCGCAAGAGCTCTTGCACATGCCACTGATCTCCCTCTACGTGACCGATCACACGCCGGCCTTCACCATGCTTGCACGTCAGTTCCTTGGCATGCCGGTGGACGAACCGGTCCGCGTCAACGTTGAACATCTCGCACTCTCTTCCGACATCCGATGATCACCTACCTCCTTCGCAAGATCCTCTACACACTCCTGGTTCTAACGGGTGTGGTGGTGGTGACGTTCTTCATTCGGCCGCCGGGCGACCCTGCCCGTGTCCTGCTTGGACAGCGCGCAGATTCAGCATCTGTTGCGGCGATGCGTGAGCAGTTGGGACTTGATAAGCCCCTTCCAATCCAGATCGGGACATATATGGTCAATCTCGTTCAGGGTGACCTTGGACGATCGATCGCAACGAACAGATCTGTGACTGAAACGATCATTGAACGACTTCCGGCAACGGCACTTTTAGCGCTTACATCGATCGCTATCGCCACGGTGTTGGGGATCCTTCTTGGGGTGATCGCTGCCTGGCGACCCAACACGTGGATCGATACGCTTACGATGTCCACCTCCCTGCTTGGGATATCCTTACCGGCTTTTGTTGTTGGTCTGCTCTTTGTCCTCTTCTTCGGTGTAGTCCTCGAGTGGTTCCCTAACAGCGGCTACGTGGACCGAGGGCCCGAGTTCTTGGTCTTGCCGATGGTGACTCTTGCCATCCGTCCCCTCTCCATCATCGCTCGAGTCACACGATCCAGTATGCTCGACGTGTTGGGTCAGGACTATGTTCGAACCGCTCGTGCCAAGGGGCTTTCCAGTCGCACGGTTTTTCTCAAACATGCACTGCGCAATGCATTGAATCCTGTTGTGACCACGGTGAGTGCCTGGTTTGCCGGACTTCTGGCGGGTACGTACTTCATTGAGTTCATCTTCAATTGGCCGGGCATTGGCCTTGCAGCGTTTAATGCGATCGAGAAGCTCGACTATCCGATGATCCAAGGCACGGTGTTGTTTACTGCCGTGGTCTTCGTTGCCGTGAATACGTTGGCCGATCTTGTTTATGGTTTCATCGATCCGAAGGTGCGCCTCTCATGAGTATCTCAACAGGCGAAAGCCCGAGTCGTCTGGCATGGCGCCGGCTTCGCAAGAACCGCGGAGCTGTGATCGGCATGATCGTCCTTGGCATCATGGTCATCATGGCCATCTTTGCGCCATTCGTTACACCCTTCGATCCATCTACGCAGATCCTCGAATACAGTGTGAAGCCTGCGGGCTTCCGCGGCAAGGTGATCTTCAAACGGAACCTGGCAGATGCAGATGTTCCGTCTATCATTGCAGTGTCCTCGTATAAAGAGGTGGGAGACTCCGTCTACTATCAAGACCCAGCAGGAGAACCCTATCGCGTGGCTCGCAGCACGCTGATCGGCACAGAACCACACGAATATTACGATGAGCCGCTGTTCCTCCTAGGTACTGATCGTTTCGGTCGAGACCTCTTTACACGTTTGGTTTACGGCATGCGTGTCTCTCTCAGCGTTGGACTCATCTCAGAGTCCATTGCTCTTGCTATTGGCATCATTCTTGGAGCATTGGCCGGCTACTTCCGTGGCTGGGCAGATGACGGCATCATGTGGCTGGTGAATGTTGTATGGTCGTTCCCAACCATTCTCCTCGTTGTTGCATTCAGTGTGATCCTTGGCAAGGGATACTGGCAAACCTTTGTTGCCATCGGCATTTCGTCGTGGGTAGACATCGCCCGCATCGTGCGTGGTCAGTTCTTCTCCATCCGCGAACAAGAGTATGTAGAGGCAACACGAGCTCTTGGGTATGGCCACATCCGCACCATCTTCCGTCACATGCTCCCCAATGCAGCCGGACCGATCATCGTTCTCTCAACAGCCGGATTCGCAACGGCCATCATTGCAGAAGCTTCTCTCAGTTTCATTGGATTGGGTGTTCAGCCCCCTACACCTTCGTGGGGACAGATGATCAAGGACGGCTACGGCTACATCGCTCTGGGCACGAACTGGGGGATGACGTTGTTCCCGAGTCTTGCAATGGCCATTGGTGTGCTGGTCCTGAACGTCTTTGGTGACGGACTCCGTGATGCCCTTGATCCTAAGACGTCGCAGCGATGATCGATTCCATTCTCAAAAGCGGATCGTTTCCGCCCGTGCTCTTGCTCTTTGGTGAGGAGGACCTCCTTGTTGAAGAAGATGCGCAGAGACTTTTCGATGCAGCCTCTGCACTGGACACCACAGGGATGAACTGCGATGTTCTTGATGGTGAGGGGATGACGTTGGATGCGGTACTCTCTATTGCACGTTCGTTTCCGATGATGTCGGAGCGACGGGTGGTGTGGGTGCGCAGAGCAGACAAGCTCTCGGCGTCGAAGGGGCGGAAGGGGTCTGATCCGATGCAGCAATACCTTGACGCACCATCGACCACAACATTCCTCCTGTTGACCGCCGCACTTCCGTCGGCCGACGGAATAAGTGCCGCTCTTACGAAGAATGCGGCCACAGCAAAACGCAAGATCTCCGCACTCAAGTATCCGTTCAATCTCCTCCTTACGAACGTCTCATACGGCGAGTACCCTCGTTTGAAAGAGTCGCAGGTTGGATCGTGGTTGAAGAAGCGAGCTACTATGCTTGGCATCAGCCTTCCACAGGGTGCACCGGAACTCCTCATTGCTAAGCTCGGCACCTCATTGCGTGACCTGTCGATGGAGATGGAAAAACTGACCGTCTATCTTGGCGATCGTACGGAGGCCACCTCCGATGACATCTTGGCCATCGTTGGAAGTTCGCGCGAGTTCAACGTCTTCGAACTTCAGGACGCCATCGGCAAGGCAGATGCTGCACGGGCGATGACCATTGCAACCAAGATGATGGAGACCGACAGGAATGAAATGCTCATCATCAGCATGGTGACAAGGTATTTTACCTCACTGTTTCGGCTCATTGACCTGCGTGGTGTGACAGACCGTGGCGAGATCGCACGCACGGCAGGGATTCCACCGTTCAAGATCGGCGATGCCTTTGACGCCCTAGACAGG
This sequence comes from Ignavibacteria bacterium, assembly GCA_016707005.1. Lineage (NCBI taxonomy): Bacteria > Pseudomonadati > Ignavibacteriota > Ignavibacteria > Ignavibacteria bacterium. Next base: position 404,540 of record JADJIQ010000004.1, read on the forward strand.
TTGGGTCCCGGACGTATAGAACGAGGCCTAGGGATCCTCCGGTCCGCCGAAGCAACCCTGAAATCGACCTCCACAGAACCCCTTGTGGTCCTTCAATCCATGATCGCCCGCATGCTCGCATCTCCGACGTCGCGATAAGGGGCTATCTTTGCCTCCGCATGACCACACAACAACTACGAACACCTGAACAATGTGCTCAGGAACAGCTGGACGCGTATAATGCTCGAGATATCGAGCGCTTCGCCTCTGTCTATGCCGACGATATTCAATGCATCGATCTCGCTACCGGCACCATTTTCTGTAACGGCCGTCAGTCTCTTCTCGATCGATACGGTCCGATGTTCGCTGAACATCCTGACCTTCATTGCAGACTTGTGAGCCGCGTCGTCTGCCCGCCCTTCGTCTTCGATGAAGAGGACGTTACAGGTATTCGCCCCGGTTCTTCCCTTCATGCCGTTGCAACCTATGAATGCAAGAATGGCCTGATCACGCGCGCATGGTTTGTTCGGGAGGACGCTGCGTGACCGACCCATCCTTGATCGGCGATCTGCATTCTCATACCAATCGCTCTGACGGACTTCTTACGCCTCACGAACTTGTTGTGAAGGCCGAACAGGCCGGAATGGTGGCACTTGCCATCACAGATCACGACAACATGGATGCGTTCCGGATGTTGCGTGCAGACGGATACAATGGCCCACTCCATCTTGTAGAAGGCATTGAGATCTCATGTTTCGAAGCCGGACGTGAGGTTCACCTGCTTGCCTATTATCTCGACCCAGATAACGAAGAGATCCAGAAATACGAGGCGTTCTTCCGCGAGGACCGGGAACGGCGTGCTCGCGAGATGGTAGACCGCCTCAAGGTTGCCCGTGTAAACATCTCGTTCGACGAAGTGGCAGAGTCCGCCGGCAAGGCGCCCATCGGTCGTCCGCACGTTGCCGACGTCCTCGTCAAACGCAACATTGTGTCCTCTATCCAAGCAGCCTTTGATGCCTACCTCGATGTTGGCAAACCCGGCTACGTTTCAAAAAGCCCCTTCCCTGTCTCGGAGGCAGTACAAATGGTCCATCGGGCAGGGGGCATCACATCGGTAGCACATCCCGGCAGACATTATGCAGACCCGAGGTCCTTCCTGACCTTGGTAGCAACGGGGATCGATGGTATCGAAGTCTATCACCCGTCCCATTGGTACGTTACGAGGGAATTCTATCGCGTACTCTCGGAGCAACATGGACTTCTCATCACGGGTGGCTCTGATTTCCACGGATCACGCGACTATGATGAACGCAACTTTGGCGCATTTGGAATAACGGCCGACCATCTCGACAACATTCAAACGCGTGTTGTACGCATCCGCAGAGGGAGTTAACGATGGCCAGTACATCCTCTTCCAGTCCCTTGCCGGAAACATCACCAAGCGGAGCCGGACGTAGAATTGGCATCGTTGCGGCACGGTGGCACGGGATCATTGTAGACGCACTTTTAGATGGGGCCGTACAGACGCTTCGCAGTGCAGGCGTCCGCGACCAGGACGTGGTGATCGTGCGTTGTCCGGGCAGCTACGAGATCCCTGTCTGCGTCAAGGCCATTGCTATGGAGCAGCGTGTAGATGCGGTGATAGCTCTTGGCGTTGTGATCCGTGGCGACACAGCCCATTTTGAGTACGTATCCTCACCTGTTGCACATAGTCTAATGGATATCGCCGTTGAGACCGGCGTTCCGTGTTTGTTTGGGGTGCTCACAACAGACACCGTGGAGCAGGCCGAAGCACGTGCCGGCGGCGTTCATGGCAATAAAGGGTCGGAAGCTGCCGTCGGAGCACTGGAAATGGCCGACGTTATGGAACGGCTTCGCAGCGAAAAACCCTAAAACTCCGGCAGTAACGTTCCCCTACGGGACGTACCGATCGTTCAACACAGACCAGACCCTATGCACCGCATTCTCAGCCTTGCGATCATCTGTATCCTCGGAAGCCTTGGCTTGCTGGCACAGTCCATTCAATTGTCGAACTGGCGCACGATGTCATCCCTGCGAACAGTGCGTGATGCAGACATCGACTTGCGCGGTAGGATCTGGGCTGCTACATCTGGGGGTGTAATGGTGATCGATCGCACCGATGGCAGCATTGAAGAATATCGCAACGTGGATGCATTACAAACTCTTGATTGTACATCCTTGATGTGCGACCTCGTAGCGAATGTAACCTACGTTGGAGGGAGTGACGGTTCATTGGACATCGCTGATACCATTGGGACGTGGACCAATGTTTCCGACATCCGTCGGGCAACTCAATACACACGCCGTCGGATCAACGACTTCAGCAAGCGCGGCGATACGTTGTTCATTGCCACAGATTTTGGGATCGTTCTCTATAACACCAAGAACTCCACCTTTATCGAGACTGTAGACCGCATCGGCGATCTGCAGGAGAAGACGCGCGTGAGCAGTCTCTGCATCCTGCGCGATACGCTTTGGGCATCAACGGATTCAGGTGTTGCTGTTGCACCGCTTAACGTAGAAACGTTGCGTCTCCCGAGTGTATGGACAGTGCTCGATACTACATCGGGTCTGCCGGCGATCCGAGTGAACTTCATTCGTTCCAACGGAAACACTGTTGCTGCATCCACAGACTATGCTGCCGTGGAATGGAAGAACGGCAGATTCGAAATGCGCATCGGTACGCCGCAGGTGATCACAGGCTTGACCTTTACAACGGACAGACTTGCCATCAACACAGCCTCAGAGATCCGAACGATGAATGGCCCCCTATCCGTCACCTGGCCGGGTGAGTTATTGGGTCACGTATGGCCACGATCCGGAAGTGAAGAGCTCCTCCTTGTCTTTGTGCGAGATCGTGCGTTGGGCTACGTTGAGAATAACGTTGTTACAATGTTCAATGTGAACTCCCCGATCTCCAATCAGTTTGCCCACATCAATGTAGATACCCGTGGCGGAATATGGGTAGCAACGGAAGTGGATCCTCCACGGACCGGTCAAGGCGTGAGTTACTTTGACGGAACGGATTGGATCAACATTAACACGAGTACTCAGCCCCTTCTCAGATCGAATGCCTGCTATCGTGTTTCATCATTGCCGGACGGATCTACGTGGGTAGGAACGTGGGGCGGAGGAACGCTGCGTTGCACACCTACCGATACCGGAGTGGTCTACGAAAGGTTCGATCAAAACAACTCCACACTTGCCGGGATCCCCGCCGATCCCAACTATGTGCTTGTTGCAGAAGTAGCGCAGGATAGATCGGGGCGTACATGGATGTTGAATGAGCAGACCGCTGACCGGATCCTCTCGAAGTTCGATGACGGTGTATGGGCATGGTCGCCGAATTGCAGTGATCCTCGCAGCAACATCTTCAGAACGGTTGCCATCGACCTCACGGGTACTGTTTGGGCCGGAAGCCCAACCGGCAGCGGCGTTGTTGCGTACAATGACAGGTACACACCCGCCACCGATGATGATCTGTGCAACGTGGTCCGCACGAGCAATACGCAGCTGCCGGATAATGCTGTGAGCTGCATCCGATCCGACAGATCAGGGGCGATCTGGATCGGCACATCGAAAGGTGTTGCGGTGATCTCCTCGCCAAGCACACTCTCAAACACGAGTGTTCCATTTGTGCGCCGCATCTCAGCCTTAACAAACGCCGTTGTGACCGATATCCATGTTGATGCCCTAAACTACAAGTGGATCGCTACCACCGGCGGTGTGTTCGTCCTGAATGAAGATGGTACCGAAGTGATCTCCACCATCACAAAATCAAACACGCCATTACTTGATGACAACATTCGCACCGTTGCGGTGGATGAGACATCCGGACTGGCATACTTCGGCACAACCAATGGTTGCAGCGTAGCTCAGACATCTTCAATGCGTCCACTCGACGACTTCAACATCCGCTGTTATCCACAGCCGTTCGCTCCAACAAAGGATGTTCAGGTTGTGATCGATGGACTTGCTCCCGACGCCGATATCCGCATCATCACCAGCGGCGGCATTCTTGTCTCGGCGATTCAATCTCGCGGACGTCAAGCACTTTGGGATGGCAAGGATGTGAACGGCAATCTCGTCCCCCCGGGCGTCTACCTCGTAAGTGCAAAGAGCGCTGGCACCAACACCTCAGCTGTTGGCAAGATCGCCGTCACTCGATAAGGGGCTTGCCATGGCCGAACTTCGATCGTCACTCCTGCGTGCATCGGCCATACCGTTACTCTGGACGGCACTCTGCGGTCTCCTCATCATCGTATCCCTTGATGCCTCACCGCATGTAGGACTCATCTCCTTCGATGCCGGGAACTTCATCCTTGCCGGACGTCATTTCAACATTGCAGCGGACAGACCGCATCTGCCCGGTTATCCGGGTATCGTTGCTCTCAGCGCATGTGCCGATCCAATACTGGGTCCGGCTTCAGGGTTGCGACTCCTTGGTCTGCTCATTCCCCTAAGTGCTATCCTGCTTGGTCTTGGACTCCACAAGCGCCTTGGATGGAAGGGGGCGATGTGGACTCAAACATTAGTGCTCACTTCTCCGGTTGTGTGGTTCTTTGCTCTTGCTGCCGAGACGTATGCTGTAGATCTTGCAGCGGGTACGATCGTAACGTTGATCATCGTCCGCGACCGTGACCATCGGTGGCTCCCGGCACTCCTGGGCGTGACGTCCTTCTTCCGTCCGATGACGGCCGTTCTGCTGCTGCCTGGTATTCTCTGGCTCCTATGGTCAAAACGTTCGTCCCTCTCTCTCACTACGTTGACTGTTCCGCTGATCGTTGCCACTGCTGCTCTTGGTGCAACCATCTATGGCATAGTCCTTGGAAGCGGCGGCATTGATGGACTCAAAGCATTGGTCGCGATGGGTCCGCCTGTTGCGTTCCGTCCTTTCAGCGAACTCGTTCCCTTCCTTGCCTACGGCACGTGGTTCTGCATTCCGTTGATACCAATGTTGCTTACTCGATCGAGTGATGCACCGGATACATGTACAAAGCCCCTTTTCATTGTATTCATCACAGCGTTGGTGTTCTTTGTCACCGTGCACTATGCCAAGGGCTATCTGCTACTTGTTGTGCCTGCGACGATCGTTGGTGTTGTAACAGCCAAACGTGTGACGTGGACAATGATGGCCATGATCGTCGTGCTCCAATGCACGCTGTTCCTCCTGATACCATCTGCGGACGATCCATTGCCGCGCGATGCACCGGGCAGCTCGTCAAGCGCATTTGTGCGCGTGTGGGAGCGATTCACATCGTCCTATTCATGCACGTTGGATCGCTTAGACCATGAGCACAGGTTTTGGGATCAGGCAATGCCGTGGATGAATGAACACACCGGACCGATCATGTTCAGCAAGGAAGTTGCGCCATCGGTACGGATCGCCCAGGCTGTTCGGTCGGCGTCGGACAAAAGTACATCGATCTGGTGGGGCCATGCCAGAAAGGATGACCAAGAGTGGGTTCGCTACGACGAAAATGGTGTGCACATCGAGCGCATGCTGGACACTGCACTGTCGGCAGCAACGCTATTTACCCGAGACAGTTTGTCGAAATGAAAAAAGGTCGCTCAAATGAGCGACCTTTTTTACCACTGTGTGCGGAAGACGGGACTTGAACCCGTACGCCCTTGCGAGCGCCACCCCCTCAAGATGGTGCGTCTGCCAATTTCGCCACTTCCGCAGAGGGGTCACAAAGGTAGGAAACGTTCCGAAGATGGCAAAATCAGCGGCCTGATCTCTGTTGCAATTGGGCGATAATGTCGCGCGCTGCTCTTGCCCCCTGCTCCGTTGCATTCTCTATTGCCGGAGCACAATCGCTATCGGTGCCGGCAAAACGAAGCCGCGCCGTTGCAACACTTGCTGTCTGTGCCGGACCATTATGCGACTTCGGTGTGGGAACAACGATACCGTGACCCCAACCCCAGCAATGAACGTCGATGATGGAGAGACGCTGTTCTTCTGTAAGTCCGGCGGCAAACTTTTCAACGGTCTTCGCTGCGAAGGATGCAAATGCTTCGGGATCCTGCAACATGGATCGTTGTGATGGATCGAGCGGAACGTACAATGATACCACGTGTGCAGTGGCCCCTGGTTGGATACACATCGGATCGATCACATCAGTGTAGGAATTCTCAACCCGTAGGTCCCAGGTATCGTAGGCCTTGCCCGATGCGATGGCAATACTCGAGCTGATCTGAATTGTGGCGTAGGGAGCGTAAGAGATCTTCTTCAATGCCTCAAGACGATGTGAGCCGGGATCAGATAACAGCCTCGACAATTGGTACTTCGGAACTGCAACAACAGCAAACGATGACAAGTATCGTGTGACAGTACCATCTGCTTCAACAACATCGATCTGCACATCGTCAGCCGTTTCATATACGCGAGCCACGAGTGCAGCAGACTTGGTATTCTCCAACGCAGCTGCAACACCCGTAGCCAGACGACTTGTTCCGCCCGGGAAACTATACCGCGAGAATCCAAAGGATGAACCAAGCTCAGACTGATAGAAGTTCAGCAGACAGTAGGCATTGGTCCTTGTGGAAGGGGCTCCCATTGATGACCTACTATAGGCATTGATGATCTTCTCGAGTGTGGGCGATGCAAAACGATCGATGTAGTTTGCGGCCGACTGAGCATCGAGTTCCTGCATTCGCGGTGACAACGTCTTTGGCAGCGGATACGATGGCAGATCTGCATCCATCACAGCGATAACATCGCGAAAGCGTTTCATCCCGTCACGGTCGCGTTCGTCAGGGATAGCCCCCTTCAATGAACTATCCGACCAAAGATCCTGCACGATGCGACCATCACGAAGAATGTACGCATCATCCGGACACTGCACAGGTTCGATCGATGTTGCCTTGATCAACATTTCGATCTCTTCGGTGCGGCTCACGAAATACACACTGCCTAGCGGAACAGATGCGGTGTTGATCTTCTCGCTCACCGCGGATCCGCCTAAACGTGGTTCTGACTCAAGCAGAACACTGTCGACTCCATTCGTTTGCAACACCAGAGCCGCCGTGAGTCCGGAGAGTCCCCCACCGATCACAACAACATCTCTACGCACCGTTGTAGATGGTTCCGGAAGGGGCTTGCCATCGCGTAGAAATTCATGGGCAACACGAAACTGCGGCGTCCCCACGCGCGGGCGTATGGGATCGGCGATCTTCGTTACAGGAGGCACTTCATCTGCCGTACGCGCCGGACCACAGCCCGGCAGCGGTGCAAGAAACACCGCGCCGGAACCAAGAATGATCGTGTATAAGAAGTCTCTGCGTGTGTTCACAATAGCACAATGTAAACAGTGAACAGTGAACAGCGAACAGCGAACAGCGAACAGAGAACAGCGAACAGAGAACAGCGAACAGTTGCCTATTTCACAACCGTGAGCGGCACAACGGTCCGAGCGCCATTGACGGTAACGGTGCAGATGTAGGATCCGGATGCGATGCCACGGACCGGCACACGAATGGTGCCCGGCATCACACGATCCGTGTAGAGGGTTTGTAGGAATCTGCCTTCGCTGCCATAGATCTCTACGTTCACCAGACCCGGAACGGGTTGATACCATTCGAGGACGGAGTGATCCGTCATCGGCTGAGGCATCACGCGTACGTCTACCTGGACCTTGCCTGCATAGGTGTCATCCACGCTGGTAGCGCGTTGCAAAACGCCTAATGGCAGGACCTTGTCTTCCAGGACGGTCTCGGTGTTTTCGGGCGTACCACCGAACCAGTTCTCCAACACGTCGGCATAGACCCGACGGTAGTCCCACTGATATCGGAGATCGCCATTGCTGTCGAAGTTCTTCAGATCCGGCATTTCGCCATAGACACCGGCGCGGACGCCATTGCCCCACACGAATTGGACGGATGCTGCGCCGTGGTCAGTGCCTCGACTGCCATTCTCGTATGGACGTCTGCCGAATTCCGAAACGGTCATACCAACAACACGATCAGCAAAGCCTTGGATAAGAGCATCCTGCATAAACGTGCCGATACCTGTAGAGAGCTTCTCCAACAGATATGGATGAAGTCCATTGAGATTTTCGTCCTGCTGTTGCACGTGGGTATCAAACCCGCCCATGTAGACAAGGTAGATCTTCGACTTCAAGCCGCCGCTGATGAGACGAGCAACAAGCTTCATCTGCTTTACGAAGTTCGTGTCATCGTAGGTTGCCTTGTTCTCACCCTTATCAAAGGCATTCTTCACCACAGTTGAGTACCGGTCTGATTGTTCAGCAACCAAACGCACGAAGTTGAACTCACGTCCATATCGTGTGTCTTCGGGCATCGGATCCATGTCGGGTGACAGACCTTGTCCAAGTTCAAAGAACTTCTGCGGATCCGTTAGAGCGATACCGATATCACCCTTTGGACTTTGCAAGAGCATCGACAAGGAGCCCCCTATCTGAACGGCGATAGGATCCGGCGGAAGGACCTCGGGGAAACCATTGATCTTATTGGACCAATAGCGTCCGAGCCAACCATCAACAAGTCGCTTGTTCGGGTCGGACGAATTGAATCCGCTCAACCAGATATCCGTGGAGCGGAAGTGAGAAAGGGAAGGGGCTTCATAGCCGATCCCATTGACGATGGCAAGTCTGCCATCTTCAAACATCCGTCGGAGATTATACGGTGCGTCGGAGTCGAGAGACGGGTGCATATAGACGCGCGAGAGCACGTTGATCGCCTTTTCCTTGGGGACGGCGATGCTCGGACGGATCTTGTAGTACTCAGGATCATCAGCTGGGATGATCATGTTCATACCATCATTACCGCCGAACATTTGGATCACAATAAGGATGCGATCATCATCGGCTTGCACGTGTTCGCCGAGATCGAACGGTGAGAACGCCTTTAGAGGGACGCCCCCAAGGACCTGAGTGCCAACAGCGGCTGCCGCAGTTGTCGAGAGGAAGGTACGACGTTTCATCGGTGTTCCTTGACGATCGTGTTCACGTTGAGGGGGCTTAACATAGTTGGAAGTCCGGGGCCTTAGCAATGGCCTTCAGCAGTTCACGCATCGCACGTGCAGCTGCAGATGGTACGTCGAGCTTTTCTGCCCACGTGTAGTCGGGCTGACCTTCCAAGAGCGCACTCTTGTAGAAGTCGAGTCGTGCCTGAGAAACATCCACCGGCAACAAGAACTTGGTTACACCAAGAACGAACTTGGCAACATCATCATAGTCTGCGAATTCACGGATGAAGGCATTCGCACGGGCATCGGTCATGGCATCGATGAGCTTGCGCGCAAACTCACGCCTACGCGGATAGGTGTTTGTGCTGATCCACGTATGATGTCCGGGCCAACCTGCTACATTCGGCGGATCGAACATTACTTGATCCATTTCCAGGACCCAGTTCTGCGGATCTGCTTCATCAACGCCGAACTGACGTTGCAGTCCTACTACATATTCGACTGGTGTCTTGATCTGAACACCACGAAGAGCGGGATCGAAGAAGTGTTGACTTGTAAAGAGCTTCTTCAACATCGGCTTTATGTCAAAGTTTGCAGCACGGAATTCTGCGGCGAGATCGTTCAAGAACGATTCATCAACATCGCCCTTTGAGCTATACACGAAGTACAGGTAGGCCTTGCGGGCGATAAACCGTGACACTGCGTCTGGGCGTACACGGAAGATGATCTTGATGAGTTCAAAGACTTCTTCGTTGAGTACCTGAAACTCCGTGTTGTTGTCAGCTGTGCGTGCCGGAATGGTCACACCCAAGAATTCCTTCGCGCCTGTGTCATGCTTATTCGCATCGAACCACGTGTTGTAGATCCCCTTCGGTGCTGGTTGGTCGTTAAAGCGAGACGCCTTCCATCCGGTGAGGACGCGGGCGGCTTCTTTCACGTCGCCTTCTGTATACCAACCAATTCCTGTTGTGAAGAGCTCAAGCAATTCTCTACCGTAGTTCTCATTCGGCTTCCCTACTTCGTTGTAGGTACCGCCGAGGTAGAAGACCATTGCGTTATCGACCGTAACATCAAGAGCCATCGACGGGAAATTCCCCAAGCGATTCTTGCGCAACATCCGATAGTGACGATAGTGCATTTGCGGAACCATGTACGTCTCGTCGAACGAGAACTCCGTACACCAATGGCTCATCCAGAACAACGTGAGACGTTCAACGGAGCTGGCATCACGGGACATTGTCCCCAGCCACCAGTTGGAGAACGTTCGATGATTGGCCTTCCACCATCCTTCGATGGCAAGACGCGTTTGAATGTCAGCGCCTTGTGGATTTTCCGTGTAGTCCACCATCTGCTGTGTTGCAGGGTCTCGCCATTTGGCAAAGGCCATGTCCGGGGTCGGATCACCCGGATCATCCTGACCCAGCAGCTGCTCTACGAGGTCCGCTGCTTGCTTGCCAACGTGGGACGTAGCAACAGGCATGGACACAGAGAACCCAAGCCGGCGGTAGAGGTGGAATACATCCTCAAGCGTGAGCGGTGTGGTGTACGGTTCAAGACCGGCTTGCACCACCGGAGCTGCATCGAGTGCACCTCCGCCGCGCTGTGAAGCGCGCACCAAACTTGTAAAGAGGTTTCGTCTGTTCATCGCTCCCTCAACGGAGTTGTGATCGTCAAAGAGACCGTTCGGCAGTAGAATCGACCTTCGGGCAGTTCGTTACTATATGGCAGGATCGCAGGTCCGATGCCCTTCACTTCCGTGATATTCAGGGAAGGGGCTATTGAACGTACGAATTGTTCCACAGACTTGGCGCGTTCGTTGGAAAGATTCATGTTATGCTGAAGTTCACCAAGTCGGTCAGTTGATCCAACAATGGTAGCAACACTCCCTTGTCCCGACGAAGCCTTCACCACCCTGCGCATCATTTCCTTGTTCTGTTCGGAGATATCGGCACGGTCGTAATCGAAAACGATAAGACTCAACCGACTCACCTCGTAATTGGCTACGGTCTTTATCACCGGGAACCGCGTTGAAGCGCGCACAGGTGTTCCATCCTTCTGGACAATGCCCAGCTGCGCATCAAGTGTATCTGTTGTGCCAACCACGGGTCCGAGTTTATCGGTCATTTCCTGTGTGAGATCGAAGCTGATCTGCGCTGGCGGAACGCTGCCACCCGTGCGCGCACCGATGGAGCGCTCACGGTGATTCACATCAAGAGACCACGAGGAAGCTTGCTCAGGATTGCGCACGTCCACGGCAAAGTCGTGATGCCCTTGCACGGGGACGTATTCGTTGAATCGTGTATGCACTACAGGGTCGAGGACGGATCCATCGCTTGCCGTGAGTTCAACGCGGCGGTTCTCTTCGATGCCTTGCGTGTATTGTTCGTTCGACACTAGAGAAGGTCTCTCCGTTGTGCGGATCTTGAAACGGTCCTCACCAAGACCCCAGCGCGAGCGCAGATACGTCACAACACTTTGTGCCCGTGCCGATGCGAGTTTCGTTCGTTGATCTGCTGAGCCCCCTTCAAGTCCATCTGTTGTGCCCGTTACCGTCAGAACTACGCTCGGTGTTGCCCGCAAACGGGCACCTACGATGTCAAGCATACGATAATAGATCGGCAGGGTCTGTTTTGGCAGAGCCAGTTCACTGAACTGCGCAACGTCATCATTGCCCAGATACTTTGGATCGAGGGCCGACGACGTACTGTCGAAGAAGACGTATGGCAGGAGCGGGAAGGTCTGCGTCACCACCGTCTCACGGATCTCCAACGGCTGCGAGCGCACGGAGGCGATCACGGCCGGCACCGGCTCAGGAGCGGGCGGAGGAGGTGGCGGTGCTTCAACGATAACCGGCGGCGGAGGTGGTGGTGGTGGTGGTGGTGGTGGTGGAGGCGGCACTTCGTCACTGAACATGCGATAACGCACTTGAATGCCGGCGCCGGCAAACGACTGTTTCCAGGTGGATGACGATGATATCGAATTCAAGCCGTACCGATAGAAGACCTCTGGACAGAGTTCTACGTGTTTGGAGAGCGGGATCACGGCACCCAAGGCACCCGAAACGCCCATAGCCGTGCCTAGTCCCGGAAACTCGCCTTCGGCGATCACATGTTTCTGCGTGCCATCGGGAAACAGCACGCCGTCGGGCGAGGTGATCTCTTCCGTCTGCATGTAGGTAGCATCAACAAGCGGGTTGCCGGCATCGAAGGAGCCCCGTATATAGACCGGAAGCCAATCCAGCGGACGAGAACGAAAGCCCAGTTCCACCGCTACGTAGCCCAATGAGCTGGTGAAGACATGTTCGCGAACCATCGGAACATAGAGGTTAGAATTTGGGTCGAGGACCTCAAAGCCATCTACTGTGGTGGTTGACAGTTCTGCCGGGCGCAGCGAATAGACAAGGGCGCCGGCCAGTTCAAAGGCATCGCCAAAGAGCGAATATTCACCTGTGAGTCCGGCAAAGAAGCCGCTGGAGTTACCATTTGAGAACTGTCCGCAATCCGGGCTGCCCGGCAACACGTAGATCGACGACGTGTTCATAATGTATTGGTAGCCGCCTTTAACCCCAATAGATGCAACCTGCGCCGTGGCGGCATGATGTGCAAGTAGGCAGAACAACGCTATCGCCGGAACACGGAAAAGACTCATGGTAGCGACGTTACGAAAAAACACTTAGACAGGCGCAATGATTTTACGGATCTCATCCCACGGAGTGGCACTGAGAATACGGTAGCAGTAGAATGCCGCAAATAGGATGAGCGTTACACCGGTTCCCTGTTGAATCCGATGAATGAACTTGGGCGTCATCTTATCTCGGAAGGCCAAGACAAGTCGGACCAAGGTCATCAGCCAAAGGGTATTTCCTGCTCCAAATCCTACAGAGAACGCCATGGCGTTGAGGAAGGTCTGCTCGAATACACCCATCTTTTGAATGAACGTGGTCATGGCCATCACGGCCGGGATGAACGTAGGGTTGGCAAGATTTGCAACGGCAAAACCAACGCCAACAAAGAACGGACCGTTCGAGGTAACTCTGGAGAGAAGTTTGTCGCCTCGCTTATGCTTCTCGGGATCCACTCCTTTAACTGGGTGCTCTCGGATCTGGAAGATGCCAAAGCCGATCATGAAGAGGACGATGACCAGTTGGATGGAGAGTGTAACGATAGGGTTGCCCCCTTCCATCGAACGGAGGAGGTCCACAACCCACGAACTTGCCCACATTGCGAGAGAGCAGTAGATCAGGTCGAGCAGGCCCGCACCGACACTGAGCTTGATAGCCTGACGCCATCCATCTCGAAGTCCGGTTCGGACAGATGCCATCCCGATCGGTCCGGGTGGGATCGCAAGAACATATCCTACGAGTGCCCCAACGAGAAGAGCGATGATCATTGTCAACGAAGATACATCTGTATCGGCCGTATACCGTTGGATGTTCTCAACACGTATCTTGGGAACTTCACTACGAGGGATACATGACGCAGAGTTCTGGTCGTAAAGGGCTTGTAGCTACACTTGGATTGTTCACCACAACATCTCTTGTTGTTGGCGGAATGATCGGATCGGGGATCTTTCGCAATCCATCGGCGATGGCGAGTTTTCTCCATTCACCGGAGCTGCTGCTGGGCGTGTGGGTGGTTGCCGGACTTGTAACGATGTTTGGTGCGCTGACCAATGCAGAGGTGGCCGGACTGATCCCCATCACCGGCGGACAGTATCAGTACTTCCGGGTGATGTATGGCGACTTCATGGCCTTTCTCTACGGTTGGGCCTTGTTCGTTGTGATCCAGTCGGGCTCGATTGCCTCTATCACCTTTGTGTTTGCCGAGTACTTCAACACCGTTGTCCCGCTCTGGGAACTGGATGAATCCACTGCCACGGCCTGGGCTATCTCACTTCCCTTTGCAACGATCTATCCGCTCAAGCAGATCGGTATCAAGCTCATGACGTTTGGTGCAGTTGCCGGACTCACGCTGATCAATGCCCTTGGAGTGAAGGAAGGTGGACGTGTTCAGGGGCTCTTTACAGTAGCCAAGGTAGCAGCCATTCTCTTCCTTGTTGTGATGGCCTTCACCAGCACAAGCGGTCACGTTGGCAACATCGTTGCCTCTTCATCCACCACGGTGCCGGTTGGCACTGCCTTGATGTTCGCCCTGGCCATGGCCATGAACAAGGCTCTTTGGTCATACGACGGGTGGAACAACCTTACCTATGTGAGCGGTGAAGTGAAAAATCCGCAGGTGACCGTTCCTCGTGCACTTATGCTCGGCACGGCTATCTGCATCAGCGTCTATGTCCTGATCAACATCGCCTATCTCACCATCCTCCCCATCGACGCTCTCAGTGCATCGTCTGCCGTTGCACGAGACGCCGCCTTCATCATGATGGGCACCTTTGGTGCGGTGTTTGTAAGTGTTGCGGTGATGGTCTCCACCATTGGCACCTCCAACGGAACCATCCTTGCAACTTCACGCGTGTATTATTCGATGGCCAACGAAGGGATGTTCTTTAAGGGGGCTGGTGTGGTACACGACCGGTTCCGTACGCCGGTTCGCTCACTCACGCTGCAGCTGGGTTGGACCACGGTTCTGATCTTTTCCGGCACCTTCGATATGCTCACCGACATGTTGATCTTTGTGAGCTGGGGCTTCTATGCCCTTGGTGCATATGGAGTGTTCGTTCTCCGGCGGAAGATGCCCGATGCACATAGACCGTACAAGACCTGGGGATATCCTGTTGTGCCCATCGTCTTCATTCTCTTTGCTGTGACCTTCTTGGGCTTCACCATCTTCTCCGACGTAGAGAACTACAGAAACGGAAGCGCCCCAGTGATCAACTCACTCTGGGGCGTCATCCTGCTTACGTCGGGAATACCGTTCTACTGGTGGTTCAAAAAACGAGGCCAATACTCACGTTAAGAAACGACATCGTTGCCTCTCCGTCTTCCTTGCCCACGAGATTCGTCCAGTTATACTTCATTTCGAGGAACGGACGCAAACCACCAAGATTGAACTCCAGTCCGCCTGTTATCGCAGCACCAAACCGTGATGTTTGTGGCTCGAGTTCTTGTCCAGTACCCGTGATGAGGTTTTCGACAATGCTGTTGCCTTCGCTCACCGATACATTGCGATACGAATACATGAGCTCCGTGGACACATACGGACGGAAGAGTCCCTGCATCGGGATGAACGTGACACCGGCATAGACAGGTACATAGGTTGTTACCGTCTGCAGCTGAATCCGCGTTCCATTGTCGAGCACGGCCGTCTGATCCTGACCCGGGAACTGTGTGTATTGAATACCCCCGGAGAAACTGAACGCATCGGAGAGTCCGAACCGCAGTTTGGCACCGAGATGGTAGCCAAGACTTGATGCCGTTTCATATGCTGCACCGATACCCGTTGTATCGATCGAATCATAGATCTGCTCAATGGACTCACTCGGAATACTTGGTCCGAGGTAGACGCCGATCGAGAATGGCTCCCCACCCTTACCTTCTTCTGCAGCATCGACAGGACTGACGGAGAACGCTGCGAAGGTTAAAAAAACGATCGCTGTTGAGACAAAGCGGGTACAAAACATTGCGGTGAACCTTAAAAAGGAATATTGGCGTTGTGAGGGTACTGTTCTGCAAGCTAAAGTGTTTCTTCCACGTTGTCCACATTGACCCGCAGGTCGGCGCGTGTGTACGCCCATAACGTAGTTTTGTTGCATGATTCGACTCTTGCGTTTAACCATCGTTGCCCTCCTCACCACGGGTGTGGCCAGTGCTCAAGTCATTCCACCGCTGCGTGTTGGACTCTCCGGAGGTCTCACACTCAATCCGCTCTCGCCGTCCGTTCAAGTATGGCGGGGTTTTGGAGCTACGCAGCCACAATTCGCCCCCTTTGTGAACGATTCTCTGCGTTTCACAAGCGGAAGTATGGGGCTTGGTGGTGCGTTTGGATTCATCATGGGCTTCCCGGTCACAAGGATGATCCATATTTCGGGTCGTATCGGGTACAACAGCATGTCGGGCTCTTCTTCCGTGCAACAACTCGTTGCCCCCACCACCGTTGTGAATGAACTTGATATGTTCTCCTCAACCTTGGAGATCTCACCCGTTGCTGAGTTCTATGGACTCTTTGGCGATGTGTCTCTGCATCCTCTCGTAGGTCTCGAATTCGGCATTCCGCTGGCAGCAACCGTATCGCAAACAGCAACGGCCACGGCGCAGAACACCGAGACTGTTCAGACGTTTGCCGACGGAACGGATATTCCGGAGAGTTCTGTTCGTACGGCGCTTCTTCTTGGTCTTGGGTATACCATTCGACTCGATAGTTCACAGTGGTACATCCAACCGGAAGTGTCGTATCGCCTGCCCCTTTCCAATATCTCTTCGGCTGCTACCTACTCTCCAACATCGTTCTCACAGATCCGCATCGGTGTGAATGTCTTCTTTGGATTCGCCGACAAGAAGGAAATACCAACTTCATCACGCGGCATGAGTGCATCGATCGATCGTATCACGGCCTATGATCGTGATGGTAAGGAAGTAAACGTATCGGCCCTCAATGTGGAGGACGTTCGGTACAACGAGATGTTCCCGCTTGTGCCGTACGTGTTCGCACAGGAGAACGGACTTCCGGATGCATCATCGCAGACAACAGACCATATGCCGGAGAAGGGTGGCTTCCAGCCAGAGACATTGCCGCTTGATGCCATTGAGGTCAATCGCAATCTCTTGAACATCATCGGTTCGCGCATGATCGCCTATCCGCAGGCATCACTCACGATCACCGGTACCACCGACGGAAAGAACGAAGCAAAGACCAAGGATCTGCCGGAGAAACGTGCCAATTGGGCAAAGAACTACCTCGTTACTGCTTTCGGCATCGATCCCGCACGGATCGTCACAAAAACAACGGCAACTCCATCGAAACCGTCGGCAGCAACGGACCCAGACGGAATCGTTGAGAACCGACGTGTGGAGTTCTCGTCGAACGTACCAGATGTCCTTGCACCGGTTGTGATCACCGCCGATAATCAGCGTGTGTCAACGCCGGATGTTGTGACCTTCCACCCCAAGGTTGACAGCGAAGACTCCTTGAGCTCGTGGTCGCTGAGTGTGATGCAGGCCGGACGTCAGCTCCGTGAGATCAACGGGCTCGGCCGACCTGAACGTGTCTCATGGCCGATCCGTCCCAACGAACTCTCTGCCGACCAAGTCCCCGTCGACTACGAAATGGTCTTCCGTTCGGTAAAGGGTGATAGTGCAACGGCCATCGGCTCCATTCCTGTTGACTATGTATCGAGTGTTCGCAAGAAGACAGAGAATTTGCCGGACCGCACGGTCGACAAATATTCCTTGATCCTGTTCGACTTCGACAAGGCAACACTCACCGAAGACAACTCACGCATTCTTGAGATGATGGTGTTGCCGAACATCACGTCTACATCCAAGGTGAACATCATCGGATACACCGATCGCATCGGTAACGATGTGTACAACCAGAAACTCTCTCGGGAACGTGCAGAGACCGTTCGTGCGTTTCTCCAATCACGGGCCAAGGATGCCAAATACTCCATCAACGGAGTTGGCGAAGGCACCGAGATCTTCTCCAATGACGTAGCTGTTGGACGTCAACTCTCTCGCACGGTGCAGGTGATCGTGGAGACCCCAAGGACATCACGTTGAACTATCGCCTTTTGTCGAGCATCGATACACCCGAGGATCTTCGCAAGCTTCCCGAGACCGATCTGCGTGCCGTGAGTGATGAGGTACGCGAGTGCCTTGTAGACACTATCACGCGCGTGGGAGGTCACTTCGGCGCCGGACTTGGAACAGTGGAGCTCACCGTTGCTCTGCACTACGTCTTCAACACGCCGCACGATAAGATCGTGATCGATACCGGGCACCAGGCCTATCCGCATAAGATCTTGACAGGACGCCGGAAGACCCTTGATACGATCCGTCAAAAAGGGGGCTTATCGGGATTCCTCAAACGCAGTGAAAGCATCTTCGATGATTTCGGAGCAGGTCACGCAACCACGTCGATCTCCGCTGCCCTCGGTATGGCTGCTGCGCGCGATCAGCTCAAGGAAGACTACAAGGTTGTAGCTGTGATCGGTGATGGTGCGATGACCGGTGGACTTGCCTATGAGGCAATGAATAACTGCGGCGTGCTCAAGAGTGACATCCTTGTTGTACTAAATGACAATAACATGTCCATTGCCCCCAACGTGTGGGCGATGTCGAACTATTTCTCCGAGATCTTTGCCTCCCCTGCCGGACGCAGACTTCGTGAGAAGATCCTTGGCATGACCGAGCGCATGGACAGTCTCGGTGATCGTATTCGTTCCGTTGCCCATCGTCTCGAAGGGGGCATGAAGGCCGTGATCACACCCGGCATGTTGTTCGAGACCCTTGGGTTCCGCTACTTCGGTCCAGTGAACGGTCACAACGTGAACAACCTCGTCACCATGCTTCAAGGCATCCGCGAGATGAAGGGTCCCATCCTTCTCCACGTGATCACCCAGAAGGGCAAGGGATACGGTCCGGCAGAGCGCGACAAACAGTTCCTCCATGCCATCGGCAAGGTAGACAAGATCACTGGCAAGGCACTTTCCACACCGCCGCCGGCAGTTGCTCCGCCCCCTACCTATCAAAAAGTATTCGGCGAAGCAATGGTCGAGATCATGTCAACCAACCCCAAGGTTGTTGGCATCACTGCCGCCATGCCGGATGGTACGGGGCTTGACATTGTCCAGAAGCGTTTCCCCGACAAAGTCTACGACGTAGGCATTGCAGAAGGTCACGGCGTGACCTTTGCTGCCGGTCTTGCCACGCAAGGCGTCATCCCCGTTGTTGCCATCTACTCCTCCTTCCTGCAGCGCGCCTTCGATCACATTGCCCACGATGTTGCGTTGCAGCATCTGCATGTTGTGTTTGCGCTCGACAGATCTGGATTGGTCGGTGCCGACGGTCCAACCCACCATGGCGTTTTAGACCTTGCCTACCTGCGCATCATCCAAGGCATGGTGGTGATGGCACCAAAGGATGAACAAGAACTGCGCGACATGATGTATACCGCCGTGTATTCCTACACGGCAGGTCCGGTGGCCATTCGTTATCCCCGCGGCAGTGGTGTAGGCACACCCATTGGTCCGATGCGTTCCATCGAGATCGGCAAGAGTGAGACACTGCGCACCGGCAAGGACGTTGCTATCGTTGCCATCGGCAAGATGGTCGCCCATGCGATGAAGGCAGCCGAGATCCTCAAGACGCAGGGCATTGATTGTGAAGTTGTGAATGCCCGTTTTGTAAAGCCCCTTGACCTAACGATGATCGACGATCTTGCACTGCGTATTGGTCGCATCATCACCATCGAAGACGGTCAGATCCAAGGCGGTTTTGGAAGCGCCGTTGCCGAACATCTCGCACAACATCACGTCGGCTCCGTAGACTTCAAGATCCACGGCATCCCCGACATCTACGTAGACCACGGCACCCAGGAAGAACTCCACGCAGACCTACAGCTTGATGCCCCGGGCATTGTGGAGGTGGTGAAGGAGTTTCTGACGAAGAGTATGAGACTTCCAGTTACTAGTTACTAGTTACTCAGTTACGAGGTTACGAGGTTACGAGGTTACGAGGTTACGAGGTTACGAGGTTACGAGGTTACTGAGTTACTCATTCATAGAGTTCTTTGCGGAGGAAGCGGCGGCCCTTGGTGAGGGACAGTGTGTTGACCTCGTGCCAGGAAAGGAACTCTTTATAGGCCGGTCCATTATCTGCTACCCATTCAGCGAAGGCTGCTGGGTCGCCTGATTGAAGGAGCCAGAACGAATACGCCTCCATATGTCCGGCTTTATGGACCTTTCGTTGATAGTCATACAGCACATTATTGCCATAGATCGAATCGATCTTCAACGTATCGAGTTGCTCTATGAAGCGGCCACGGATAGTGGCAAGTGAGCGCATGTCCATCTTCCGTGTGCCGAGCACGGCGAGCATCATTGGCATTTCGTATGCGCCTACGCCATAGGGCATTGGAAACCGGGACTTCCGATAGACAGTGCCACCGATCCCGCTGTCTTGCTGAACGATCGACGCATCGGAGCAGAACGTGATACTGAAGCCATTTGATTTCTGTTTGATGTTCTTGAGGTAACATCGATAGAGCATATCGCCGAGTGCAACCGAGCGTTTCGATGTGGGTTCAAGGTTCCTGAAGATCTCGCCGTAGATCATCCCCCAGACATTGTTTGTTTTTGAGGAAATGAACACTTCGGCGAGTCGGAGGTATGGAGGCGGATACATCGGTTGAAGATCGATGGCGCGTTCGAAATCGTCAACCGCTTCTTCCCACTTCTGTTCCGAATAATAGACCACGCCACGTTCATGATAGAGAAGGTGACTTCGAGGGTGATGTTTCAACCCTTCCGTGTAGGTATCGATCGCCTTATCCGCATCACCGGCAAAGTGGTAATTCGTGCCGAGCGCTTGAAACCACATTGGTTCCGTAGTATCACGAGAGACCAGTTCTTCGAGGATCTCGATCGCGGAGTCGAGCTGTTCATTTACGCGGTATGCATAGGCCAGTTCAAAAAGCACCGTACCGTTACCGGGGAGTCGGGTAAGCACATCCTGCAGGATCCCGATCGCGATCGCCGCATCCCCCTGCGTCCATCAGCTTGATCGCCTGTCGGACCCGATCCTCATCACTCACCCGCTTTTCTTGTGCGACGCCTTCGGTTGAGGACATGAAGACGAATGCAAGAACGATATACAGCAGCACCTTCATCACAACCCCTCGATTTATCAGCATTGACCACGTGATATTCATTCAAAATAAAACTCTTCCGTTCATTTCCCCATGAAGCCGTAACTTTGCAGTCCATTTGATCCCGTAGCTCAGCTGGTAGAGCATTTGACTTTTAATCAAAGGGCCTTGGGTTCGAGTCCCAACGATCACCCACTTCCCCTTAAAGTCGTTGATTCTTGGCATTCTTCTTCTCGATTATACCAAACACTTTTGGCAAGATTGTGGCAACTATGGGCGGGGACGCGGTGGTTGCCCTTGGCCCCACCTCCCGGTTAATTCATGCGCGAGATACTTGCCGGGTGGTGGGTGGTGGTGGGGGGAGCCGGGGAGGGCAGGTACGCCCTCGTGACAAAAGCGCGTTACACCTGACTGCCGCGCTATCGCTCCCGCTATCGTCGTTGGTTGTCCGGAAGTGTGTCGGGGAAGCGTCAGGGGCGCACATGAATGAGCAGGTTCGGGCTTGTCTGCCCCAATACCCGCCAGAGTGCCGTCCGAGAATGCCGCGAGGACATGAACCTTTGAGTTCTCGACAAATTCCGTGAATAGGTACGTGGCGTGATCGTCGTCGTCTGCGTCAACAGTCCTGCCGTCGATGCAAGAGAGATTGAGCGAATTTTCTGTCCGTAATAGGCACAGATCGCGGAGCCCTTTCATTACGTTCTCCTTCCTAACACAGCCGTTTGAGAACGATGAATGAATCTACACTACGTAAAGCGTCTCAGCCGTGATCGACGTCATTGGTTCCTGCGTCGAGATTGTGCATATCGACCGAGATCGTCACACGAAGCCCAACCGCCCGCATGATCCTGTCGAGAGACTCATGCGATGGTTGCGTTGCTTACTCAAGATCAACGATACCGTTGATTGACTAAGCCCCGATGACCGTGCAAGGTCTGTACCGTGATGTTCCGCTCCCGCATGAGCATCTTCAAGTACCCAAGTGCAGAGAGTAGATACGTGGGTGGTCGATGTGCTGTCATGCTGTAGTGCGTCTTCCGTGGTGTAGTAGTAGTCCTCGAATGCGACAATGATCCGACGGGCGAACTCGTCGATCTGCTTGCCAACCTTCGGCAGTTCCAGGGCGTGTTGGGTAGGAACCACTCGATCTCACAATCAGGTTCCTCGATCTCTTCCCCATCATAGCGTCGCCCGCTCCCCTTGTAAATCTTGAGGGATGCCAAGCCCGACTTGCGGAGTCTGTCGTCGAGGACAACGAACAAGTCTAAGGTGTACTCACTCGTAGTGTCAGTGCTGTTGATTTTCTTCTGTGCCTCTTCGATCATAGCATCCGACACTTTGGGCGTGTGGTTCTTGTTGATCGGTGGCTTGATGCGGAACGATGTTGTGTCGGCAACAACGAGAAGGTTATGCGTTGCCATGTTAGTACCCCCTCTTTGCTGTGTGAATGACACGCCCGTTGCCCTAGTTGCTCGTACTGGCTGCTAGGGATCACGTCGTACTCCATTACCACAAACCCCGATTCATGTTCGTTGGCGAACTCGATAGCTTCCTCCTTCGAGTCGGTAGCGCGCTGACCCGATGCTTCCCATACATCATACTGCGCCCGTGAGTCGTAAACGACGTATTCCTTACTCATGGCTTTGCTCCTCCGCTCTCTTTGCTGTTGCGTTGGCATTGAGGATCGCCACAATCGAGGGTACGCCGTACACCTTCCACTCCTGGTACTGGTTCATTGCTTCAAACGTCTGCCCTACTTCGGGGATTAACTCGATGAGTTTCACGCACCGCATAACATCGGCGCGGTCACGAGGATGACTGTACCTGTACGGTTCGGCAAGCCCTAGGTAAGTGAGTAGTAGGAACGTCGATGAAGTGCCAGCGTGATCGCTTATCAGGCCATGCAATGGCACGGCGGTACACGTCTTCACGGTGTTGTCTGTGGATCATTGCCATGTCTCACCCGTCTCCTTTCACGGTCTCGATAGTGAGCATCACGTCACCGATGAATACGAAGTCCGCACCTTCGCGCATCATGTGACCGAAGTACCACGCCATCGCAGGGCTTACTTTGCCAAGGTCGTTGGTGCGTGAAAATTCTTCCCAACCGTTCTCTCCCTTGACGTGTTCCACGAACACGGTATGGGTCGGCTGTAGTCGTTATGGTCGGTGTTGCGTTCTCAGTTGTTCGTTCTCCTTGAAATAGCGTCCATGAGCTTCCGTTTGCCCCAATCGTCGCCCGTAGTCGGCTACGTAGCAAGTGTCATGGGGTGTTGATTACTGGTCGCTATCAGCAGTCGATGAAACCACGCGGTTCCCGTCGGAGTCCTCGCGAGGATAGATGCTTCCTCTACCATCAATCGTCCAAGCTGATACTCGATGACGTTGAGGCTGTTTGATTGGGCGGGAGTAGTCGGTAGTCGGAATACGCAGATCCACACCCTGCCTCAATCGCTTTCTGATGAAGTACAGATCAGGGCCGAGTCATGTTTGCTGTTTGTGTGAAGCTCATCAGACTGCCTCCTCGTGTGTCATGTCAAATGCTTGTTGCCATGTCGCGTCCGTGCGACCCTTTGCCACTTCGCCCGTGAAGACGAACGAAGTTTTTATACGACCCGATAGAGATGTCCACGTAGAACCCTACGTCGAAGTAGTCCGTATAGATGTCACTGTGGTCGTGGTTGCCTACATGGATAATCTCAAGGATGCGAAGGAGAATGTCAGGTCTCCCAAATGGCTTCCTCGTGGTATATCTACCCCGCCATCAGTGACAATACGATGCCCGTTCTCTATTGCTGTTGCCAAGGGCTCACGTCCTTGTACGGTGTCTCCGCGTCGATGAACCTGTAGGGGGCTGAAACAATCGTGACGTAGATCGTCGAGTGTCCCGTACACTTGTTCACCTTGAACTTGATGTTGGGAAACTCCGCTTTCAGGTCTCTGCGTACCTGCTCCATTTTCTCTTTGCTGACGTATGCCATTACCGTACTCCTGTGAAACCAAAGCGGAGATTGTGGTGAACCCTTGGTGAACAGTCCCGTTGGGCATGATTGCGGACTTCTCTTCGCGTACGTTGCCGTAGTACGTGTACCCTTTGCGGGAGACGTAGATCGTTAGAGTGTCGTCCGCTTGGAGTTGGTCAGACCCTACAACTGTGTACGGGCATTCCGTTTCATCCCCTTCCATGAGGACTGCGAATTGTGCGTAGGTCACGGGGATCACCACACTACCGATTGAACCGTCCTCCTTCACCACGTCAATACGTACGTCTGTGTAATGCGTTGGCTTGTGAGAGACCGAGAGCCCATGATGCCACACGCAACCGCTCACCCTCGAAAATGTCTCGCCCGTCTCGTTCCATTGCTCTACAAAGTGGAAGTACACGCAGTCGTCCGCGCAGTTTTCTTGTAGCCACTTCAGAGCGTTGTGGGCTTCTTGACCAAGGATCGTGATGTAGTCTGTGACCAAGAGAGTGATTCTCTTGTACTCGTCCGTCTTCTCATATCCAAGTGCTTCGGCAAGGTTAGGGTTTGCTTCCACATTTCAGGTTGGGCGTCGAACTCTCTGAGAAGTTGAGTATCGCCCCATGTGAAGAGCCCACTCACGTTTTTGAGAAGCCCTGCATTGATAAGTATTGCATTCATGGTCGTGTCTTTGTGTTGTTGGTAGTATGTGAGTTGGTGGCTTACTTCTTCGTACGCTGTTTGTTGATGTACGCTGTATCCTTTCCGCAAAGGACTTTCGCGTTACCATCGTGGTACTGGCAAATGAGCGTGTCGAATACGTGGGGCATTAGGGTTGGTCGTTATAGGATCAACCAACCGCATTTCCTGATAGCGATTGAGAACCACCATAGCGTGATGGTAATTCATGCCGTCGATGTCGAGGGGGTCAGGAAACAACACGATGCAACCTTCACGGAGATTCATCGGCACGTATGTCTGTTGTTTCTTCGGCGGGAAGATCACGACGTTTCGTTCCGCGATAATGTCGCGGATCGCTTCATCTTCGTCGAAGTGAATGTAGTCCCCTTCGTCCGAACGATAGAGACGTTCTGACCCTGTTCCGCACACGGTCGCACGTTCCACGAATGCCCCTTCGTCATACTCATATTTCGGTCGGAACTCCAACACTGCACCATGAACCAAAAGATCGAGTTGCAAATCAATCTCCTTCTCGGTCAACGGTTCCTGTTTGTGGACAGGCTCGATGTTGAATACTACCGCCGTCTTGGTCTCCACAATCGCTTTCGGTCGGGGCGATTGTTGGGGATGGCTTCACTGCTTCCCCTTCGTTTGTGGGTTGCCTTTGCTTTTGGCTTCCCCTTTGTTGCTGTTGTAGTCATTTCTGACCCTTTGGAGTATGTGAGAAAATCCCGTCTGTTTACGTGTCTCGCTTCAGACGTAAAGCAAATATATAGGTATGACTACTAGCAAATGCAAACACTATTTTTGTACCTTATATATATAGACTTACAGCACTACGGCATTTCTCCCCTAAAACTTACCCCTTGTTTACATACCTTTGTTTGTTTATGTTTGTATGTGTTCAAATAGAACATGTTTGTTTTACTACTTGAGAGTTATTGGACGATGAAAAAGAAACGATGTCATGCGTCTAAAACGCGACGCTATTCTAGAGATCACGAAAGCGGAAGCCAGCCCCCTTAATGGCGTACGTGTTCCTCGTAATCAACTACGACTTTGACCCGAAGGTTTTTCACGATCCCCATGTTGAGTTTCTCGATGTGATCGAGCAATCCTCACCCGAGGGTCGGGCTTCACGAATGGCAATAGCTGGTGAAGTGTTTGAAAAAGTCCGCACAACTAACAACACCCATTGCGTGATCGTTGTCCCTTCTGTGTTCGTGGACGGCGAAGCCGTAACTTCGTCTTCAAGACGATCCGCGATACACTCGCAGAACTGAACGGCATGGTCAACGAAACAGAACACTGTTTCCAATTCCCCGACGACATCATGTACGACGACATGAACCCCCTCGCCGATGAACAGTATCGTTGACGGCAACGCCGACCACAACAACTCAATACTCACATACCATTGCGGAACGATGGAAACCACAGTCAGAGAACTCAAACCGTATCACACGGTCAAGATCAAAACGATCAATATTCTACGGGATTCAGCACCCGACTACCAAGGCAAGGAACTGATCACGAACCCGAAGCAGATAGCTTCTATCGTTCGCAGGGTTGTTGCGCGATTTGGAAGACGTGGAACACTTTTTCGTGTTCCCAATGAATCAGCAAAACCGAATCCTTGGGGTTCACATTGTCACAAAGGGAACGGTCAACAGCGTCGATATACGACCGAGGGAAACGTTCCGTAGCGCGATTATGATGAATGCAACTTCGATCATACTAGCCCACAACCACCCAAAGCGGAAAACTCGATCCGTCGCGGGAAGACATCGCGATCAGAAAGCAACTCGTAGAAGCGGGTAGAGTGGTCGATATTCGTGTCCTGACCACGTAATCGCGACACTATGGGACGACGCTTATGCCACTCTCTGAACAGGGCTGATGTGAGAACGTACACGCGGGAATACACGGCATATGCAACCTACAACGGACGTACGCCCGAAGCACAGTATGAACACGACCACGCCGAGGGCATGAGTGGGTTTATCATTTGGGTAAACAGCATGGTCGTCATGTTCAAACGAGACCACCCCGAAGCATTCGTTGGAAACTCGATCCACGACCACGATCTAAAACAAGCGTACTTCGAGGTCAAGCCGTAGCAATGCGAATCCGTAGCGAGTAATAAGGGCAGGAGTTCTATGCTCAACACAACCCACACGAAACAACAACAAACACCAAAAAGGGCATAACAGTGGCAACGGCACTAGCACAACAAAACTCTGTAGCGGGTATTACACACAACGCAAAGAAGATCGTTCGACGTCTCACGGACGACATCAAAACAACAAGAGCTTACCACTGTTTGAACCCGTGCTACGTGCGGGGCTCAAGCGTCTCAAGGACGATTACACGGCACTCCAATGACGCACAGGACGCTATCGGCAACGCTTATTCCGCTCGGATCGTGAAAGCCCTGAAAGTCCTTGCGTTCCTACGATGGAGTCAAGACACCTTCGCGGGTCGGTGTTCTCAATATGTTAGCATCGAAGGGCAAACGGTTTCAGGCAAACGATCTCAATGACAACAACATCGCGGACGTGTTCCTAGCCATGAAGGATTGCACGTCGGACGAAGAGTATCGACCCGTAATGCACGGGATTCACTTGGAACAAGGCAACACGGCGAAGGAGACAATAGCCGTCACTACAAACGGCTTCATCCTTGCCTCGACGCTGTTCACGACCACAGACGATGCTATCGTCAACCGTAACCCCGACGTTGTGAACGATCCGACGATCCAAGGGAGCAACACGGGGAACTATGACGTAACGAAACGCGGGGCATTGATCTACACAGAGACGATCAGCACACAATCGTTCCCCCCTTGGAGGAATGTCGTCCCGTCGTTCCCCCGTATGGCAGGGTTTAGCAAGCAATGGGCAAAGGGGGCAATGGTAGCTCTCGACGTACAAAAGACGTTCATCCTCGACGTAGCCAAAGCCCTCCAAGCTATCGACCTTGTGAACTCGGCGGAGAAGCGTACAACGATCTCTATGCCGTGGTCTCTGCGTTCTGAACAAACACGGACACAGTTACCAACTACATCGAGATGCCCCCTATCGGATCGGTGTACCAACAGCACAGCACTGTCCCGATCGACCGTGGTAAGAGGAATCGTTCGTCAATGCCGACTTGCTACGGACGATCCTGAACATGTAGCACTCACTGGCGGGGTTCACGGAACTAGTCATTGACATCCGTTCCAAAATCGCAGGGCTCCACACTCTATCCTCTGGGAGGAAGCCAACAAGGTCTCCAGAGGCGTCCATCACCAACGGCACGGACAGAATCCTCGATATGGTTCTTGCTGATGCCTGTACGTAGCGACGTGGAGGACTTCCCAACACTCGACGAACTCGGTGTTGAGGGTACGATCATTGAAACAACAAAGGACAAGGTGAACGCATGAACGAGAACACAGACAACGGCAAAGGGGGCGGTTTGCTACCGCCCCTTCCGCCTAGGCAATCGGGGATCATTGGGTACAGAGAACAACGTCTATGGGCGTTGGCTACGCTTGAGATTCTCCAACAACACGCACCGATGGACAAGGACGTAGAGGTTGCGCTTGAGATTCTCCGCACGACGGTATCACTCCAAGACCACATCGACAAACTCATGGAGCAAATTGGAGAAGAAACTAAAGAGCGGGCGTGGCACAAGAAGTACGAGAGACAAAGTCGCGGGAACTGCAATTCAAACGGGATCACTTCACCCTCGATGTTGACGACGTGGTGATCGTGAACTTCAACAAGACGATGAGTAGCGAAGCGGGGCAGGACACGAAGCGAGTGGTTCGTGTGACACCTACCCAAGCCGTCATTCAGATCGGTCAGAACAGCTACCTCCGCGTCAACCGCACTGCGCACAGAATCACGGCGGAACATAGTAAGGAGGATATTGGGCTGGTCTCGATGGAGAAAAGATGGACGAAGCGACGTACGGCGAACACAAGGTAATCGGTGAGGGGCTCCGCAGTTTGGCATCGGTCTCGATTGATTCAGTCTATTCACAACGCCAAAGACAAGGAGACACAACAATGACAACGAATGAATACCATGCGATGGTCGAACGGGACAAAGAGCTGACCGTCCTCCGCGATCTTGTGAAGAGACAAGATGCGGTCATCAACTGACTTCTTGCCGAACGTCGGGCAATGCGTGTTGACAGAACTACCGGTGAACTCAATAACGTCCTGCTCGACTACGTTGCCTGCGAAACGGCGTTACGTGGACAAGGAAGGAGACGGCAATAGGTAAGTACATACTCCCCCGACGGCTGGTTCGACATCGAGACAGCCCCTATCAGTAATCAACGTAGACGTTCTCACGGTAGGGGTTACACGGCAACTGTGTTCCACGCAAACGCGGATCACATAGCCTGTCCGGGATTACGCTGGCTGGCAACCGTCACACCCTCGAACCGGTCCGTACGCAGTTGGAACATATGGCGGAGGGCGATTGCAGCACGGGTAAGGTGATGCGGGGTGAAGACGACGCCCCAATCTCTCAGTCAAGGCACAGACGAAACAGGCAACTCCTAGGAAGTAAAATGCTCGGCCTCGTTCACAGGGTTGAACTCGAGGCGGGCATGACCGTCTATGATGCTAGATTCCACAGGGACGAAAAAGATACAATCGGTCGCGCATGGACAACGGCGGTACGGCCGATTGTAAGACTATGAACACTACACTCACATACGCGCGGAACAAGGCGATACCAACGCCACTATTCAAGCTCAGCACGAGTAGGCTCACATTATCGGGTTGCGGGTTATTACGATGCCACCCGAACGTGAGGTCAACACACACAGAAAGGACAGAAATACTCGACATGATCCGCGACACGTACAGGCACAAGTGGAACGGTGTTCTGCTGCCGATGCGTATGGGTTCCGACTAGTTCGCCACAACAGCGGGAACGACCTTTACCTTGTGAGCAATGGGGACGAAGAATGGATCGCTTCCCTCGTGGGGTTTGCCACTGACGTAGAGGTGGATCACCATGTCACGCGCTAACAAGAACTGCCCTTGTTGCGGAAGTCCCGACGGGGCTCTCACGGGGATTTACCACAACAATCGACAGATAGGTGCCGATCATGGGACCGGTACCAAGACCACGGACGGCGAGACTTCAAGCCGACCCTTCCCAAAAACAAGTCAACAAAACCACTCCACATCCACAAAGGAACGGACGCAAAAACATCATACTCATCATTGCCCTCGTAGTCTCTACCTACACGGCACACGCCCAAGGCGTGATCGACAACCTCCTCGAAGGCAACTGCGACGATCTAACCCTCGTCGCTACCCTCGGTGACTCACGGCGCGTCGTTACCTACAAGATGGGTAACAACTACACGAAGCCGAGTGAAGTAACCAGGAGGACAGCCCAAGCGTGTCGTACGCTACCGACAACGCTGCTGATCTCCGTCGTAGCATTCGACGAACTCGGCACTGCCGAAGACGGTAACCCTCTACATCGAATATGAGTCAAAGAGCAAGGCCGACAAAGCGATAGTTGCCGTCAACAGCAAGCTCGGTGAGAACTACGAGAGGGAGAGTGCTGGCTTCCACATGAAAGAGTGTGGGAAG
Organism: Ignavibacteria bacterium; assembly: GCA_016707005.1. Taxonomy (NCBI): domain Bacteria; kingdom Pseudomonadati; phylum Ignavibacteriota; class Ignavibacteria; species Ignavibacteria bacterium. Next base: position 434,489 of record JADJIQ010000004.1, read on the forward strand.
GACGAGACGATCACCGCCAAGGCGACAACCGTGAAGCTCGGCAATAGCTGGTACATATCCCTCATGCTGTCTAGGAAGGAATCGTGATGGCAAAGTCTGTAACCGAAATACTTGAAGCGATTAGCGTCCTTCGTGGAGCCGTAGAGTCAACACTGTCCGACGACGACCTCGCAGTGATGGGCGAACAGATGCCGACCTACACGCTACGCCGTGAAGCCCTCGACACGCTGAAAAACGCTTGCCTGTGGCGATGCACCGTTCAGGTCAATCTCTCCGTCGGAGAAGACGAAGGCAATGACGACGATAACACCGTGTTCATCAACGGGAAGCGGATCGCGAACGTTGTGACCGAAGACGGCGATTCGTGGTGCTACGCTCTCACCATTGGCATCCGCACGGCAATCACCCTTGGTGTTGGGTTAGCCGTCAACGTGGCCTACATCAGCATCGACGACAACAACTTGGGAGCCCAAGGTCTGTTCTTCATCAACGAGGACGTACTTGCCAAGAGTGAGAAACACGCGGAAGAGTACGCGACGGTAATGGTTGAAGGGCTGATCGACTAAGTGGTATCGCAATGAGACCTACTGGATGTCGAAGGACGAAGGACTCGCCCTTGCAAAAAGTACGCACCAAAGAAGAATGGAACAACAATGCCACTACCTGAAATCAACGACATCGTGCAGGTCAACCCACAACACCCAATGTTCGGCGGTTGTCTCTTCGTCGTCACGGAAGTGATGGAGCGGAAGATACTTGCCTACACGCAGGGGTTCAACCAAGGCGGTCAAGCGTACCTCCTCATCAAACACGGCGACTACGAACCAACTGGCGGGAAAGCCCCGTGGGTTGTACGCAATGATGACAGGGGCGATGACGTGCCAACAACAAACACCGAAGTAAGGAAACACGCAAGAGAGGGATTCTAATGGGGACGAAATCAAAAATCGAATGGACGGGAGACACGGAACCCCGTCACAGGATGCAATAAGTGAGTCCTGGCTGTCAGAATTGCTACGCGGAAACAATGGCGAAGCGTCTCCAAGGGATGCAACCCGAAGGGCGTTACCGCAACGGGTTCCAAGTCACTGTCCACGATACGCCGTCGGTGATGAACATTCCCTTGCGGAAGAAAACGCCGACGGTGTACTTCGTCAACTCAATGAGCGATTTGTTCCACGGAGACATTCCCGACGACGTGATCCGTCACATCATGCAGGTCATGTTGGAAGCCGATCACCACATCTTCCAAGTCCTCACGAAGAGACCTCGACGCATGATGGAGTTCTCCCACAAGTGGCCTATCCCGTCGAACGTGTGGATGGGTACAAGTATCGAGGACGAGAAGAGGCGAAGGAACGCATCTTCCTTCTGCGGGAGACGAAGTGCCTGACGCGGTTCGTCAGCGCGGAACCCCTCCTCGGTCACATCACTACCGACATCTCGAAGGGCATTGATTGGGTGATCGTCGGCGGTGAGTCAGGGCGAACGCGAGACCGATGAAATACAGTTGGGCAACGGCAATCCGTGACCAATGCTTCGACAACCACACTCCGTTCTTCTTCAAGCAATGGGGCAAACGACAACCTTGGACAGCGTGTAGGCAAAGAAGCTCGCCGGGGCGTATGCTCGACTGCTGTATGCACGACGCTATGCCCGAAGTGTACTACGACTGGTCAAGCATGAACTCAGTCAAGAACATGGAGAAGGCGGGATGAGCCAACCCACACTCCAATGGCGTCAATCAGAGATTGACCGCAATGCACTCGTAGCTGTCCGAGGTAGGGACGTTCACTCTTTGGAAGAGGGCGTACGCTATTGGGCTTCTCTGTACCAAGGGTAGCTCTGATGAAGTCGCAGGAACGCACCGCTCAAGGAGTATGCAGAAGAGGTATCTCGAACTACAACGCAACCGCACAACAATGGAGAAGTCCGATGTCTGAACACAACGAGCCCAAACGAATATCTATCAGGATGCCCATGAGGTTCGGCAAGACGGCATCAATCTTGCCAAGTTGACAAGGCGCACCGTGAACTCTACGACGCCCTGCAAGGAGTTCCTCGACGTTGTTGAGGAACCACCATCACCGAACTGCTCATGCCACATCGCCCCGCCATGCGACGACTGCACAGAACACGCCTACTTGCGTGAGGTGTTTGCTGATGCGTAGAGCGATGAAGAATGCGAAGGGCTTCAGCGACACTCTACGCATACAGTCTATGGGCTGATGGCAAGTTCCCGTACGAAGTAGCGACTGATGACGAGGTAAAACTTGGACATCCAAGTGCCGAACTTGCCGTTTCGCGCTTGAACACGAACACGGTGGGAAGTTCTGTTCTAACCCTAGCAGTCCCTACTCTACCCCACCTGAACCGCAACTCAACGCAGATGAGGACTATTGCCGACACCACAACCAAAAGGAACAACCCGATGCCGAACACTGGCCTCCACAACCCAAACGGTAAAAGCAACCGTAATCACACCACACCCAATGACGAAGCGAGAGACCATGGCAAAGGAGGTACTCTCGGCTCTGATCGCGGGACTATGGACGATTTCTCCAAGGAAGACAGGCCCGTAATCATTCTCCGCGCTCTGCGGATCACGGACAGTCTCATTGAAGCGATGGATGAGGGGTTGGAATGAAAACGCCGAAAGACTTGACAGAAGAGCAGTTGGCGAACCTGATGGACACGGCTATCAGATCGAGTACGACGAATCCGAACTCGACGCCCTGATCGAAGCGTACGGCATCGAGCCCGATGGTGATGGCTCTGAGATATTCACCGAGGTCGCTTCGCGTTTGCGGGAGATCGACGTGTTGAAGAAACGCAACCGCGAACTAGAGGACGCTATCGTGTCCATCAATGAATACTGGAACGGATCGAACAGCCAAGAATCAATGAGCCACGCCTTGGACTACATCGTAGGTCTTACAGGCGAACTAATGCAAGGAGGAGCGACATGAACATGAGTGAGCGAAGCAACGAGGAGTTGGCTGAATGGATCGAACCGAAACACGGCTACACGTTCCACGAGAGCTACATCTGCAACACAGAGGAAGACACCATCGAGGCGAGGCGTGAGATAGCCCTACGCTTGAGAGCGACCAAGGTCAAAGTCAAGGCGTTGGAGTGGGTAGAGTACAAAACCGCTTATATGTGGCGTTCTGAGAGGTACGTAGTGACATCTGAATTTGGTTTTTGGAGAGCGATGTTTTCACATGAACTAATCCCTCCCGGGTACTTCAATGAATTAGACGACGCCAAAGCCGCGTGCCAAGCCCACCACACCCAACACGTGCTGAGTATGATTGAGATCGACACCCCAACCAACCAAGGGAAACAACCATGATTGAATCAACGATTATAGTCGCAATAATCTGCGCTACGTTTCTGATACGAGAGCGTTGGGAACAGCGTAAGGAGGATGACCTTATGGACACCTATGCAGAGCTTGTTGAAAAGCATGGACAAGCGAAGTATCAGCTTGGATTCAGGGACGGCGTATCGTCCAAAGAGAACAGGCCAACACTTGTAACACCTACCATTGAATTGAAGGCAACCCATGAGCAATGTAATGAATGAACCGAAATGGTGGCACGGTGAAAGTGATGAGGCCGAACAGTGGTTTTGGCCCTCACGATACACGCGAACAGTGCATAAGCAAAGGTGTAAGCTACCATGAGGGCGAACCCTTTGTAATAACCCAAGCAAAGACCGCGCTGTTGAGCTTCGAGTTTGACGAACAAGACGTCGAACAGTTCCTTGAAAACTGCTTAGGGAAGACAACTGCGAGGCCATTAGCGAATACGGCGAAATAACAAGCCCCACTGATGAGCAAGTAACTGAGTTGATGCACCTGCTAAACAAGGCCGTATACGCATGGACAGACAAGTACCGAGCTAACACTGGGGACGATGTTGGAGATGGTTGGCGAACATGAATCAATAGATCCCAAAGGCAACCCCATGAGCAAGCAAATGACACGCGAGGAGGCGGTTCAAGCGATACTTGATGCAGTGACTGAACTCGGTAGGTGGTCAGTACCTAACGATGTGGAAGAAATATCGCCATCCTCGCCCCCGAACCACGAACAGAGCCGCCGGGGGTCGATGAGGTGGGGGATGGGTATGGTGACGAGGATGAGGCATGGGCATACGACTCTGTGTTTGAGGCGTATATCAAACGACGAGGTAAAGTAATCCGTGCTCATTGGGGTCAGCATTTCAACGCATGGCTACCGATTGAAGCCCTGCCGATGCCGAAAGGGGGTGCGGACGAGTCGGAGGCGATGGCAACTAAGACGTGGATTTGCTACGAGATACACAGACCCAACATACCTGTGCATGGGTGTAAGACTCAGTGCAAAGAATGTGCAGAAAGGGACACCAAAGCCCTCGGCATGGAGGGGCGCGGATGAGTAGCAAGCGTGAGACGGATCACATCGTTCTCGATGGGAATATCGGCGGGGCATTCCGATGTCTGAACTGTGGGGACACGTACCTGCCCGCACTGCCGATGTACGTTGACGATTGGCTTGCAGTTAGTAAGTCGTTCACGAAGCGTCACGCAAAGTGCAAGCCACAACAGGTCATACCAAGAGAAGGAGGCGTGTGATGGGTAGAATCCCATACGAGCTACTCGCAATGATGGCGATAGGTGGGTCATGCCTTCGATGGCAGGTCGCAACCGCCATTCAAGCGAGACAGTCAAAGTGGCAGTTACACGCGGTGAGAAGCGTGTAAGCGTCAAGGGCAAAAGGAGCCCCACCATCCAAGCGCAAAGGCACACGGAAGCAACGCAAACAACGAAAGGCCACATAGCCATGAAGATTGTGCAACGACGCAGACCAAAGCGTGAAACCTACAAAAGCTGCGATCGCGAGATCGTACACCAGTGACGCCATGTTCAATCTAAGACTCTCGCTTGAGATTCTCGCGCTACGAAGGCCAGCCTCGATCACGATAAAGCGGACAGACTCCAAACGATGTTCCGAAAGAGCCACAACACACCACCAACGCCGAAGGAGATGAGTGATGAGCCGTCACTTCGATCTATGGTGGTTCGACTGGTGCTTGTCACGTATGCGTGACGAGACACTCCCGCGTGAGCTACGCCGATGGTACGCCGTCGAAGCAATGGTCTCAAGGTTATGGGTCATCCCGTCGCACTTGCAGGAGCCGATATGGTTCCCCGATTTCACTACGGGCGCGAGGGCGAGGGCAACAACCGAGTTTGGAGCGGCGAACAACAAGTCCATGACCGACTTGGCAACGAGAGCCGACAAGAGCTTCTCAAGGAACGCACTGATGCCCATGAGCATCGAGCGGAAGCCCTCCTTCATCTTCTCACCGCTCCCCTCGAACGCTCCCCCTACCGCTTCTGCGAGACCGTCACCGAGGGACGCTCCGAGTTGTTTGATCCGATACGCCTTGTCCTCAAGGGCTGACTCCAAGCGACCCACTTCGTCGAGTGCGCTCTTGTACTCATCGCTGTCTGACCGAACTTTGCCTTCTGATGTTCGGCGTCTTTCTTGGCGCGATCCAACAACCGTCTGTTGTTCTCCCGCTCCGCGTCAAGCTCTGTGAGTTTGCGCTTCGCGTTGAAGTATTCCTCCACGGCGAACAGACGCTCTTGGTGTTTCTTCTCCTGCGTCTCCCGTGCTGACTGATAATCCGCCTCGGTGAGAAGGGCTTGCTCCTTGAGGTTGTCGAGGTTTTTGATCGACTGCGCTTGTGACGCCTCCATGCCCGACGTAATGATGTTGCGTTGCACTTCGACGATCTGACCGAGGGAGTCATTCCACGACTTGTACGTGTCTTGCCACTTGTTGAAGTCTGCTTCCTCTGCCATCTTCCGACGTTGGAACGCGGCCTCTGTCAACTTGTCGTTGATGCCTTTGATCTCGTTGCCGTACATCCGTATCTGTGCAATCGCATTACGGGCATCGTCTCCTTGGAGGAACGGCAACTTCGCCCGCAGTGCTTCCGAGTTGGCTTCGATGACGGCGATGTAGCGCGATGCGGGGATCAGCCCTTCCTCGAAGTCTTGCTTCGTCTGTTCGAGCCCATGCAGATGTCTTCTCAAGCTCTTCCATCCACTTGTTTCGATCCGCCTTGACCTTCACTTCGACGGTCAACTGCCCCAACAGCCAGCATCCTTCTCGCCCCCTGCGGAGAGTCGCGAGTAGTCCTGCCATGCCTTCTCACGTTCGTCGGAGAGCTTGACGATCTCCTGCTTGCCGTTACGATGTGACGGTGGTGAAAGTCTTCTACTCCTTCTCTGCCGCGTCCAACACCATCTGTGCTGTTGCTTGCTTGCGGTTGGCTTCTGCGAAGTTCGTCGTACACCGTCAGTTCACGCCCCTTACGCAAGGCCGTGATCTTGTTTTCGAGGTGAGCATATCGTCGGCTGTCTCTGCCTTCGCCTTAGCAACCTTCAACGCTTCGAGTTCCTCGTCCTTGTCCTTCTTCGTCTTTGTCGATGCCGTCGGCTTCTCGAATTTCTTGTTGATCGCGTCCAACTCCTCTTTCTGCTGACGGAGTTTTTTCAATGTACGATTACCAGTGTCGAGCTTCTGCGCCAACGATGCGTTCGTCTCACCGATGACGGCATCCTCCATGTTCTTCTTGTCTTTCTTCGAGCGGATCACCCTCTGATATTCCAAGCCCGCAGTTCCGTCTCTTGCTTGGCGATAGCATCAGCAACGGACTTCGCCCGTTGATCGTAAATCTCACCGACATCGCGAGGCACGGGCATCTTGCCTGCTTCCTCATTGGCGCGGGCGATCTGATCGGCGAGGCGTTGTGCTTGGTCTGCCGAGAACCCAAACTGCTTGGCGATCTGCGCCACTTGGTTCTCCGTCGCCCGTCCGTCAGTCGAGACCTTTTTCATAGCGTCGGTAGCAAGGAGCTTACGCGCTTCGTCGGTGGTTATGCCGATCCGCGTCGCTACCTTGGAGACAGCTTCATCACTCGACAACCCTGCCCGCGTGAGACCTTCGTAGTAGCCAACGGCGCGGGTTGTACGATGCTTCGACCTGCGCGGACTCTCTTACCATCGGCTTCGAGTTGGGACAGACGGGCGTCACCGAACGACCTAATCTTGGCCATGATCGCCTTCTTCTCTTCATTCGAGAGACCGCCAGCGTCGGCAAGTTGCTTCCCTACTTCCTCTTGGAACAATGCTGTTGCCTGCTCCACTTCGGGCGCTGACTTGGCTTGGTAGATACCCTTGCTGTACGCTTCGGTGAACCCTTCGCCGATCTGACGCGACGTGGACGTACCGAACAGCCAGTCCGCACCCTTGCAGGAGAAATCGAACCAGCATCGGCAAACGCATCCTCGATGTCCTCCTTGGCAACATCGACACCGAGCTGATCTGATACTTGTCGTTCTCTGCTGCCTTCGCTGCGAGTTGCTCGCTCTTCTTCATCAGGTTGTCGAGTTGCCCTCCGGCTTCTGCCGATTTCTTCTTGAGGGCATCGACATTCTCGGCAAACGTCGCCGTCGCCTGCCACGCATGGGGGAACGATCGGGCGACGCTCATCGTCGCCTTCTCGAATGCGTCCTGCTCCTCGGCTGTACGGTTGGCCTTCGCCCCCAATTCAGCGTACTGATTGATGGCTTCGTTGTTTACACCGATCAACGTGATCTGGGCGTTCACGGCTTTCTGTGCCGACGCTATCATTTCGCCGTCTGCTTTCGCTCCTGCGAGCTTTTCTTCCGCCGTGGTATGCCAAGCGTCGGTGAGGGCTTTAACTGCCGCTACGACGGCTACAACGGCTCCCACGGCTATGATAGCTTGGAAGCCCCCTGACGAAAGGGCGATCGAGACCATTCTTGAGAGAACCGAGCCCTGTGACGGTCTTGCAAATCGCACCGTCGAGGGCGCGAAGGGATGGGATCATTGTGCCGAGGATCGACTTGGAGAACCCCGCGACGTTGCCGATCATTTCTTGCGGGATGAGGTGCTTCATGGCGTTGAGCGAAGACACGATAGGCATGATCTTCGTCGCACCACCGACGGCAACGGAGAAGCCCTGACCTGCGGCCTCACCGAGTTTGATGTACTGCTCTTCGATCACCGAGGCGAACTTCTTGAGCTTCGTATCTGCCGTGTCCATGCGGATCGCCGCTTGTGCGATAACGCCGTCCGTTGCCGCGTCCCCTTGCGCTACCACGCGGTCGATCTCGGTCTGATACATCTTCAACGTATCGACATTTGCGGAGAAAGCCCATCAGTGCCGCGCCGTTGTACTTGTCAAAGATTTTCATGATCGAGGCGTTGCGCTCGGCGGCATTGCTGTTCGAGTCAAACGACTTTTCAGGGCGTGAGTGCGCGCCGATACCTTGACCTTGCAACGTTGACGAGGATTTGTGACCGTGAGGCCATGCTTCGACAACTCCTCGGCTTCCTCCCCTGCCATGCCTTGCATCTTCGTGAGGGATGTTGCGGAGTACCGTACCAGCTTCCGCGCCGTACTTACCACCAACAGCCATCGCCTGCAACGTAGCGTTCAACTCGTTGATGTTGAGTCCTGCTTCCTTCGACACCGCGCCGACCTGCAAGATCGCTTCGGACATCTGCGGGATTTCAGCAGCACCGACCTTCACACCAGCCGCGATTGCGTTCGCCATGTTCATCATGGTCTCGGCGTCCTTGTCGGCGTCGTTGCGAGTCCCATCTGCAACATCGCGTCCGAGAGGGCGAGAGCCCCTTCCTGCGCTTCGACACCACCAGCAGCAGCAAAACGGGTTGATCGTCTTCACCATCTTGGTGAGACCTTCCTGATTCTGTGCGAGCTGTGGGACCGATCTTCGAGCAAGAATTGGTACGTCTTCAACTCCGTGTTGACGCCCTGACCAAACTCGTCGGCGAGGTGACGGGCATCTTTACCGAGCTTCTGCAAGTCATTCCCCCCCAGACCCGTGATCGCTCCTACCGCAGCAAGTTCCTTCTCGTAGTCGGCATACGCCTTGCTCACTTCACCGAGGACTCACTGATGCCGTGGAGTACCGTCGTGAAGTTCGCCGCGTTAGGAAGTCCTCGTACCCAATGGTTGATTCATTGAGTTGTGGATGTTGTCCATCGCGGGCTTAATGATCTTCGCCGCCTTGTCGGTCTCCTTGGCGAGCTTGGCGAGGTTCCTTCTGTATCGCCGCGCCGTCGGGGAGGTTTGATATCCTTGCCGTACTGACCGAGCGACGCCTTCAATGCCTTAACGAATACGTTGATCTTCGCAACGTCAAGGACAGGATCGAGGCGGAGCGGGATATTGACTTCGGCGTAGCTTGCCATTGCGTTATTCTCCGAGTAAGCGGACGAGGGCGGGGATCGCGACGTGCAACGGCAAGTGCCACACCTGCTCTAGCTTCGTCACATCACCTTGCGCCAACGCCCAAAACGTGGGGTCGGTGAGGAGAGCCCGTTGCCTGCGCTCCTGCTCTCCTTTCTTTCGCGTCGCCGAGTACCGTTCCTCACGTTCTCGAACTTCGTCTAGGATGCTACGGGCTCTTGTGGCTCCGTTGCTTGCTCCTTCTCGTTGAACATGGATGCGTCGAGCGTCATTCTGAATTCGTACTTTTGCCGCACGAGCAACCTGGCATATAACGACCCGGCGTCCGCGAAAAAATCTGCGACCACACTCATCGAGCTTCTCGATGTTCCAGAGCCGTCATCGTCTCGATCACATTCTGAATCGCCTTCGCCTCTGCAATCGTGCGAAGCTCCTCGACGCCCTGCTCCGTCTGCTTGCGGAGCAAGAACGAAAGCGTCCTCACCTGAAACTCATGGCGTCCCTACGTTTACGAGTTCTTCAAACGACGTAGGTGGTCGTCTGTCAACGTCGGCCTGAAACGCATAGACGGCTTCCACCATCTTCGCCTGCCACATCGTCAACGTGTCGAAGTCATAGACGAGGCGTCGTATCGCCCGCCGTGAAGATTGTCTTACCGAGTGCCATGTCCTGTTCCTTAGTTCATGTCAACAAAAAGTGAGTTCCATGCTTGCGTGTTGCTTGTGATCCCCGTCGTGTACATCGCTTCCACTTCGATGCGAAAACGCATACGCCCTGATACCGTCTCTACATCGACCTTGCTCTGCCCTGCTCCGATGAGGATGCCTTGTGAGGACAGGTAGCTGTTCATCATTTCGATGTTGAAGTACACGTCCTGCACGTCCTGTACCTTGCTCTTGACAACGAGGGTCGATACGGTAAGTGTCGCGCTGATGTTGGCGATCTCCGAGGCGTAGTTCTCGATCCTGTTGTGGGGTACGTACAGCACGGCCTTTGCGCGGTAAGCGACGATCTCTTCCACGCCCCTACCGTTGCGCCGTGTAATGCCCTCTAGGGTAAACTCGCTGTCGGCTTCTACGTGTTTGATCGTCGTTGTGTTGAGCGTCGCTTCGTGGATGCCGTAGAGTTTGATTTCGTTGTAATTCTGAAAGTAGGGCATGGTCAGTTCCCGCTCAATGCTGTGAAGGTCAACGTCACTTCGGGCAAGAGGTCAATGTCTTCGACGTACTCGACGGGCAACTCACCACCGTCCACGGAAACAGCTACCCACCCGCTCGCGGGCTGTGGCCATCCCACTGCTGTTGACGTTGGGTGTATCCTCCGTTACCACCGCTCCGAAAAACGTCTTGAGGGCTGTCATCTTCGCTGGATCGACAAGCGAGAGAGGCGAGAACGTCACGTCGTAGATCGTCCTGCGTGAGAACGTCCGCACTTGGATGTTCTTGCGGAGAGACTCCGATTGCTCACGTACCACCAACGGGCGTTCACGCCTGTGGGCGTCCGTGATCCACACGTAGCTGTACACGTCTGCGGAGTTGTACTTGTAGCGTAGCCACATTATGCTGTCTCCGTCATAGGAATCAAGTGGTGTGGGGGGTCGGGCTGAATGGTAGCACGTCGGTCGAATTACTCATCACCCCAACGCGGATCATACATTCGTCGGTGAGAGCGGCGAATGTCGTCGGCGGGAGATACCACAGGTTGTTGTTGGTAGCCCCTACGACCGACCGTGGTCTTGCATAGACGGCGCGACCCGCGTTGAGCCC
>JADJIQ010000005.1:1250000-1437541 GCA_016707005.1 Ignavibacteria bacterium
ATGTACCCAACAACATTCTACCTCGCGATCGAAAGCCAATAATCGTCCAAGTCCACAATCGACAAGCTCGGCAGCGTGTGGCAATTCTGTATATGCCAACAAACAGGTTCATTGCAAGAATGCCGGCTAGGTTCCTCGATGCGATTCGTTTTTGCTACGATACATTTCAACCAAAAGTGCCCAAGCCCTATGTGCATCCGAAGGCAACGCCACGCCCTGAAGCAAACCTCATAAAGGTGGAGGGTGTGGTAGGTCAACCATTTGTGGAATTGACCGACGACCAACTTGTGAGATTTGGCATAGCGAGAGACTCCGTAACTGTGTTTCATCACTCGGCAGGCGCTACGCTCGACACAATGCTTACAAGCTACAGAAGATTCGAAACCATAAAAGATCATGCAAACTCATCTCCCTTCACGCAGTTTCACTATCGCAATGGAGTGATCTACCTTTCTAAAGACGGTGTAGAGAGAAGTACTGCTATTCAGCGTTGGTACCCAATCGCAACCCTCGCAACAGCAGAAGCTGAAGGCGTCAATGGTGTGTCCGCAGAGAAAACCCGCAGCACCTCAATAGCTTATCGAATTGTCTCTGGCACCAAGACGGGTTGGTATGCGGACTTCCCGCATGCTTCAGAGTTGGCTGAAAAAGTGGCGATTACTCTCGGCAACCGAGGGATTCCGTTGGACTCACTAGCATACTATTGGGTAGTGGAGAACGGAGTCAGTGTTCCGGTCACTCGTCTCCTTATCCCGATTCGGGTTTCGACTCCATGGGTTACGTCTATCCGTTTTGCAACGAGCCCACGAAGACTCACCCACGTATACTGGTACCTTCCAACGAAGGAAGTAACAGATTCGCTACCAGAGGAACTTGCAACATTTCTCAAGCCCGAATATGAGGCTGTCATGCGTTCGATTGAGGATAAGCTCTCCGCCGCCGAACTCTGCTCCCTCCTCGACAGACCATCGGCCTTCGGCCTTTGCTCAATCGGCGACACCACGCTTCGAATTGATGGCGTTGGCCCGATCCCTGCACGCGAATCGTTCACCGTCTTCCTGCAATGTTCCCTTGCTACAACAGCCACTGTCAAACTCATTAGTGATGATGGTCGTACCGTTATAGAGCGTTCGCAAATATCATTGGTGAAGGGGGCAAACCAGATCCCCATCCAACTAGCCGGACAGAACATTCCGCAAGGAGCATACACCGTTGTTGTTTCATGCGCAGAGGGTACGCGAACGTCGAGAGTGCTTCTAGCTACTCAGTAGGAATGTCTGAGAATCACGTCATCCGGTCTAGGTCCCTCGTCGCTACGCTCCTCGGGATGACGCTATCAGTGCAATGAGTTTGCAAAAGAAAGGCGAGCACCATCTAGGATGGTGCTCGCCTTTCTAGCAATAGATAATGAGCGGCGGCAGCGTCATCCCGAGGAGCGGAGTGACGAGGGACCTCGTTAGCGAACAGCGCCTTGTCCCTCGACCCTCCCTTCGGCAGGGCATGCTCCGCTCGGGATGACGTGCCTTTTCGCCCTTTCGCCCCTTCGCCCCTTCGCCTTGTCTCCCTACTCTGGACTATTCTCGCTTCTCAACGAGCTCATCTTCTCATTGATGAGGTCTTGTGAAGGGGCTTTGAATTCATCCATGAAGGGCGTGATGTCTGAGAACAGGCCCGACATCGTTTCGTTGTGGATGTACTTGGCCACTTCTTCCATGCTGCCGGTCTCGTTGAAGACGCGGAGCTGGCGGTCGGCACCGGAACCGTTCTCGAGGATGTGATAGACGTATTCGAGGTCCTTGCGAGATCCGAGGTCGTCAACCACATCGTCTACAAAGGCGAGGAGCTCAAGAATGAGTTCGCGAGCAGGCATCTCGCGCTGACGTCCGAAGTCGATGAGTTTTCCATCTAAGCCATATCGCACTGCTCGCCACTTGTTCTCCATGAGGAGACTTCTGCGATAGGAACGGAAGGAGAGGTTCTTTTCGTAGAGGGAGAAGAGTTTTGCTGCAATGGCCTGACACAACGCAGCTATGGCAATGGTTTCTTCTACGCGCATCGGGAGATCGCAAATACGAACTTCAAGTGTTGGGAAGTGTGGGTGCGGACGGATGTCCCACCAGATCTTCTTTGCGTTGTCGATGGAACCGGTCTGAATCAACAACTGCACATAACTCTCGTATTCTCTCCAGCTGGTAAACGAATCAGGGAGTGCGGTGCGTGGGAATCGTTCGAACACCTTTGAACGATAACTCTTGAGTCCGCTGTTCATCCCCATCCAGAATGGAGAATTGCTGGAGATGGCAAGAACGTGCGGCATGAAGTAGCGCATCTCATTCATGAGCTGGATCTGCGTCTCACGATTGGCGATGCCAATGTGGATGTGCATGCCGAAGATCAGAAGCGACCTGGCTAGCATCTGCATGTCCTCTACCATCACCTTGTACCGCTCGTCAGGGTAGATCTCTTGGTCCTGCCAACGTGCGAACGGGTGCGTACTCGCAGCGCCGATACGGAGACCGTTCTGCTGCGCAAGATGCGCAACAATGGAGCGGATCTTCGTTACCTCAAACTTTGCTTCGGTGGTGTTGTTGCAGATACCCGTGCCGATCTCCAACATCGAGCCATGCATCTCGGGCTTGATGTGTTCATGGAGCAACACCCGCCCCTTACTCAGGAGCTCAAGATTCACATGGGATTTGAGGTCGTACGTTGTGGGGTCGAGTACCATGTACTCTTCTTCGATGCCAAGCGTGAAGCTCGGACGTTCGTAGGGATTGGCAGGATCGAAGTTGACTCCGCCGTCTTCAACAGCCATGCTAGCCTCGTGGTACGTGTGTTGCCAAGATAGGGAGACGGCCTCCGCAGTGCAACCTCTACGCCGCTGTTTCGTTGTAATATTGTCTATGGCAGAATTCAGCATCGAAGGCAATGGTCGCCTCGAAAAGACGGCGATCTACTATAACGGCGAACAGCTCGACGGGGTGAAGGAGATCTTCCTCAACCTCGATGAAAATGGAGCGTTTGACGCCATCATTATGTACATCGGCACGGACGAAAAGCCGTACACAAAGAACGTCTTTGTGGACTACCTTGAGAATGTCCGCACGGAACCGCCGGGATTCACCGATGAAGAGGCGCGAGCGTTGTCTCTGTTTACTGTGATCAGCGAAGGCGACCTAGCGCAGACCACCATTCTTCGGAATAACGAAGAACAATTTGGGGTGGTAAGCGTCTATGTGCACATCAAGGCGCCGAGTATCCCTCAAGGAGGGGGCTTACGGGCGTTTTTTGGCGGTCAAAAAGAGATCCCCGACCATCCTGAATTCAAGGCGGAGATCGTCTACCGCGAAGACAATGGTGATCTCACCACAGAAGGACTTTTCTAATGAAACCACGTCGTACCCTTGCCATCATTGCCCTTGTAGTGGCCATGTTCACGATGGTCTTGCCACTCGACTCCTTGGCCCAACGCCGAGGAGGTGGTTCCTTTGGCGGTAGCCGAGGTGGAGGCCGGAGTTTCTCCAGTCCCCGTGGCGGAGGATCGTTTGGCGGATCTCGCCGTTCAGCACCGTCCCGACCTTCCACTGCTCCACGTTCCGGAAGTGGCTCGTCAGGCCGATACGGCAATGCTCCTACACAGCGGAATTCCTTCGGCGGCTCTCGCATGGGGTCTTCAAGCGATTATACAAGTCGCTATGGTACACCGCGCGCAACCACACGTCAGGCCGTGCCCGGCGCAGCCGGTACTACGAATTACACGGTGAACCGCTACGGCGGAATGGGTGACGGATTCATGATGGGCTACATGATGGGCTCCATCCCATGGTACTGGAGCATGCCGTTCCATCCGGCCTATTATTACTCCCGTCCGTACACCGCAGTGAACCCAGACGGAACAACGGCCATCTATCCCGGTACCTTCCAGTGGGGAACATTGTTCTTCACACTCTTGCTGATAGGGGGCGTGTTGTTCATCCTCTATGTGTGGATGAAGAACCGCCGTCGCAAGCGCCTCGGCTTTGCATCGAGTTCATCGTCGTATGATGACGTTGATGATGCCGGAGCCAAATCGAGCTTCATGTGATCGAATGACAAAATGAAAAAAAAGCCCGAGGTGAGAACCTCGGGCTTTTTTCTTTTTTGCTAGCAGTATACAGTTATCTCGCGATAACGATCGGCAACGTACGAACACCAAGTCCGTGAATGAGAAGCAGGTGATACGTACCCGAGGCAAGCCCCCTAACATCAAGAGATGTGGTGCCCGGTTCCAGCTGTCCGCGATAGAGGATCGTGCCGTTTGAAGAGACCAACGTTGCTTGCATCGGGACGTATCCTCTGATCGATAGGTCATTGCTTGCCGGGTTGGGCCACACATTCACCGGACCGATAGCAGCCATATCCTCTTGTACGGAGGTAGAGGGTGATACCTGCGCAAACAGCGGAAGTTCGATAACGGACGGAGTGCCGTCTGATGTCACGCGAAGTTTCCCTGTGTAAAGTCCTGTATCAGAGGCTGTACAACGCATCGGCACACTAACACTGCCTCCCGCTGGAATCGTGGTCTTGGGTGTAGCAGTGATCGAAAAGGAGGGGGCTGGTGTTGATCCTTCATGGATGATCTCATACTGAGAAACGAGCACGTCACTGGTGCCAACATTGCGAATTGTTGCAGTGCGGTTACGCGATTGGCCTGGCTCCATGGTTCCAAAACCAACCTGCGATGAGGTGAACTCGGGAAGTTTAGAACCGTTCGGGCCTGAGTACCGATATTGGAGCAACGAGATGAACTCGCCGCTCAGGAATACCGACGGTCTATCCAGCATGATGGCCTTTGACATGAGTACCGTGCCAGCAGCCTGGCTCAGTACTGGCTGCCAGTCTGCACCGTTGTTGTCAGAACCAAACACCTCGCCATTCGATCCGATCAACAGATGGTGATCATTGCCGGCATCCACACGAACAGGCGTGATGCCAAGGGCGAGGTTCGCAGCGCCTTGTTTCCAGTTTGCACCACCATTCGATGTAGAAGCAACTCTGAAAGGGGCATCATTTGCAATGCCGGTACGATAAAGGACGATGCCGTTGGAGCTGTCTCTGAAGGCAACAGAAACAATGACGGAACCAGATGCGCCGATCGTTCCTTGTGACCACGTAGTTCCCTTGTTTAACGAAGAGATCACTCTTCCGGTCGATGTGCCAAACCACACAGCATCACCTCTGAAGTAGACGGCACCTCGATTGATGCGTTCACTGCCATTGGACAGTGGAGCCGTGCCAACGGCGGTCCACGTACCACCATTATTCGTCGTTTTCACGACGCCGAATTTCCCGCCGACCGGATTGCCGACTGCGAGGCCATTCTGAGCGTCAAACATGCGAATGCCCTCTACCGAGGCCATTGAAGCACTGACGTTGATGCCACTCCAAGAAGATCCGCTCGTTGTTGAGCGAGATATTGTTGGGACATTGCTTGATGAACCGCCGATAAAGACGGTACTCGTACTAACGGCTTCGAGTGCTGTGGCTACAAACGGAGTAGCTTGGTAGCCACCGCCACCGGACTGCGTGCCAATGAGGATAGCGCGTTGACCGTACAATGAGCCGGTTGCAAACAGCGTTCCATCTGATGTGTAATCAAACTGATCCCAACTTGAAGATGGGATCTGAACGAGAGCGGAGAAGTCGTTTGTTGTTGGAAGATCAACCGGGATCATCACTGGTTCGTAGTTGATGTACGATCCGCTGGTCATCGTCAAGCCAACCTCGATGTTGGACTGATACCAAGGATAAGATGGATCCAACTGTACGTCGAACGAGCCACTGACTTCGCCATTGCGTGCAATTGCACCGAGGGAGATCGACGCCGTGCCGAAGTACTTCACTCTTGGATCATTCAAGCGAGGAACAACAGTGACCGATGCTGCATCGGCCAAGACGTTCTTGATCGTGAAGTTCACCGTGGTGCGTGCATAGGAAGTGATCTTCCCGGATCCAGACCCACCAATGCTAAGACCCTTCATCATTAGACCAGGCATACGCTCACCGCTTGTGAACGATGTGTTGACCTTCACCGCACGTTCAGCATTCACTCTGCCCCAATACATAGGACGAGTGTCGATGGTTACACCAATGAGCGGATCAACTGTGCCACGGATCTGTGCAGCGATCATCTCCGGCGTCCAATCGGAATGCACGGCTTTCACAAGCGCTGCAACGCCAGATGTAAGGGGGCTAGAGAATGATGTGCCGGTGAGTCCGCGATACTGATTGTTCGGATACGTGCTGAGGATGTTCTCTCCCGGAGCATACACATCCACATTCCGTCCATAGTTGGAGAAATTGGACACGCGATCTGATACAGAACAGGAACCAACAGCGAAGACCCCGTCAAGGCTGGCAGGCGATTGCAGATACGTCTCATTGTTGAGACCGTCATTGCCAGATGCTGCAACAACCAAGGATCCCTTTGCGGTTGCATAGTCAATAACGTCCTGTGCGCCGGGGTCGATACCCGAACCACCCCATGAACAATTGATGATATGCGCGCCGAGGTCTGCTGCATACGCAATTGCCGGATATCCCTGAAGGATGCCGCCAAAGTTGGCATTATCCGAACCACATTTGATAGGGATGATCTTACAATTGAAGCCGGGACTTGCAACGCCCTTAGCATTGTTTGTCACAGCACCCGAACAGCCCCCTACAACAGTACCGTGGGCAGTATTGTCCGTGATCGTTCCGTTAACGCGTGGGTCATTGTCTGGACGGACGATGCCATTTTGGGCATCAGCTACGGAGATGTTCCCTACAAAATCCCACCCTCGAACATCGTCGATGAATCCATTGGAGTCATCGTCAATGCCGTTGTTCGCGATCTCCTTAGGATTCATCCAGATGTTTCCGGAGAGATCTTCGTGCTGCCAGTCCGTTCCCGAGTCAATGATCGCGATGATAACCGTGGCAGCACCCTTCGTTACGTCCCAGGCCTTGTCCACCTTCATTGAGCCCATCCACGGCTGCTGGCTGTAGCGCGTGTCATTCGGGGCATAGAAGAGCTTGTGTGTATACATCGGGATGGCGTATTCTACCTCCGGGTCGTCCATAAGCCGTGCGCATGCATCGAACGGGTCTATGGCATCTGTGTAGCGAATGAGATACACGCGGTCGAGACCGATCTCCCGCGCCAGATTTCCATCATTGACACGTGGATATGCCGAATTCACATCTGCCACATTGAGCACCTCAAGCGAACGGTTGACCGTACTGCCGGGGATCGTTGATTGACTTTTTGCAACGCCGTGTGCAGCCCGGGTCTTGACTACAACGATCCCGGGCACGTAGCTGCCGGGAGTTGTGCGTCGGATGACCGTGTTCGAAACGGACCGTTCAACACCGTTGGGCAAGGAGACCGGTGCACGCCGCACCACGTATGCATCCTGTCCCGGCAAAAGCCCGGCTGAAAGGTTCACGGTTGTCGCTACAACAGCGATCAATAAAAGGAGTGCAATTCTCATGGCTCAATTTGATATGTCTGTGATCTCTGCAAGAGCATTTGGGTAACCTGCATGTTACTGAAAACCCCAGTTTTTCCTGAGGATGATTTCGGTCATTGCCAGAAACTCGCTTCGGCCGTAGTCTTGTTTGGATAGTGTGTCGCACCGTTATGATGAGGATCCGATGAAATTCACAAAAACCACCCGCTCGGAACGTAGAGAGCAGGGAAAGCTCCTGCGCGATACCTGCAGTAGGGTCGATCATGGGAAATGGAAGGCTAGAACAGCGAAACATGATGTGATTCACCTTCTTGAGGAGTCCAACCACGACCGAATCAAGGCGCTCATTCCTGTACGGTATGGGCGAATGGCTGAATCGCCACTTCATTTCTTTCGAGGAACTGCGATCATCCAAGCTCGCGACCTCTTTGATGCCCCAACCCCCGGCATCATTACTCAGGCCTGCGGCGACTGTCACCTCAGCAACTTCGGCGGTTTCGCCACTCCGGAACGCTCCCTTGCGTTCGATATCAATGACTTCGACGAAACGTTCCCTGCACCGTGGGAATGGGACGTAAAGAGACTGGTGGCAAGCCTGGTTGTTGCGGCACGCTACCTAGATTTTGGGGATGCAACCGGACAGGAAGCGGTGCGCAAATGCGTGCGTGCGTACAGAGAACGAATTGACGAATACGCGAACAGTAAGGTCCTTGACACTTGGTATGCCCGCATTACGATCGAGGATATCCTCGCCACCGTGAAGGGCGACAAGGACATGACGACGCGTGTTGGCAAGAAAAGGGAGGAGGCGCGTTCCCGTACCTCTGAAAGCGTTTTTCCGAAACTCACGAAGATCATTGATGGAACGCCACAGATCATTGACGATCCGCCCCTTATCTACCACTTCCAAGACCAAATGGAGAACTTGGAGGAGATGAGAGAGAACATCATTAAGACCTATCGGGCCTCATTGGTCTCAGACCGTCGTGCATTGTTCGACAGATATCAACCCGTGGATTCCGTGATCAAAGTCGTTGGGGTCGGGAGTGTTGGTACGCGTTGTTTGGTCACGCTTCTGCTGGCTGATAATGATGATCCACTTTTCCTCCAGATCAAGGAAGCACGCCGCTCTGTCCTAGAAAAGCCACACGGGAAGAGCAAATACGCTCACCAAGGCGAGCGGATCGTGAATGGTCAGCGATTGATGCAGGCTGCCACAGATATCTTCATCGGATGGACCTCGGGTGGGAAGGGCAAGGACTATTATGTTCGCCAACTGCGCGACCAAAAGGTATCGGCAGAGCTGGAGACAATGAAGAAAAGGACCCTTGTAGCATATGCCGGACTCTGCGGCTGGGCCCTTGCTCGGGCGCATGCCAAGGGGGGAGATGCCGCAATGATCGCCGGGTATGTAGGGAAGAGTGAGCGCCTGGATGATGGGATGGTTACGTATTCCTTGGCCTATGCCGACCAGGTCGAGCGTGACTATGCCTCGTTCAAGAAGGCCATCAGAACCGGCCGTCTCCGGACGGATTCAAGCGCGAGCATCGGCCAGCAGTTCAATCTTTGAGAAAAAAGTGAGGATCTTTGTAACCCTACCCCTGCATCAGGGTTTTTCCTCCCAAAGCACGGAAAGGCAGTTGCTAAGGGAATAATGGGCGACGATTAAACGTGCAGAAGGTTCCGGAGGTCGTAGGCCTCCAACAAACAGGCCAAAAAGAATTCTTATCATTTTTCAGTGGAGTGTACTATGAAAAAGCAGAATGTTTGGACGGCACTTGCCGTTACGGCGTTTGCGGCTCTCTCCTTCGGTCTTACGGCCTGTAGTGAGAATGGTGTAACACCAGAAGATCCAATGGGCATGACAGCAACATCAACATCGTTCGACCTCAACGCCTCTCCGGCCGAGATCAATGATGCTACGATGGAAGTGATGATGTCCGAGCGTCCTGACCCGAACAAGGGCAAGCCAGTTCGTAATCCTTTCCTTGACATGCTTCGTCGTCTCAACCTTACGGAAGAGCAACAAGCAGCTGTCAAGGAGCTTCAAGCCGCCCACCATGATTGTGTTTCAGCAGCACTTGCGGAACTCCGCGCAGCTGAAAAAGAGATCATCTCCGCAGCACGTGCAGAAGCCGAAGCGATCAAAGCTCAAGTCAAAGAAGGAACTCTGACGCGCGAGGAAGCACGCACACAACTCCGTGCAATCAACCAACGTGTTCGTGAAGCCCTCAAGGCACTCCCTGGTCGCGAAGAAGCTCGTGCAGCAATGAAGAACTGCGATGAAGCCTTCATCGACGGTGTGAAGAAGATCCTCACAGAAGAGCAGCTTGTGAAGCTTGAGCGTCTACTTGCATCCCGCAAGGGTGGCGGCACTCCTCCTCCTCCTCCCCCTCCTCCGGGCGGCGGACGTGGTGATCGCGGTGACAGCACCGGTACAGGTACCGGCGGTGGTCGCGGCTGATCTCAAAAAGTCATAGGATCGACGATCAATGCCCGTCGTCACGTTTGTGGCGACGGGCATCGTCGTAGATTGCACTATGTTCTCGACGTTCCTGGCCAGTGTTGGCCGCATCACCATGGGTATCCTTGCCGAGATCGGGCAGATCGTTCTGCTTGTCCTCGGCATCATTCGATATATCCCACGCATCTTCAAAGACCGCGGACTCGTTCTTGAGCAGATGAAGATCGTGGGTTCCGATTCTCTGCCGCTGGTGATCCTGGTTGGGTCATTTACCGGAGCGATCGCCGCGCTCCAAGCAACGAACCTCTTTGCCAAGTTCAATCTCATCGGCATTGCGCGCCCGTTCATCGGGGGGTCCATCGCAACCGTGGTGTTCACAGAGCTCACTCCTGTTCTTACAGCACTTGTTATCGCAGGTCGAGTAGGGGGCGCTATCGCCGCACAGATCGGCACAATGAAGGTCTCTGAACAGATCGATGCTCTGGATATGATGGCCATTGATAAAGATCGCTATCTAGGCATGCCACGTGTAATGGCGGCAATTACGATGATGCCGGTCTTGGCCGTGTTCTCTAGTGCGGTTGCACTCTTTGGCGCCTTCGTGTTAACGAGTTTCTTGTTCGACTTCAGTGCCGCCACGTTCTTCGTTTCCGTGAAGAACTTCTTCAACATTGGAGAGGTTGTACGCGGACTCTTCAAGTCTCTCGTGTTCGGTGGGTTCACAGCGCTCATCGGCTGTCACGTTGGCTTCAGTACCGAGGGTGGTGCTGAAGGTGTTGGCAAGGCCACTGTACGTGCATTCACGATCTCCGCAGCCGGTATCCTCGTGATCGATGCACTGTTTGGCGTAGTGTTGTAATCACACAAGCCGTTCCATATGAGTGATGTTCACGGATATCGTGCCGGCCGAAGAACAGACACCGACCTTCTTCAGCGATTGAGTGCGAAGGAAGGGGCGACCCACACCAGTGATTCAGCGATCGTGTGGAGCGGTAGAGCCCCCTACAAACAGACCTTTCACGTATCGCTCACCGATGGTGTGCTGCGAATGTCGGTTGATGACCATGAACAGCGCAGACTATACTGGCGTCTTCTGAGTGACGAAGGGGGCATCGAGTTCGCATCAAGGATCGATCTGCTTGCTCGACGTACAGACACAGTGAACCTTGAGGCGTTGTCGTGTCAATGGTCACTGTTCACGAGTGTTAGCAAGGGAACTCTGTTCAACCAGATCCATCGTGTGCCATCGAATACGGTATTGAGGTTCGATGGGGAGTCCATCTCCTTTGATACGCACACTCCAACAGCACCGCCGGAAGACCCAACTTCGGTATTGTTTGATGTCCTGCGAAGTTCTGATCGTTCCAATGTTGTCCTCGGCCTCAGCGGCGGGTTCGATAGCCGAACACTGATGGCCGCACTTCATGGTGCCGGAGTTGCATTCAGTGTGCATACGTATGGCACTGTTCACATGCCGGATGTGCGGCGTGCTCGTGATATGGGGCGGCTCGACGGAGTTCCGACTCGAGTAAGTGAGCTCGATACCGAACAGTTGGATCTCGATTCTATTCTCACGTCGATCAAAGACACCGCGTGGCAAACAGAAGGTACCTATCCCGGCATCCACGCGCTGGTGTTTGACAATGCAGAAGAACGTCTAGGTCTGGATGCCGTTCTCGTGGATGGTGCATACGGTGCGTTGTTGAGAGGGGGCTTTGGCAACGGACTTCTGGCAGGTAGCTTTTCTGCACTGAGCAACAGGAGAGCGGTTGACGTTGCTGCGGCGATGCGCGTTCGCGATCTCGAGCTTTTGCGCGGAGACATCCGGCGTGATGCTGACACGTTGATCCATGACGCGCTGCATGCAGCGTTGAATGAAATGCCCGATCTGCGGCGAGACAATGCTCGGAATTGGATCGATGAGTTTTTCGTTCGTTGGTATACCCGCGGTTTCGCAGCTTCACCTCAGGCAGTGTATGATGCGCGACTTGATTCTCTGATGCCGTTCCTCGACGCATCCGTTGTGCGTTCGGTGTTTGCCCAACCATCACACTTCCGCAGCAACGGGAGGTGGTTCAGACACATGATCTCATCGAACCGTCCTGCACTTCGTTCACTTCCGATGGTTGGAAAGAAGTGTGACGTACCATGGATATGTGCCGGCAGGCCAATTCTCACAGCACTCTGGTCGAAGTTCGTACCCAACTATCCGGCTTCAACCGCAGGAACGATCGAGAGAGTCTTCTATCCAATGCTCCGTCCGGTGATCCTCGATCTTGTCCGATCTTCGCCGCACACGCTCGCAGACGTATGGGACGCCAACGCCATCGAGCGTTTAGCGATCAAAACAACGGAGGAAGATGGTTCTGATAGTGACAGAACCTCACTTCTGTTATGGCTGGGCTATAGAATGATGGCCGAGGACCTTGCTCGTTCTACGGCGTGACCAAGAGCAGAAGGTGCTGATGCACGGCCCCATTGCGTCGGATCTCAACAGAGTAGGTTCCAACCGTGACCTTTGTTTCGTTACCAAGAAGCCCCGTAACGAAGATCTCGTCTGATGGCTGAACGTCTGTAAGAACAGTCCGAAGTGTTGACGCCAGATCGGTGAACATCGCACGTGACAATGCGATGTTGAAGGTCTGCTCCTCAGGTCCGGTGGATGTGCCCCCTTGGTCGATCCTACGCTTGAAGGTCTCTCCTGCAGGTATCTCATTACGGCCATCGCGCCACACCTCGTCTGAGCAGTTGTTCTCATCGAACATCGGCCCGCACATATCATCGGCGAGCGCATCAACATTCAGTGGTGCACCGAATGCTCCAACGTTCCTCGAACGAACAGCAGCGAACGGTCTGCAGTTGTTGTTTGAAAAGTCGATGGTAAGGGGCTCCGGTTCCATGTAGGCAACGTGCGCCGTGGTGAAGGTGCCGAATCTGTTCAATCCACAACGTACGAGGAAGAGTCCACCGGCCGCATCGGCCGCTAGGTCTGCCATCGTCTCAACATCTGCATTGTAGAGACCAGCATCGACTCTACGCATGAATGGATTGGGATGGGTGTACGGTGCGTTCATGAATGCTTGTGGATCCGGCACATCAAAACGGTTTCGACCATACATCTCCATTTCGTACCGGGATTCGGATTGGCGAAGTGACGTGAGTGCAGCAACTGCTGTGTTGACAACGATGCCCTTCCAATAGTCCGAAAACTCGTTGTTGCGGAATGCCTGCATTTCAGAGTTCTCAATACGGAAGCAGATTCGAGCGTTGGCGAAGGTATTGTCGTTGTGATACGCGCGTTGAACATTGAAGACGGATACAGGATACTCAACAGAGAGGAATGTGTTTCTACAGATCCTCGGTTGATCGTCGCGAGTGATCACTCCATGATCCATCTCAGTAAATGTGGAGCTATTTACCGTTGTGAATGTTCCGCCAGTGGCCGTGACTCCTTCGTGCAGATGTGTGAAGGTACATCCCGTTACATCCGTTCGTATCATGCCTTGCGCCTGAATAGCGGAAGCGCGATACCTCTTCATCGATTCTCCGTAGGGGGCCTGATAGAATTCCACGGGCACCGATCCGGCACTATCAATGAAGCTTGAGTTGAGGATTGCTATGAAATGATAGGACTCCGGAGCATCGGCAGGTACCACTGTAGTTGACGCCTTTACCATGAACGGATCTGCAAGCCATTGCGGAGCGGAGTTGATCGAAGGCAGGTCTCTACGTACAGAGAAGGCGCATGAGCGGATCGGCAACGATGAGACGTTTGACAAACTGACGGATACATTCTTCATGTCTGCGTATTGAAGAGCAAAGCTGCTCAGGCGCCAGTTCGGTGTGTTGCCGACCATACGAATTCGTGTTCGCGAATTCAATGAGGCGTGATCGCGGGCATCAAAGACGCAGTTGTCAGCGATAGTTGTTGTGAGAACGATACGCTCCTTCGCCGTGGTTCCTCCAACAACATCGAAGTGACCGTTGATATCAATGACGGAATCACCAAATGCTACGTGAGCCCCCTCCATCACCTTGAACGTGCCGCCTGCCTCAACGATAAGATCATGAAGGAAGACAACAGCGGAGTCTTCGATAATGAACGACGAGCCAGCTCGTACGCGAACCTTTGCACCAATGTGTGTCTTGGCACCAGCGAGTACGCGCATGGAAGCGTTGTCCTTCACTTCGATCTCCTGTGCTCCAGTTCTCGTGATACGAGACGCGTGGTCGATGATGAGCTCGCTGCCATTTCGTACAGTGATGTTCTTGATGCCGGACATCCGAACATGTGATCCGGGACGAAGCCGACAAGATCCAGCCGAATCGTTCACGTCGATCGAGCCACGTTGCGTCAGTTGAACGTAGCCATAGATATCACCATCGTGTGTGAATCGCAGTGTTGGCTGTGCATCCATACCGTCCACAATGAGGTCGCTGATACGTAGCCGACCAATGAGATCGATATTCCGCAAAAGGCCTTCAGCCATGATAGTTGAATGATCATTTGTTGCTCGTACTTCGTGGATCTTCGTGGATCCCTCGCTCATGAGAAGCCCGTCGATGCATAACGTAGCTGAATCCGGAACCGAGATGATCACGTCCGTGGTTGTTGAGGTGATCCGGGTAACGCCGTGGTTGTTATGAGTCTGTCCCGGTAGACTTCTGCCACCGAATCGAAGGACTTCTACGACGCCGTCATTCCCGGCCGTTCCACCGCGTAGGTCTGTAAGGGGCCAGTCAATACTATCCTTGATCCGAGCACCCCAATGCATGAGTCGTATACCGTCCGCATTACGAACATCCGCTGAGAATTCCGGTGATGCGGAGGTTGTGTATTCATAGTCGCCCTTGCACGGGATGGAGTGCGTCACAGCTCTGTAGGCATTGATCTTCCCGAACCCCATGCGGCGTGACCAGGTGCGACGGAGAGTGTCGTTTGTCTGCGTTGCATATGCATACGTCGGGTCGAGATCAGAGATCTTGTCTGCTGTGAACGTGACGATGTCATACATCTTCCGTTGAACATCCAGTCCATTTGCTCCGGTAGCCGGCAGATCTGTTATCGTGTCCATCGCTACGCCCATATTGGCGTTCACTGAGAACATGAGCCCTACGATGCCGCTCACGATTCCCGTTGAGATCGACGTACCGGTTTGAAACGCATAGCCGCGTGGATCTGCATTTGAGCCTGTTGTTTCAAAGGTGGTCCAAACATTGCCTCCTGGTGCTACCACATCCATGTAGGCGTTTCGCTTTTCACCCTCTCGTATCTGCGTATTGGCAAGTGAGAATTTGAGGGCATCGGGTGAATAGACGAAACCCTTTGTGAACTGTTCAGACCCCTTCCATATCGGAGGCATCATATGAGGAGTACCCCAGGGTTGGCAATCCGAACCGAAGAGTTCACCATCAGAGATAGAACCAACGGCAAGGACCTTGGTGTCCCGCCCTGGCTGCTGATCCATCACGAGTGTTGCCGCCGGATCGAATGGCGCTATACCCCAATCGTTACCGGCTGCAGCCACGATCGCCACGCCGTTACGAAGCAGACGCCGATGCAGAATGCCATTGCCACCAACATAGCTGCAATTGAGGATGTCTAACCGCTTCATCCGACCATTCGTATCATTTGTGAAGTCTAGGTCGAAATCATCGAACATATCGAGGTCGTATGTCAGCGATACATCCTTTGTTCCGTCGATCGCATTTGGAGACGGTGTTGAGCATGGGTCGCCCAGGAAGGCTTCCGATGGTGGGTTCAACGGGAACAGCACTCCGGTACATTCCGGACATGTGCCGGCTGCAGATCCCTCTGGACCTTGACCCGGAGCGTTATGCGGGTCGTTGTTGGTTCTGCTCAGGATCGTACCAAGAACCGAGTATCCATGGCCGGTCTTAATCGGATACGTACTCTTGTCAACGCCATTACCAGTGTTCACGGGCAGATTTGTATAGGCACTCGTGGTTGTCGAGACAATTCGGCGAACGTTTCCCGTCCCATTAACAGTTCGCCGTTCTTCAAGATCTGTTGTAACAGGTGATGGTTTGCATGTATTGAAGTTGTCTGTGATGCCGATCACCACACCCGACGTACCGCGGCTGATATCCCATGCTATCGGAGCCTTGATGCTGAACCATCCCCAAGCTCGTGTTCGCGAGTTGTGTGCATGATGGTAGTACTGATCATCAATTCCTGTCGAGTAGAGATAGGCTGTTGAAAGACGCGGATCAAAGACTCCGTCATTCGGGACACCCGTAACGGCTGTCCAGTCATCATCGAAGTACGCGGAACCCACATTGGCGGCTCTCAGTGCCTCTTCAATGGCTACTACTTGCTCTACATCCGCAAATGTGACCACAAACTGCTGAGTATGCTCACGCGGATGGACTCGATGAAGTGCCTTTGAGATCTTTGCTTTGGAAAAGGGGCGAATGGCCTCTTTGATCCGTCCGAGGACACTCTGGTTGATTCCCTTAGTCTCATGCAGATTCTCACTGCAGATGAAGACACTATAAGCTGTGGAGTCCATCAGCGCCGGTTCCGTTTCCAATATGAATCGCCCCCGTGCATACCAGTTAGAGCGGATCTGACGCTCCGCCGGAGTGTTCTTCGTCCGCTCAATAAAGACCTCTCCTCTGAATACCAGAGGGTGATCTGGCCTCGAAACGATCTGAACTAGGTCAGTTCCTCGCTGAGCGTACACAACTGAGATCAGACTCAGGCTCGCCGTAACTACTAAGAAATACTTTAGCATAGTGCGTTATCCACAGTTCAGGATCAGACTGACATGGGGAATATACTTACGTATTTCTACTAAATGCTATTAAATCATTGACTATGACATATTTTCGCGTCCCTAAGACTGTTAGCACTTATACACGAAGAGTGCCAACGTGTTCGTCATGAGCACCTCAACAGAGTCTCACAATTCTTATCTCGATGGAGGAACTATGAATCTTACGCCATTGCACGACAGAGTGCTTGTAAAGGCTGCGGAAGCCGAAGAGGTGACCAAGGGCGGAATCATCATCCCTGATACGGCCAAAGAAAAGCCGATGCAAGGTGTGATCGTTGCCGTTGGAACAGGCAAGCAAACGGATGATGGTAAGGTTACGCCGCTTCAGGTGAAGGTTGGCGACAAGGTGCTTTACGGCAAATACGCCGGCACAGAGATCAGCGTAGAAGGCGATGACTTCCTCATCATGCGCGAAGCAGACATCTTCGCTGTCATCAAGTAAGACGAGCCCCCTTCCAACTCAATAATCATTTCGAAACCCAATCAGGACAGAACAACTATGGCAAGCAAGATCATAACGTTCGATGTTGATGCCCGTGCAGCGCTTAAGCGCGGCGTGGATCAACTCGCAGACGCAGTGAAGGTCACACTCGGACCAAAGGGTCGCAATGTGGTGATCGACAAGAAGTTCGGCGCCCCAACGATCACCAAGGACGGTGTTACGGTGGCTAAGGAGATCGAACTCGAAGATCCGATCGAGAACCTCGGTGCATCGATGGTTCGCGAAGTAGCTTCGAAGACGAGTGATATCGCGGGTGACGGCACCACAACAGCCACGGTCCTGGCACAAGCGATCGTAGCAGAAGGTCTGAAGAATGTCACTGCCGGTGCCAATCCTATGGATCTCAAGCGCGGAATCGACATGGCTGTGAAGGCCATCCACGAAGGACTTCGCGAACTCTCTCGTCCGGTTCCGGGCAAGAAGGAGATCGCTCAGGTCGGTACGATCTCTGCAAACAACGATTCAACGATCGGTAACCTTATCGCCGATGCAATGGAGAAGGTCGGCAAAGACGGTGTTATCACGGTAGAGGAAGCAAAGGGTACCGAAACATCGATGGATGTTGTTGAAGGTATGCAGTTCGACCGCGGATATCTCTCGCCGTACTTCGTAACGGACGCAGACACGATGGAATGTGTTCTTGAGAATCCATACATCCTCATCCACGACAAGAAGATCGGTGCCATTAAGGACCTTCTTCCGATCCTGGAAAAGACCGCTCAGTCGGGTCGCGCACTCCTCGTGATCTCCGAAGACATCGAAGGTGAAGCACTTGCAACACTCGTCGTAAACCGTCTTCGCGGCACGCTGAAGATCGCTGCCGTCAAGGCTCCGGGCTTCGGGGATCGTCGCAAGGCAATGCTCGAAGACATCGCTGTTCTTACGGGCGGTACGGTTGTCTCCGAAGAAAAGGGCTATAAGCTCGAGAGCACAACTCTTCAACAACTCGGTACAGCCAAGCGTGTTGCGATCGACAAGGACAATACAACACTTGTTGAAGGCGCCGGTAGCTCGGATGATATCAAGAAGCGTATCAACGAGATCAAGTCACAGATCGAAAAGACAACAAGTGATTATGATCGCGAAAAACTTCAAGAGCGTCTCGCAAAGCTCTCCGGTGGTGTTGCCGTTCTCAAGATCGGTGCAGCAACGGAAGTTGAGATGAAGGAGAAGAAGGCCCGTGTTGAAGATGCACTCCATGCAACGCGAGCAGCCGTCGAAGAAGGTATCGTCCCTGGTGGCGGTGTGGCATATCTGCGCTGCCTCGGCAAGCTTGACGGATTGGTGACCGAAAACCGTGATCAACTCACAGGTATCGCCATCATCCGTCGCGCCGTGGAAGAGCCGATCCGTCAGATCCTCAGCAATGCCGGCCTCGAAGGTTCGGTCATCGTTGCCAAGATCAAGGAAGGCACCGGATCGTTCGGTTTCAATGCCTATTCGGAAACGTATGAGGATCTCTTCGAAGCCGGCGTGATCGACCCTACAAAGGTGTCCCGCGTGGCTCTCGAAAATGCCGCTTCGGTAGCATCCCTCCTCATCACCACCGAAGCCACGATCGTTGAGCGTCCGGAAAAGAAGGAACCAGCCGGACACCAGCACGGTGGCGGCGGAATGGACATGTATTAAGAAATGACGTAGTGACGAAATGACATTATGACGTTATGACATTATGACGTCATCCCGAGCGTAGTCGAGGGAAATGTCAATCTCACGTCATCCCGAGCGTAGTCGAGAAGTAAAATGGGCCCGGTGTTCGCCAGAACATCGGGCTTTCTTTTTTTGGAATAGCGTGGTTTCTGCATCTTTGCAGCAACAATGTTGTACGTCGACGCCCACTCGCACAGCCGGTCCGCCAACAAGGACGTGACCACCCTGGTCAATATTCGTATTACGGCCTCTACCGAGGTCTTTGAAACGGATGGTATCTGCACAGTTGGTCTGCATCCATGGGATGCCCGTGACGATTGGCGGGATGCCGTAGACCTCATCGAAGAACTTGCTTCAGAAGAATTAGTCCTCGGTATCGGCGAGTGTGGACTCGATAGAGCGTGTGATTCGCCGTGGATCCATCAAGTGGATTCATTCGAATACATCGGAGACCTGGCTGAGCGGGTATCAAAGCCCCTTATCATCCATTGTGTGAAAGCTCACGACGAGCTTCTTCGCATCAACAAGTTCATCGATCCAACACAACAATGGGTCCTGCATGGATTTGTGAAGGGGGCAGACCTTGCCAGACAATGCCTTGATGCCGGAATGATCCTGTCCTTCGGCGCAGCAGTGTTGAATGAGTCCGCGTCACTTGTTGAAGCGGTGCGTCTATGCCCGGCCGACAAGTTTCTGCTCGAGACAGACGATGATGATGTGAAGATCGAAGATGTCTATTCTGCCGTGGCCGCGATGCGCGGTGTGCCCCTTGAGGACCTATGCGCGACCCTGCATCAGACTTTCGAAGCCGTCTTCAAGCAATGACGGATGCGGGATGGTCATCCCGCACACGACTCCTCCTTGGCGACGAAGCCGTTGACAACCTGGCCAACATGCACGTACTCGTTGTGGGTATGGGCGGCGTTGGGTCATATGCAGCTGAATTCATCGCACGCGCCGGTGTGGGACGCATGACGATCGTAGATGGAGATGTGGTAGACCCCTCCAACCGTAACCGACAACTTCCTGCACTTACATCAACCGAAGGCCAGTATAAGGTTGATGTTATGCGAGACCGACTCCGCTTGATCAATCCTGATCTACGGCTCATACCGCTTAGAGAATTCCTCACACCGGCAAAGATCGATCGCATCCTGTCCACCTCGTATGACTACGTGGTTGATGCCATTGACTCGCTCACGCCAAAGATCACGCTTCTTCATCGTGCACATGCTAAGGGTCTGAAGCTCGTGAGCTCCATGGGGGCAGGGGGCAAGATCGATCCTACCAAGGTCCGCGTTGCCGATATCTCAGAGACGCAGAAGTGTGGTTTAGCGCGCTTTGTTCGGAAGCGTCTTAAGCGGCACGGTATTAGTGACGGGATCACAGCCGTGTATTCACTCGAAGAGACCGACGAAGATTCCCTGATGTTCACCGACGGATTGAACTTCAAGAAGTCGGCATTCGGTACGGTTTCCTACCTTCCCGCCGCATTCGGTGGTGCCTGTGCGAGCGTGGTCATCCGAGATCTCTCCGGCAAGTTCCCATGAACCATGCCCATATCGTTGGTACCGGATTGGCCGGGTCACTCCTAGCCTGGGAGCTAAAGAAACTCGGCGTTGAAGTCACATCGGTCAACACCAATGATCCCGAGTCTTCCTCGCACGTGGCTGCAGGAATGATCACTCCGATAACCGGGCGAAGGCTCAAACCAACCTGGCGCGGGAATGAGCTTACGCAGATCGCCCGAACAACCTATGCAGAAATGGAGAAGACGTTCAGCGTATCCCTGTGGCGGGATTGGACGCTCAAACGAGTGTTTAAGGAAGAGATCATGCGAACATGGTTCCATGAACGTCAAGAACGGAATGAGTACGATCCAATCGTGGTGACCGACATCGAACCCGGTATTCATGACGGCATCAACTATCCCTATGGCGGCTTCCAACACGGCGATGTTGCAACGGTGGACATTCCCACGCTCATTCGTCATGTCGAGGGGAGCTTTTCCAAACACATTAACGATGCAGCAACGACGCATAGTCCTGATATCACGATTACGTGCACTGGCTACCGAACTCTTCATCACCCTTTGTGGTCGTGGCTTCCGATCGAGCCGTCGAAAGGTGAGATCTTGGATGTCTCGATTCCCGGACTCGAACTGGATCATATCCTCACAAACGGTACATGGATCCTTCCGGTAGGGGGCTCTGTGTTTCGTATCGGCGCCACGCACGATTGGGATGATCATGAGCCTCATCCAACCGGCGCCGGAAGGGACAAACTCCTTGCCGATGCTCAGCGGCTCATCCGCAATGAGATCATCGTGTTGGGACAGAGAGCTGCGATCCGTCCGTCCACAAAGTTCAAACGTCCGTTCGCCGGACGTCATCCACTAGATCAAAAACAAGCCGTATTCACAGGTCTCGGAACAAAAGGGGCTTTGCAAGGTCCATGGGCTGCACAACAACTTGCCAGGCATCTCGTTCTAGGGGAGCCCCTTGACCCAGAGATCGATATCAATCGTTGGTGGAAATCATGATGTATGAAAATGCTGTGACGTATGTACACCGGATCCTGCGTGATGTGATCCGTCCGGGCTCCGTTGTGATCGATGCCACCATGGGAAATGGGTGGGACACGGCCCTGATGGCTGTACTTGCCGGTGAAGGGGGGACGGTGTATGGGTTCGACATCCAGCCAATTGCCTTGGACGTCACAAAAACTCGCATCTCTGGCGTAGCCGCAGATGTCCGCCTCATCCTGTCTGGTCACGAGGAAATGTCCACCCACGTCGATCCGGAACACCATGGCAAGGTGCGTGCTGTTACCTTCAATCTTGGATACCTCCCGGGTGGAGACAAGGATATCACCACCCATGCCGACACTACGCGCAAGGCGATCGAGCAAGCTCGCGCCATGCTCGCACCGGATGGCGTGATCACCATCGTGTGTTATCGTCATGCCGAGGGCGAACGAGAACTCGACGTGGTGCGCGGACTCCTCGCAGCCCTCCCTCAGCACGCGAACACGTGCACAGAAACAACGTTTCTCAATCAGGCCGGGAATCCTCCGGTGGTATTCGTTGTTGTGGCACGAACATAAACCGACGAAAGCACCTCATGCTGAACACGCTTCTTTCAACGATCATTCTCCTCCTCACTATGAATACAACCCTGCACGAATTCTCGCTCAAGGATATCGATGGCACTCCAACGGATCTCTCGGCATATAAGGGCAAGGTAGTGCTCATCGTGAACGTTGCGTCGTTCTGTGGATACACAAAGCAATACACCTCGCTTGAGAAGCTCTATCGCACCTATTCGGACAAGGGGCTCGTCATCCTCGGGATCCCGTCCAATGACTTCGGCGAACAGGAGCCCGGCACGGAAGAGGAGATCAAGTCGTTCTGCTCTACCAAGTATGACGTCACGTTCCCGATGTTCTCGAAGATCGTAGTGAAGGGCGATGAAAAGGCGCCCCTTTACCAATGGCTCACGAGTGGCGACGGTGATGCCTCTCTCGTTGGCGAGGTCAGCTGGAACTTTGAGAGATTCCTTGTAGGCAAGGACGGCAAGCTCATTGGCAGGTTCGCTACGAAGATGGAACCGATGGCCCCAGAGCTGATCAGTGCTATCGAATCTGCCCTATCTCACTGAGAATTCAGATGCGTTAACTACGGTAGCTCCGTGTGCCCTATGTTCGCATGAACATTTTCAGGGCCAACAATGCGATTCCTTGCGATCCTTCTCGTTTTCAGCACTTGTTATGCAATTGGCATAGCTCAAGAGCGAACGCTTATCAAACGAACATTCGATGATGCAGGTGGATGGTTCACGGGCGAAACGTCGGATGGGAATTGTACGGTCGAGGCAGAGGATGGCGTTCTGCGCTACGAGGAAACGGACGACAACGGATTCCGATACTTTTCGGAGTCTGTCCCTCTCGACGCGTGGAGGAACTGGTCGATCAAGATGCGTATACGTCAGGTAGGTGGCGAAGAGAAACACGCCTATGGCATCGCTTTCAATGCTGAGGATGTTCAGAATATCTACCACTTCATCATTCGTGACGATGGTCGTGCCCGCATTGGACGCATGAAGGAAGGCACGTACGAAGATGTGGATGAGTGGACCACGGCAAAGAACGTGAATCCGCAGGGTGAGTGGAATGTCCTTGAGGTAAGAAAGGAGAACGATGCGATCTCCGGATATGTGAACGGCAAGGCCATAGTAACGATGACGGCCTCGTACTTCCGAGTGTTCGGCTCAAAGCAAGGTGTCATCTACTATGGTGCACAGACCGTTGAGCTTGATGACATCGAGATCAAACAATGGGAGCCAAAGCCGGTCCGTCCGGTGTCGGGTGTCGACCCGAATGTGAAGCCAGTAAGCCTCGGCACGCAGCTCAATAGTACGGCTGACGAATCCGTTGACTGCATCTCATCCGATGGGTCCGTCCTCTACTTCAGTCGCAAGGATCACGATGGCAACGTTACCAAGGATAAGCGTGATATCTGGGTCACGACAAAGACGTCGGGTGGATCGTGGTCAACACCAAAGAACCTCGGTGCGCCTATCAACAACGAGGGGAATAACTTCGCGATCGCCGTTACACAGGATCTGAACACACTGTTCCTGCAAGGAACATACGAGAGTGACGGATCTATGGGGAAGGGCGTATCGTATTCGACTCGCACCAAGGACGGCTGGTCCGCACCGGTGAATATGCCGATCGATGATTACGAGAACCTTAATGCCTATGTGAACTCGCATATGTCTCCTGACGGTTCGGTACTCGTCACGTCGATTCAGACAGGCGAATCGATTGGCAGTAATGACCTCTACGTGTGTTTCCGTCAGGCAAACAACACGTGGTCGAAACCAAAGAATCTTGGCCCCGTGATCAATACGCAGGGCGTGGAGATGGGGCCTTTTGTTGCCGGTGATGGAAAGACAATGTTCTTCAGCAGTACAGGCCACCCTGGCTATGGCGGGCGTGATCTCTACGTCACACGTCGCCTAGATGATACGTGGCTGAATTGGTCGGAACCCGAGAACCTCGGCAATGGAGTGAACTCCGACGAGCATGAGACCTTTATTCAGGTCCCTTCGCGCGGCGATTCTGCCTACTACAGCTCAACGAAGAACTCTCTTGGCCAGGACGACATCATATCGATCCCGCTTCCTTCCGGTGCGCGCCCTATCGCATTGCTCATGGTCCGCGGACGTGTGCTCGATGCAGAGACCAAGAAGCCCCTTACCGCAAATGTGTTTTACGAGGCGCTTCCGAGCGGAAAACTAGTGGGTACTGCTACGTCGAGCGCGGTTGACGGTACCTATCGTGTTGGACTCGTGAACGGGACCTTGTATGGAGTCCGCGCTGAAGCAGACGGGTATTATGCCCTGAGCGAACAGTTCGACGCACGGTCTCTGGGAACTTACGTGGAGGCCGATCGCGATCTCTACCTTACGCCGATCAAGATGAATGTTGCGATACGCTTGAACAACGTCTTCTTCGATGTTGGCAAATATGACCTGCGTGCGGAGTCGTATCCGGAGTTGGATCGTCTTGTTGAATTCCTCCAGAAGAACGCCACAATACGTATCGCATTGGCTGGACATACTGACAATGTTGGGGCAGATGCAGACAACATGAAGTTGTCGCAGGACAGGATCAACAGTGTGCAGACCTACGTGATCGCAAAGGGGATCGATGCATCACGACTCACTGCGAAAGGATTTGGCGAAACGAAGCCAACGGCCTCGAATGAAACTGATGAAGGTCGTCAACAGAACCGTCGGGTGGAGTTCACCATTGTGAGCAAATGATGATCCATCTCAACGATCTGCTTCATATCCCGTATCCACTGGTCTTGGCGTCGCAATCTCCACGCCGGTCCGCCCTGTTGCGTCACGTTGGCCTGAGCTTCTCGACAGTGGTTCCGGATGTAGATGAAGACAGCGTTGATACAGCACTTCCACCTGACGAGTACGTGCAGAGACTCGCACGAATGAAGGCCGAACGCGGCGCTGAAATGTCAGAGCGCCCGTCGATCGTGATCGGGTCTGACACAACCGTGGTGCTCGATGGCGAAGTGCTCAACAAGCCTCATGATGCAGATGATGCTGTGCGTATGCTTCGCACGCTGAGCGGGAGAACGCATACCGTCCACACAGGCATCGCGTTGGTAGCCAGTGATCCACTCCATCATCACATGGTTGCCTCACGTGCTACGATGGTCACATTCCGGGAGCTAGATGATGCTGAGATCAAGGCCTACGTGGCATCAGGCTCGCCCCTTGACAAAGCAGGCGCGTACGGAATTCAGGACGACTTTGGAGCGGTCTTTGTCTCTCGTGTAGAGGGATGTTACTACACCATCGTGGGCTTGCCGCTAGAATTGCTGTACACCTCGCTTCGTCACCTCGTTCGGGAGATCGCAGATGCGCGGGCGTAACGTTCATACATGGGCATTGCTCGCCCCATGGATCATCACACTGGTGGTGTTCTGGATCTATCCACTGATCTATGCACTTGTCTTGAGTTTTTCAGAGTATCGCACTCTTACGAATCAGATCTTGTTCATTGGATTCGATAACTACCTCAAGGCGTTCAACGACGATGGGTTCTGGCGAGCACTACGCAACACATCGGTATTCACTGTGGGGACAGTGCCATTCACTACAGCCTTCGCATTGTTGCTCGCAACGGCTATTCGTAAACGAACTCCTGCCCTCGCGTCATTCTTCCGGGCCTCATACTTCTTGCCGTCGGTAACCTCGCTTGTGGTGATCGCCCTAGTGTTCACCAATCTATACGCACGTGATGGGTATGTGAACGTCCTCGCTGGTTTGCTTGGTCTGCCTCATCCAACCCAAGGGTGGTTGCTCGATCAGAATTCAGCCTTGGCTTCGATCATGGCGATGGATGTATGGATATCAACTGGCTACTACATGGTGCTGTTCCTAGCCGGTATGGAGGCGATACCAAAGGATCTGTATGAAGCAGCCGACCTCGCAGGAGCCTCACGGTGGCAGCAGTTCTGGCGCATCACCCTGCCCATGCTTCGATCGACCATGTTGTTCGTTGTGGTCATCAACAGCATCAAGTCCTTCCAGATCTTCGTGGAGATCTATATCATGACCAAGGGCGGTCCGCTTGGTGCAACATCAACGCTTGTCTATGAAGTGTATCATCAGGCGTTCGAACAATCGGATATGATGGGCTATGCCAGCGCACTTGCCTACATAGTCTTTGTGATTCTGCTGGCCATCTCCTTCATCCAAATGCGACTCCTTAAGGTGCGTTCATGAATCTCGGGCTACTCGTTGTTGGTCTCATCGGTTATGCCATCGGATGTATCCCCACGGCATGGATCGCAATGAAATTCACCCACGGAAAAGACATCCGCAATGAAGGTACCGGGAACGTTGGAGCACATAATGTCTACGATGTGTCCGGCAGTAAGTGGCTTAGTATCACCGTAGGTGTTGTTGATGCACTGAAAGGTGTAGCGGCCGTGTACGCAGCACAACTCCTTCATGGTGATTGGTTCGCGGCAGTCGCTGTTTCGGGCACAGCTGTAGTCCTCGGTCATAACTGGAATGCCCTGCTCCGTTTTAAGGGCGGTAGGGGGCTGGCCACAGCAACAGGGGTCTTTGCAATGGTTGACCCTCTATTCTTGATCGTATGGTGGATCACGTATCTCACTGGGTTCTTCGCGATCAAGAAGAACGTCCACGTTGGATCGATGACGGCCATCATTGGTACAGCCGTGCTTGCGTGGAGTACGCCGGACAGAGTCATTCGTGACACGACGCTGGTGGTGTGTCACGATCCAATGCAAATGCGGTTGTTTGTTGCAGCAGTGTCGCTCTTGCTGTTCATCCGTCACATCGAGCCCATCCGCGAGGTTCTGCGGACGATGTCATTTACTGATGACGAGGAATGATCCCGTGTATCGCGCGCAATGCATCATTGCTCTGCGACTCATCTACGGCAAGAAAGATCGTGTGTTCGGCGGCACCGGTGGCTATTGCATAGACCTGGAATGCTGACACGGACGAAGCGATAGCAGCGAAAATGCTAGGCATGTTCACACGCGGACCGCTCACGGCTAAGAGAGACGTAGGGCGAATTGCCACTGAAGCATCCGCGATCGCTACTTCAAGTGCAAGGAGCGCTTCCTCGTCCGGACATTTCACTACGAGCATGGCCGATTCAACTGTCTCGGTCTCAAGGATGATCGCACGCCCAAGCTCAGGAACGGACCGAATGTGAGTGGCTGCAACAGCATTGCACATCACAATTGAACATCCGCGTACAATGGATACTGCGTGAATAGCCGCGGTGGATGGGGAATGTGCAACGATGCGAGTTCCGGCATCATCCGGCCGGAAGGTATTCAGAACGCAGACCGGAATGAGTGCTTCCACTGCCGGAGCGATGGTGTCCGGATGAAGGACCTTGGCTCCGTAGAGTGCTAGCTCCCGAACCTCACCAAAAGACAGCTCCGGAATAGGCGTGGCGTCCGATGCGATGCGAGGATCCGTGGAATACACGCCGCTCACGTCGGTCCAGATCTGGATCTCGCGAGCAGCCAAAGATGCGCCAAGAATGGCGGCTGTGTAATCGGAACCGCCTCTGCCCAGCGTAGTTGTTCGATCGTCTGCCGTGGACCCGATAAAGCCTTGGGTGATGACAATAGAGTCTGTTGCGCACAAGGGGGCGAGTTGTTGCTGACAAAGGATCCGCGTATCGTGCATGTTCACCGTTGCAGAACAGAAGATGTCATTCGTACGCATCACATTGCGCACATCGAAGTAGATGGCCGCTGTGTTTTCTGACCGAAGTGCGGAATAGAGAATGGTTGTGCTCAGACGTTCGCCAAACGATGCCATGTGGTCGAGTGATTGAGCAGTGCACTCACCTAGAACCTGAAGTGCTCGAGCATAGGCCTTGCATTCATTCAAGACATGGATCAGATCAACAGGTGAGGCAGAAGGAGCAAGCTCTGCTAAGATCTCTGTATGCCGAGTTGCAAGTCCGGCGAGTTCGGCATCAATATCATCTCCGCGCCCGGCACGTTCGGCAAGGGATAACAACAAGTTCGTTGTTCCGGAAGTAGCAGACATGACCACGAGCACCCCGCCAGGTTCGGCTGGGTGACTGCTTACGATCGATGCTACCTTACGGAGCGCGGAGGCATCCTGGACCGATGTCCCGCCGAACTTCATGACGAGCATGTCAGCCTACGTCGAAATGTGTCGAGAGATGATCGGCCTTCGGCACATGCACGATGATGCGGTCTTCCACCAGCGCCGCAACGGCCTTCTTCGCGCGTTCGAGATCCACACCTCTGCGATAGGCAAAGTGCCAGATGTCCGTAGGACCGGCTGAGATCTCAACAGTGAGTGCTTGCTCGGGTGAGAGCGTGCGCCCGCCAACAAAACGATCGCGAACGGCAGAAACGAAGTCTGTTGACTCTTTGTCGAGCAGCATGTCCGGCGTAAAGAAGTAGTTGTCCGTGTTCTGCAGATCGCAGATGAAGAACGCCCCCTCATTTGGTTTCCCGATCATGTCAGGCAAGAAGGCAAGGGAGATGGTGTACGGAGGGTCCTCTTGGTCATCCCAAAGGTCCTTCCAGACCACGTGATCATTCACCTTGAGCCACTCCTGAAATGCGATCTCGTGCTCAGGCATATGCATGAGCAGACGTGAGCCGAATTTCTTCTGGAGAAGTTCGGCTTGTTCAGGTGTAACTCCAACGAGTTCTTCTGTCGAGATAGTCAAAGATCGATTCTCAGCGATCGAGCTCTCGGCGCGTTCTATCAGCTCTTCGGTTGTCATGCAGTTGGAGACTCCTTGCGCCTGCGGTACCAAAGTCCGAGACCGGCTAGTCCGATAAGGATCGCTGCAGCATTCGAGGCCATACTCAGCGTGCGACCTTGTTCAAAGGCCGGACTGATGAACTTGAACTCTACGTTGTGTTTGCCGGCAGGAACGCTCACACCGCGCAATACGAAGTCGGTTTTGATCATCGGTACTTCAACGCCGTCAACATATGCATGCCATTCGTTGTAATACACTTCGCTCACAACCAACAGTTGTGGTGCAGCAGATGAAGTAGCGATCGAAAGGTGCTGATTGCCCTTGCCTGTGACGCGGGCTGATGAAGCACTGTCTGTGCCGAGTGAAGAACGTCCGGCAAAATCAGACTCTACATATGCTGTTGTTCGTGCGTCAAACGTGCCGTCTCGCAACTTGTCAAGGATCGACCGTTTGTTTGATTCAACAACAACGGTGTCAACGAACCAGGCACGTGGCAACACATCCTGATTGATGTAGACCATCATTCCCGTAGAGGCAGAGCGAAATGCCGGCTCAACACCTTGATAAAGGGGCTGAGAGGAAACGATGTACTTCACGTTGAGGAGATTCCACAGGTACGGGTTCAGGATCATTGAATTGCCCGGCACCGGCTCGCGTGTTGGGCCGGGACCTGCAACATCGAGCAGGTCTTGATAGATGCGAAGTTTTGCCGACGAATAACCGTGCACATTCTCAACGAAGTGATAGGCCCACCAGTTCGGCGTTGCACTGCTAGAGAGATCGCAGATACGGTAGACACCCGGATCGCGTTTGATGAATTCTACAACGTCTGTTGAGGCAAAGACATTCTTCTCCGGCGAACCTTTCTGCGGATCGTACGGACGTTTGTCTACACGCCATAGATCGCCAACGAGCAGGACAAGGAAGAGCGCAATCGCAACATTTGGTTTAACCGTGCCTCGGGCAACAAGAAGGATGATCCCACCGAACGCTATGAGGATCAGCCCCGACGTAGTAGCGTCACTCTTCATCTCGTTATACACGAGCTGCAGGAATTGTGGTGATACACTTTCACCCGCACGACCACCCTGCTTCTCAATGACCGCATCGTTCACGAGCTGCTTGTAATCACCTTCGTCGCTTGCGAACAGGAACATGATGGCGAACACGGCCAGCGATGCACCGCCAATGATAAGCCCCTTACGTTTGGTTTCGGCTGTGACATTCGATGACCAAGCAAAGACAGAGGCAAGCCCGTATCCGGCAAGCACTGGTATTGCGAACTGCAACAAACACAACGCCATGGAAGGGGCTCTGAACTTGTTAAAGGCCGGCACAACATCGTAGAAGATCTTGTACAACAACGGCATGTTCTTGCCGAAGGACAACAGAAGAGAGAAGGCGCCAACGGCTATGAGGAAGATCACGAACGGATCCTTCCTATAGTTCCATGCTCCTACTATGGCTAAGAGTAATACGCCGATCCCCATGTAGTTGGCGGCGTCTGTAAAGGGCATTTGACCCCAGTAGAGATTTGTTCGTTGTTCCTTGGTTTGCCCAGGTGCCTTTACAGAGGTTTGCCCAAACCCATAGTAGTTCGGGATGAGGAAGGTCATCATCTCGTCGGGAGAGAACGACCAGTTCGTGGCGTATTCGTAATCATTGCCACCCGTTTGGTCAACCGTGTTCTTGTCGGATTGCACCAACGGTGCCGAACCCCGCGTGGAGATCGGCGTGTACTCCCTCGTTGCAAGGAACATGTCGGCATGGGTACCCAGCGCGATCACACCGGCAATGGCCAGTCCGCCCCCTGCCTTCAATACGTTGATCCATCCCTGCTTGGTGATGATGCGAGTGACCAGCTCCACGAGCAGGTAGAGTGCCGTACCACAGCCGATGTAGAACATCATCTGCGGGTGCGTTGCTGTAACGAGGACGATGAGGGGGAGGATCAGGAGAAAGAGGTTTGCGAGAGTGAATCGTTCGCGCATGCGCTCAAGAGCGAGGAGGATCCATGGAAGCGTGGCCATGGAGACCGGCTTCGTGCTATGTCCGATCATGATCCAAACGATGACGAACGTGCTGAAGATGGCGCCGAGCGAGGAGAACACGCCGATCGCACGGGTGTGACCCTTTACGCGCATGAGGGTGTAGACGCCCCAGCCGTAGATCGTGTACCACATGGCCAATCGTGCCGTGTCGTTGCCGAAGATGTCGCCAATGGCACGAGGTATGGAGAAGATCAAACCGCCAAGAACGTCCCACGACCGTTCGCCGGCAGCAAGGAACGATGCGAGTGATGGCATACCGCCAAAGATGTAGGGCATCCACAGTGGGAACTCCCCACTCTTCTTTGCGGCATCGAGGTAGGGAACGAACGAGTAAAAGGCCACGTTGTCGCCTCCACTCATAAAGTTCTTACCGCCGAACAACGCGTCGGCAAAGAAGGCGATAACGGCGACGAGGATCGCGCCATAGGCAGCGAGGTCCGCATATCGCTCTTTATTGATACCGGCTGGTCTCTTGGTGGCTTCAGATGCCATGAAGGGGGCTCCGTGGAAGAGAATTCGTAAGAAGGCAAAAGTACGTATGTTCAGGGTTCAAGACAGTCAGGATGAACGACCTCACCATTACGCCATAGGCTGGGTATGATCGATCTCGCACCACGCACAAGTCCACTGAACGTGGAAGATGCAATGCACGTGATACGGAGAACAACACTCCACCCAACGTGGGCGACCGCAGCAGCGATCGTCGGAAAAACACCGGTTGAAGCCGTTAATGCTCTGATCGATGCCGTGGAGCCCCCTCCAACACCTCCATCATGGGCCGGTACGCCTCCGGAATTCAATGACTTTGCCGCTGCTGCTAAATTGTGGCCTGAGCTTCAACAATGGTGGATGAATAGGGCCATCACGCTTCCATCGCTACGGGAGCGGCTCGTGATGCTGTGGCAGAATACGTTCTCCACGGACTATATCACGGTCTATGCCGGACAATGGATGGTGAAACAGAGCCAGACCATCCGAGCACAGGCATTCGATTTCAAGGCGCTCGCCACAAGTATGGTCTCAGACCCAGCGATCCTCCGCTACCTGAGTGGGGATCAAAGCATCAAGGGAAATCCGAACGAGAACTTCGCACGCGAATGGTTCGAACTCTTCACGTTAGGTGTGGGGAATTATTCTGAGCGAGATGTAGTGGAGGCTGCCCGCGCCTTTACCGGATGGCGTATCTCAGGGAATGATGGTGTCTATAATCGTGGGCTTGCAGATCTCGGCGAAAAGACCGTTCTCGGTCAGACAGGATCGTGGGAATGGGGCGATGTGGTTCGTATCACGTTTGAGCAAGATGCCTGTGCACGTTGGGTTGCTCGCAAACTGCTCATGACCTTTGTTGAGTTCGCTCCAAGTGCCGAAGATATTCAAGCTGTAGCAGAACTTGTGAAGCAGCATTCCTATGATCTGAAGCCTGTTTTGAGAACTCTGCTTGTGTCGAATCATTTCTTCGACCCTGCACG
The DNA here is from genome assembly GCA_016707005.1 of Ignavibacteria bacterium. Taxonomy (NCBI): domain Bacteria; kingdom Pseudomonadati; phylum Ignavibacteriota; class Ignavibacteria; species Ignavibacteria bacterium. The sequence goes on from JADJIQ010000005.1 coordinate 1,282,264, forward strand.
TCGCGGTGCACTCATCAAGAGTCCGGCAGATCTCGTGGTTGGCTTGGCCTCGGTACTCAATGCAACCAATGTTGACCGTACGTATGCGATCTCGTCAATGACCAAATTGACGCAAGAGCCCTACTATCCGCCTACCGTGGAAGGCTGGAAGGGCCACCATGCATGGATCACGAGCTCAACCTTCCCTCAACGCCAGCGATATGCCGAGAGCTTCATTGATGGACGTCAAACAGGCAGCTCGTCGAAACTCACGGACAGTGCAGGAGCCCCGTTGACGCCGGATGTAGTGGCACTTATTCGAAGTCTACCAAACAACGACGATGCTGTAAAGGTGGTTGAGAACGTCACCAAACTTCTCCTGCCAATTCCAACTACCCAGGAACAGCGTGACGTCCTACTGGAGATCATGCTCGCCGGTGCCCAGGCCTATGAATGGGACATCAACGCTCAGTCCGCCGTCCAACGTGTGAAGTTCCTGTTGCAAGCCATCGTCCGTATGCCCGAATTCCAGTTGATGTAAGGAGCAATCATGAACCGCAGAAAATTCCTTAGCACGGCTGGACTCACCGGAGTGGCCGTAACCACACTGCCAACGATGATCGATTCGTTCGCCGTACGAGCATTGGCAGGGGGCGACCCACGACTCGAACAGTTGCTCGAAGCACAGGATCGGATCTTGGTCTTGATCCAATTGCCGGGTGGCAATGATGGACTCAATACGGTGATACCGTATACGAATCCGTTGTACTACGAAAACCGCCCAACGATCGGTATCCCAAAGAACAAGGCGCTCAAGCTCAACGACACGTTGGGTTGGCATCCTGCGATGTCGGGCATGCGAGATCTCTTTGAAGGGGGCGAGCTCGCCGTTGTTCAGGGTGTGACCTATCCGAACTCTGATAGATCACACTTCCGAGGTACTGATATCTGGCTCACAGCAACAGATGCCGATGTGTTCGGCTCCACGGGATGGGTTGGACGGTATATGCAGACCCTTGCTCCGAACTATCCAACGGAACTTCCGGAACATCCATTGGCAGTTCAGATCGGTACATCAACATCTCTTGGACTGCTTGGAACCACCGGCCCAATGGGCATCAGCTTCCGAGACCCGGATGAATTCTACCGTCTCGTGAATGGCGGAGGGGGCAACGAGGAAGTCCCAAGTAGCGCGCAAGGTGATACTCCGGCCGGACGTGAAGTGACGTTCATGCGCAACATCGCACGCAGTGCCGATGTGTATGCGTCAGTCGTGAAAAAGGCAAACGATGATGCAGGGACCTCAACGGTTACCTATCCGACGTCGGATATCGGTGCAAAACTTCGCGTAGTATCGCAGTTAGTTGCCGGTGGCTTGAAGTCGCGGATCTTCTTGATCTCCTGGGCCGGCAACAACTTCGATACCCATGCCAACCAAACCTCCACAACGGACCCAACGTTGGGTGCCCATGCCGGACTTCTTGGTGAACTCAGCGGTGCTGTGTCGGCCTTTATGCAGGACATGAAGAACCGCGGGTTTGGTGACAAGATCTCGGGCATGACCTTCTCCGAGTTCGGACGTAGAGTTGCTGAAAACGGCAGCGTAGGTACTGACCACGGTACAGCCGCACCTCTCTTCGTTTTCGGTGCGCAAGTGAACGGCGGTGTCTATGGTAAGGATCCAAACTTGATGGAACTCGATGATCGTGGCGATCTCCTCATGGAGAACGACTATCGTGATGTGTATGCCAGTGTACTTCTGCAGTGGTTCGGTGTCTCAACCACAAAGGCGCAGGATGTATTGTTCCGCGACTTCAGCTCAAAAGCACTGCCGTTATTCAAGAGTCCGGTGAGCGTGCAAGATGAATCGTCATCTCGTGTTGGCTTCATCAGCGTTGGTCCTAATCCAGCAGTGGACCATGTTGTTGTGCGCGTGCGGGTTGATTCCACGGCAAGTGCAGCTATTACAGTCAGCGACATGCGTGGTAAAGAACTTCGGACGTCCTCCATCGATAGTTGGACCGGCGTTGGCACCATCGACCTCAGCGGTCTCACCTCGGGCACGTACGTCCTAACGCTCAAGGCCGACCGTGCCGTTACCCACACCTTTGTGAACATTACTCGGTGATCGAATGATCCGCTTTGTCCTCCTTGTCATGGTCCTGTGTATTGCACTGAGTGCCCATGCTCAGCCCCTTCCCAATCCCTATGCCTTCTCGATCGATGAGAATGTGAACCTCGACACTTCGCTTCTTGGGATCCCCTTTGAGAAGGCTGGTAGTAGGGGGCGAGTGAAACTCACATCCGAAGGGCATCTGGGTTTTGCCGATGGCACACGACTACGCATTGTTGGCACAAACCTTCAGTGGAACGGTCAGTGGCCAGATAGCGCTCAGGCGATCTCAATGGCAAAGCGATTCCGATCACTGGGTATCAATTGCGTTCGATTCTCAACGTTCGACTATAGTGCGTGGGAGGGGATCAGCATTCTCGCCGATGGAGCATCGTCTACAAGCTCAGGATTGAGCGCAACACAGATGAAGAAGTTCGATTGGTTCATGCACCAGCTCCGTGAGAACGGCGTGTATTACGTGTTCACGTTTCATTCTGTGTGGCAACCACGTGCAGGTGATGGGATACGTCAGCCCGACTCTCTAGGATGGGGCGCGAGAATGCCGCTCATCTTCGATGCCGCTGTCCAGAAGGTCCACCGTCAGATCGTCAGACTCCTCCTTGAACATTCCAACATGTATACTGGTATTGCGTACAAAGACGACCCTGCCCTCGCGTACATCATTGCAGCAGAGGATGCTTCGTTGATTGCGTATTGGCTCTATACCGGCGATGTTGTTCGACCGAACGGTTCATACACGAACAACATGGGGTCGGAACATGTTGCATTGATCGACTCGCTGTGGATATCGTGGCTCAAGAAGAAGGGATACACAACCGATGCGGCCTTGAATACTGCGTGGACAACAACGCCCGCGTCTACAGCGAACATGATCCGCAATGGTGATTTTGAGGATCCGTTCAGTGCCGCATGGCAGCTTGGAGTGAATACCGAATCCGGCGCTCAGGCGATCCTGCAATACAGTGATGCAGATAAGAAGGAAGGTTCGTCTTCTGGTCGTGTCCGGATCAATTCACTCGGTGAACCAACCATCATGTATTCGATCTATCTCTATCAACGGCTTCCCGAGATCAAACGATTCGGTAGATATCAGTTGACGTTTTGGGCAAAAACCACTCCTCAGCGTGGTACGAGGTCGATGTTGATGTACCTCTACAACAGCTCGTTCCCATACGACAACTACGGGGTGAATGATGAGGTGGTCCTCACGCCTGCATGGAAACAATACACCATCACGTTTGTTTCTCGTGCAACTGATGAGTCCACTGCGAATCTCGCCTTCTTCCTGGGTGCCGATAGTGGTGACGTCTTCGTTGATGATGTTCAGATGCGTGAGATCCCAACATCGGGCTTACGAGCCGGAGAGAGCGTCGAGCGCAATTCCGTGCCTCGCAGCCTAGCGCTTGCTGGTGATGTTTCGAACACACGGTACAAGGACAATGCGACCTTCAACTATGAGCAACTCCGATCGATGTTCCTCAATGTTCGGAAGCTCGTTCGTGATACGATCAAGAGCGAAGTCTTGATGTGTCCTTCAACGAGAATTACCTCGTTCTTCGAGCTTAATGCAGCTCGTGAGTATGATGTATTCTCGTCCACTGATTGGCGCAATTCCACAAACTCCATGCTTGCAGAACAGTATGGTGGTACGATCTACGCTGCAGCACAGAATCGGATCAAGGGCAAGGCCTTCGTTATGTCCTTTGCAGGCACTGCATATCCGCGTGCGTACCAACCAGAAATGATGACGGTCCTTCCGGCCTATGCCGGCCTTCAAGATTGGGATGGTATTCTCTTCGGGATCTTTACCGAATCGCCGAGAGCAGGAGCTGCAAAGGCGGACTCGAACTCGTACTGGTACATCTTCGACAAGCCGAATGTCCTGAGTCTTCTCCCACTCACATCGTCAATGATGAGAAGGGGCGATGTAGTGACCTCGGCAAAGGAGATCGTGATCGATAATGCGCAAGAAGCTCTCGATCAACCCCGTTTCCATGTTCAGCAAGCGTTCTCATTGAGTATTGCACCAGACGCAAGGATGCCACTATTTAGGCGCGTCGCGATGAACCCGGAAGTAGCTCCAACAGAGTCCTTCCTTCCACATCGAGAGATCTCCGCATTGAGCGATCAGGTTGATGTTGCCGCCCTCGATGCAGAGAACGAACAGATCTTCTGGGATGCAACACGTGGCACGTTGCGTGTTGAAACACCGCGGTACATAAGTCTCACAGGGGGTGGGAGTGGTCAGATCACGACGTTGCAGTCCATGATCGTTGAGCAAACCGCTGGAAGTGCTGCACCAACGATATCGATCTCATCACTGACCAACGATCCGATCATTGAGTCTTCGTCCAGTTTACTTGCGATCAGCACCCGAGCCCTAAATGAAGGAACGCAATACAACCGCGAAACGGAGGAATTCACAACGTGGGGCAAGGGGCCAATGCAGATGGAGGGCGTCACTATGCGGATCACTCTCACTGCTCCGTTGTTCGACACTCTGAAACTCTACCCACTCACAAGCGCAGGTGTTTCTTCCGGCGCCCCGATCATTGTTGACCGTAGGTCAGGCGGGAAAATTCACGGCAACGATCAATACCGAACAGTACGCCACGCCATGGTACCGCCTGGTATTCGTTCGTCAAGCAACGAGTGTTGACGTGGCTGAAGAATCGAATGGTGTGCGCGTCTCACCAAATCCGATCGATGGAGGCAACCTCAACATTGAATTCCCCGTGGGGGCTTCTCGTGTTCGAGTAAGTGATGTGACTGGGGCAGAGGTGCTTGTTCACGCAGTAACTGGAACAAACGTCTCTATGGATGTGTCTAGGCTCCCAGCGGGCGCATATATGGTGACTGTGCTGAACGGGACAACCGTTCTCGGTACAACTCCAATTATCGTCCGCTAACAGCTTGTCGCATCTCCCATAAGGCCATCCCATGCGTTTCCTAACAGCCGTTGCTATCGCAGCATCTCTTTTCGTGTTCGCATGCTCTGGCGATACCACATCCACGGATAGTACCGTCACGGTTGAATCGTCGCTATCCAACCCAACTGTAAGCTCATTCGCCAAATCTTCCGATAGAGTGCAAGGCGGATCGATCATAGATTCGATCACCGTCACAAAGGTTCGCGTACTTGTGTCCCGTATGATCCTTCATCCGGATAACAGTGCAGATACAAACGACTCAACGAACGACAAAAAGATCAAGCTTGAGCCATTCCTTTATGTGGCCGACAGCACGGGCACGCGCCTTGTAGCTTCCTCTTCTGTTCCAAACGGTACCTACGATAAGATCAAATGGGAGATCCATCGGTTCTCGTCCAGCGAAGTGCCATCATATACAAACGACACGATCTTCCGTGACTTTGTGACCGGCGACCGGTACACATCGATCATCGAAGGTTGGTTGGTTCGTAACGGCGTGCGTGAGCGGTTTGTTTATCGTAGCGACGCTACGTCGAACATCACCATCAAGTTTGAGCCGTCAATAACTGCCAGTGACGCTTCGCCGCTGATTCTGTCCCTCATGTTCGATGCGCGATCAACGTTCTATAAGGACGGCGAGATCCTCGATCCTGCAGACTCAAAGAACGAGTCCAAGATCGACAACAACATCAAGGAAGCGTTTCGTTCGAACAAAAAGCGTTAGAATTTTAATGTGCTAATGTGCTAATGTGCTAATTGGAATATTGAATTAGCACATTAGCACATTAGCACATTAACTAGTCCATAAACAAATATGGTCTCCACGTCTCTTCCACCTTGCCGAGGTAGTGTTTGAGAAAGAGAACGGGGTGTGGCTTCTTCGGAACAGACATCAACCGCATGCGGGCTTCGTCCGGCGTGCGGTTTCCTTTTTTTGTTGTTGCATCTCACGCACGCGCACGTAAGATTCTCCCATGTATCATTGCCGCCGCGAGAGCGTGGTATGATGTGATCGACGGTAAGGGGCGGATGGTTGTTTCCGCAGTATTGACATCTGAAGCCGTCTCTTCGCAAGATGTTCTTGCGTGAGAGTTCGATCTTGCGAAACGGAACTCGAAGGTAGGCAGAGAGTCGGATGACTGATGGAAATGGGTAGCGTTCTCGCACGGTCCTCACAACGCTGCTCGAACGTTCTTCTACGATCTCGGCTTTTGTAAGGAACAGGAGAAGCAGTGCTTTTTTTGTCGAACAGACACTAATCGGTTCGTATGATTGATTCAGGATCAGCACCTTAGAATTTAGCGACAGGTATACTGCGGTCTCCTGCCGACCGGTCTGATCGTGGCGAAACTGAGCAAATGTGGTGCTGAAGGCAATTCTCCTGCAGGAAAAATAGGATACAAAAGGTATTTTCGCACGCCTTTTTCGCACTGATAACCTAAGGATCTCCATGTCACGGATGACGGCAGTTCTCGCCCTTGAAAACGGCATGACCATCGAGGGGGAGGCCATTGGTGCCATCGGAGCAGAATGCTCTGGTGAACTGGTGTTCAATACCGCAATGACGGGCTATCAGGAAGTGCTCACAGACCCTTCGTACAAGGGGCAGGTGGTCACGTTCACCTACCCGCATATCGGCAACTACGGTGTGAATGAAGATGATGTAGAGTCTTCCGGCATCCAAGCCTCTGGCCTGGTGGTGCACGAGCTATCTCCAGTTGTCTCCAACTTCCGTGCAAACCGCTCGCTCCAGAGTTATCTCGAATCCAACACCATTGCCGGTATCGAGGGCGTGGACACACGGATGATCGTACGCATCCTTCGAACCGAGGGGGCTATGCGGTGTGTGATCGCTCACGGAGAGAACCTGGATCACAAGGAGCTTGTGGAGCGGGCTCGCAATATCCCGTCCATGAATGGACTTGATCTCACTCCTCTTGTGACCACGCAAGCCCCTTACCACTGGGCCAATGGGGAAGAGACTGAATGGGATTATCGTCCGGAACAGCGAGGAGCAGGCTCACGCAAGCGAGTTGTAGCCATGGACTTTGGAATTAAGCGGAACATCCTGCGTCGCCTGAGCCACCACGGCTGCGATGTGACAGTGGTTCCGGCCACTGCTACGGCTGCGGAGATCTTGTCGTATGAACCAGATGGTGTGTTCCTTAGCAACGGCCCCGGAGACCCTTCGGCCGTGACCGTTGCCATCCAGACCGTGAAGGACCTTCTCGGAAAGAAGCCGATCTTCGGTATCTGCCTTGGACATCAGATCCTCTCTCTTGCTGTGGGCGCTACCACGTATAAACTCAAGTTCGGTCACCGAGGGGCAAACCATCCCGTAAAGAATATGAAGTCCGGCTCGATCGAGATCACATCGCAGAACCACGGCTTCGCCGTGGACCCTGCTACCCTGCCAGCAAATGCCATCATGACCCACGTGAACCTCAACGACAATACTTGCGCCGGGATCGCCCTCACCGATATGCCGGCCTTCGCAGTGCAGTACCACCCTGAAGCAAGCCCCGGACCACACGATTCAGACTACCTGTTCGATGAGTTTGTGAGGATGATGTAAGGCAGGTACTCAATTACGGAGTTACTGAGTTACCAGGCTTGCAGAAGGCGCTTGCAGAAGGCGCTTGCAGAAGGCGCTTGCAGAAGGCGCTTGCAGAAGGCGCTTGCAGAAGGCGCTTGTAGAAGCCTAACGGAAAGCCCGTTTGCGCAGGTACTTCGATGTTGGCCGTTCAAACAGCAGGAAGATGGCGATAGCTACAGCGTTAAGAGCCGAGTAGTTCAAGGCCCATGCTGCCACGGGGTGAAGACCGGCAGCTTCCAGGGTTGTTTGAATACCCAAGCTAAGCTGTGGCATGCCCGGGATAGGCATGAAGTGAATGAGGTAGAGCGAGAACGAAGCGTTGCCGAGGAGGACCATCCACCGACGGGAGAGGATCCACCGGACGGGGTTGTTTCCCTGTACTCCAATGATGATCAAGGCGCTGGCAAGTGCAATGGTGTGTCCGGCAACGATACCCATCTTGTGTTTTGCCATGAGGACGGGGCCGCCCACGGAGTCGATGAACACGATACAGGCGAACATCAGGGCGGTCCCGAGCACGAGGGAAATACCGGTAGCGCGTTGCTGCACCGATGCCGTGTGGCGCATCGCCACAGCGGCGAGCATGCCTGCAACGAAATCTGAGAGTCGACCCAAGAATGTGAATGTGTAGGCGCCGTTGTCCCAGGTGTCTACAAGGAACAGTCTCGTCTCCAAATAGTGCAGGACAAGCCCCCTAGAAAGAGCGAACGAGAAGATCCAGAGCACAAGGAGGAGGGCTGCGAGTTGAAGCCAGATCATTTTGTGGTCCTTGCGGACCGTATACCTGCTCCACATCCGTGAGAGGCCGGCAGCCAGGAAGATCCCAACCGGGGAAACCAGGTAGAACGATTCTTCTACCGTGAGTGTCCACATCGGGGCGTTGATCGTGGATCGGAATTGCGGAAACCAGCCATGGATGAGCGTAAAATGGGCCAAGGCATCCACCCAATACACCGTACCTGAGCCAATGATGGAGGCAATGAGTACTAGGGTGGTGACCGGATAGATGCGGATGACCCGCTTGACCATGTAGGTCCGGTAGGAGAACGTCCCTTGTTCCAGCTCTTCCATGTAGAGTTTGGTGAACAAGAAGCCGGAGAGGGCAAAGAAGATGTTCACCCCAACCCAGCCGAATTGGACAAACAGCGGCGTCCAGGCGGCATGAGGCTCCAGAACATGCCCGGCAAAGACCAGCCCTGCTGCGATCGTCCTAAGACCCGTGAGCTCGGGTATTGGGGTTCGTGCGGTTGGAACTGGGGGGCGGGGCATCGGGCAATTTAGGCAGAACCCATTCCCTAGCCCCTTATCCCTCATCTCTATTTGGAATAACGACTCCTGTCCCCTAACTTTGTCGGCTCTGACAATTCGGGCAGGTACTCAAGTGGCCAACGAGGGCAGACTGTAAATCTGCTAGCATCGCTTTCGGAGGTTCGAATCCTTCCCTGCCCACATCATGCGGATACAGGTCAGAACGCGGGAGTAACTCAGTTGGTAGAGTCACAGCCTTCCAAGCTGTTGGTCGCGGGTTCGAGTCCCGTCTCCCGCTCGATGATGTCAGACCCTGACGTGAGTGGCCATTTGTGGTCGTTTGCCGAAGGGCTTTGGTGTCTCTGGCAAGCTGAATGCTGATGTAGCTCAGTTGGTAGAGCACCACCTTGGTAAGGTGGAGGTCACCGGTTCAATCCCGGTCATCAGCTCGAGTTGACGGAATGACGGAATGACGAAGTGACGAAGTGACGAAGTGACGAAGTGACGGAGTGACGAAGTGACGAAGTGACGGAGTGACGAATACACGGGTGTAGCTCAGCTGGTAGAGCGGCGGTCTCCAAAACCGTAGGCCGCGGGTTCAAATCCTGCCGCCCGTGCACATTTCACGCATCGGAGATGCAAGATGATAGAAGGCATACGTCAGTTTTTCACGGAAGTGAACAAGGAGATGAAGAAAGTCTCCTGGCCAACCCGTGACCAGCTGCAAGAGAGCACAATGGTAGTAGTGGTGACGTGTTTGATCATCGCCGCTATTGTGTTCATCATCGATCAAGGCATGACATTCGTCATGAAGTCGATCTACTGAGGCAGGACCAAGCAATGCTTGACGCAGCGCAGACACAGACGATCGAACCGAAGTGGTACGCCCTTCGCACCTTCACCGGCCACGAGGCTAAGGTGAAGACGGCTATTGAACTTGAGATGCAACGTCTCGGGTTGGAGAACCGTGTTCGCAGCATCGTGATCCCTATGGAAACGGTGTACGAAGTGCGCAACGGCAAGCGTCGCACGAAGGTCAAGAATTTCCTTCCGGGGTACATCCTTGTGGAGCTGTCATTGGACAAGCGCCTCAAGGAAGTGATCCTTTCGCTTCCGTCCATTGTGAGCTTTGTTGGGACCAAGACGGAACCGCAGGCATTGCAGAAGGACGAAGTGGACCGGATCCTTGGCCGCGTAGAGGAACGCAAGGACATCTCCACTGTTGAGACGGCATTCCGCGAAGGCGATCCCGTAAAGGTGATCGACGGACCGTTTGCGAACTTCAACGGAACGGTCAAAGAGATCAACATCGAAAAGCAGAAACTCAAGGTCGAAGTCGGGATCCTGGGTCGCAAGACGCCGATCGAACTCGATTTTGGACAAGTCGAATTGGAAAACCATTAACACATAGAGTGGGAGGCGGGTGAAGATCCGCCGCAGACCACGAAAGGATATACATCATGGCAAAGAAAGTCATGGGCACCTTCAAGCTTCAGCTTAAAGCAGGTGAAGCAACGATGGCGCCTCCCGTAGGTCCGGCATTCGGACAGCGCGGTCTCCCGGGTATGGAATTCGTGAAGCAGTTCAATGCGAAGTCGGCCAAGCAGCCGGGCATGATCCTGCCGGTTCTTGTTACGTTCTTCAGCGACAAGAGCTTCACGTTTGAGATCAAGTCTCCTCCTGCCTCCATCCTCCTCATCAAGGCCACGGGCGTTGCAAAGGGTTCTGCCCAATCGCATCGCGACAAGGTTGGCAAGGTCACGCGCGAGCAGCTCGCCGAGATCGCCAAGATCAAGATGCAGGATCTCAACTGTGCAACTGAAGAGAGTGCCATCAGCATGATCGCAGGAACAGCACGCTCGATGGGCATCGTTGTGGAAGGCTAAGCCCCTTTCACATTCCTTACAAACAACGAAACTCTCAAAACGTTGGAGGCTGTCTTCGGGACGGCCGCTCGCACAACACAAAGGATTCTCCCCATGGCACAAGGGAAGCGATACAAGAAGGCAGCTGCGTCGATCAATCGCGCGCTTGCTCATGATTTCAAGAAGGCTGTTGAACTCGTCAAGACAAATGCCACAGCCAAGTTCGACGAGTCGTTCGAAGTAGCAATGAACCTCGGCGTTGATCCGCGTAAGGCAGATCAGCTCGTTCGCGGTACGGTTGCACTTCCACACGGTACAGGTAAGAGTGTTCGAGTTCTTGTTGTGGCAAAAGGCCCGAAGGACAAGGAAGCTCTCGATGCCGGTGCGGACTATGCAGGTTTCTCCGAGTATATCGAGAAGCTTCAAGGGGGCTGGGCAGATATCGACATCATCATCGCAACTCCGGATGTGATGGGTGAGGTTGGTAAGCTCGGTCGCGTACTCGGACCTCGCGGTTTGATGCCAAATCCGAAGAGCGGCACGGTTACGTTCGATGTAGCCAAGGCAGTTGCCGAAGTGAAGGCCGGTAAGATCGAGTTCCGCGTGGACAAGGCCGGAAACATCCACGCTTCGGTGGGTAAGTGCTCGTTCGACGTTAACAAGCTCGTAGACAATGTTCAGCTGTTCGTTGGTACGGTTATCCGTGCCAAGCCGTCATCAGCCAAGGGCAAGTATGTCAAGAGCATCTCGTTCAGCTCCACAATGGGACCAAGTGTTCGTGTAGACGAACAATCCCTGGGCGCTGACCTTTAATTCAACTATTACGCATTGTTGGCGATTCAAGCTTCTAACGCGTCTTCGGATGTGTTGAATTGCCGACGAAACCATAATCAACAGGTTTATGATCACGAAAGAGCAAAAAAAGGTCGTCGTCGCTGAACTCGCGGACATGCTTCGCGAAGCAACGAGCCTCTACTTCGTGGACTTCACCGGTATGACCGTTGCAACGGACCAAGCGTTCCGCAACGAGCTACGGAAGAAGGGCGTCACGATGCGGGTTGCTAAGAACACCCTCATCATTCGCGCTCTTGCTGACGTCGGTGGCTACGATATCGAGGATTCGAAGTTTGCAGGTCAGACGGCAGTGATCTTCGGAGGTGCAGACCCTATCGCCCCGGCCAAGATCATTCGTCAATACTTTGAGAAGGGCGAAAAGCCAAAGCTCAAGGTGGCGGTGGTCGAAGGTCAGGTATTCGATGGCACGCAACTCAAGCAAGTGTCCGAGCTCCCAACACGTGAGGACCTCATCTCCGCAATGATAGGCAGCATCCACGCCCCGATCTCGGGTATCGTTGGAAGCATCAATGCCGTTATGCGCGATGTGGCATCCCTCGTGGAAGAGGTCGCAAAGAAGAAGGCTGCGTAATCCTTCTGAGCGTGATGTCCATTGCGGCATCACCATCTGTATCACGAACGAATAACAATCATCCCAAAAGTGGAGAACAACATGTCAGCAATCGTTGATGAACTCGTAGAAAAGATCGGTGCCCTTACACTTGTTGAAGCTGCCGACCTCAAGAAGGCACTCGAAGACAAGTTCGGTGTAACAGCTTCTGCTCCTATGATGATGGCCGCAGCCCCTGGCGCAGCCGCAGCAGCAGTAGAAGAGAAGACGGAATTCGACGTAGAACTCACAGACGCTGGTGCACAAAAGCTCAACGTTATCAAGGTTGTACGCGAAGTGACCGGTCTTGGCCTCAAGGAAGCAAAGGACCTCGTAGAAGGCGCTCCAAAGATCGTCAAGGAAGCCGCACCGAAGGCCGATGCCGAAGCTCTCAAGAAGAAGCTCGAAGAAGCAGGCGCCAAGGTTACACTCAAGTAATCAGCAGAACTCAAAAACAGCCCCGGGACGGTCGTTTGTACCGTCTCGGGCGTTGTTGTCTTAGGACAATTCTTGTTCAAGGGGCTTATCGACCGCTGATCGACCATGTTCGGTCACACAACCACACGGTCATCGATCGATAGGTTCTACTTTTCTAAGCATTCGGGAGCCAACTCCATGAATGGATCAACCCTGGACACGTCACTGTACCAGCTTCCGCTACCGCGTCTTCGCGAACGAGTTTCGTTCGGGACGATCGAATCGGAATCAACGTACCCAGACCTCCTTGGCATTCAGATCGATTCTTTCCACGACTTCCATCAGGAAGACGTAAACGCGTCCGAGCGCCGCTTCATCGGTTTGCAGCGTGCGTTCGAAAGCAACTTCCCGATCGAGGACAACTCGGGCGTCTACGAGCTCAGTTTCCTTGAGTACCTCGTCGAAAAGCCGAAGTACTCCGAAGAGGAATGTCGCGAGCGCGAGCTGACGTACGCCAAGACGCTCAAGGCGAAACTTCGCCTTTCGTCGAAAGCGGACCCAAGCTCCGAGGACTACATCGAAGCGATCGACCAAGAGGTATACCTCGGTCAGATTCCGGCGATGACTCCGCGCGGCACGTTCATCATCAATGGCGCGGAACGCGTAGTGGTTGCTCAGTTGCACCGCTCACCGGGCTGCTTCTTTGATGAAGCTGTGCACCCGAACGGTACCAAGATCTATTCGGCACGCATCATCCCGTTCAAGGGGTCGTGGGTCGAATTCACAACGGACATCCATGACGTGATGTATGCGTACATCGACCGCAAGAAGAAGTTCCCGGTCACTACGCTGCTTCGCGCTCTTGGGTATTCAAGTGATGAGGATCTTCTCAACCTCTTCGACCTCACAACGGATGTTCCGGTGAAGAAGATGACGGATGAGTTCCTCGGTCGTCGTATCGCCGCAGATGCAGTCGATATGTCAACAGGCGAGATCGTGGCTCAGCGCGACCTTATCGTAGATGAAGACCTGCTTCAGCGTCTTCTGAACGCCGATGTGGAGTCGATCCGCATCTACAAGTACGAGAACACGAACGACGAGCCGATCATCGCCAAGACCCTTGCGAAGGACACTTCGCGCACGCGCGAAGACGCTCTCGAAACGATCTACCGTCAGCTCCGTTCATCCGATCCACCGGATCTGGATACAGCATGGGGCCTTCTTGAGAAATTGTTCTTCAATCCGAAGCGCTATGACCTCGGCGTTGTAGGTCGCTATCGCATCAATGAGAAGCTCGGCATGGCCGTTCCTCTTGATGTGACAACGCTTACCGTTGATGACATCGTTTCGATCGTGAAGTATCTCATCGACGTACGTGATGCCAAGGTTCCGGTGGACGATATCGACCACCTTTCGAACCGTCGCGTCCGTACCGTTGGCGAGCAACTTGAAGCAACATTCAACCTCGGTCTTACGCGTATGGCGCGTACGATCAAGGAGCGTTTGAGCGTTCGCGATAGCGAGAACATCACGCCAAGCGAACTCGTCAATGCCCGTACGATCACAAGCGTGATCAATCAGTTCTTCGGAACGAACCAGCTATCGCAGTTCATGGATCAGACCAATCCGCTCTCCGAGATCACGCACAAGCGTCGTACCTCGGCTCTCGGACCTGGTGGTCTTACGCGTGAGCGCGCCGGCTTTGAAGTACGTGACGTTCACTACACGCACTATGGTCGCCTTTGCCCGATCGAGACGCCGGAAGGACCAAACATCGGTCTGATCTCGTCGCTCGCTATTCACGCTCGCGTGAACAAGTTCGGCTTCATTGAGACGCCATACCGCAAGGTTGTGAATGGTATCTGCACGGAAGACATCGAATTCTTGCCGGCTGACAAAGAAGAAGGGCTGATCATCATCCCGGCTTCTACAGCCATGGACAAGAAGGGTAAGATCCTGGGCGAGACTGTAAAGGCACGTTTGAGTGGTGACTACAAGGTGGTTCACCCAACAGAAGTGCACTACATCGAGGTCAGCACCGATCAGATCACCTCCGCTGCTGCCGCTCTTATTCCGTTCCTCGAACACGATGATGCTAACCGTGCACTCATGGGTTCGAACATGCAACGCCAAGGCGTGCCGCTCCTTCGTCCGGAAGCCCCGGTTGTTGGTACCGGTATGGAAGCACGTGTCGCTCGCGACTCGCGCGCCATGGTCCTTGCAGAAGATGACGGAGTTGTTGAGTACGTATGTGCAGACTTCGTTCGTGTGAAGTATGATGATAAGCGGACCGGTGACGAGAAGCTTATCTCCTTCGACAACGACCGAACGATCACCTACAACCTCCACAAGTTCTACCGTACCAACCAAGACACCTGCATCAATCAGCACCCGATCGTGCTGGCGGGTCAGCGTGTGAAAAAGGGTCAGCCCCTTATCGACGGTGCTTCAACGGACATGGGCGAACTCGCTCTTGGACGTAACGTGATGGTGGCCTTCATGCCATGGCGCGGGTACAACTTCGAAGATGCTATCGTGATCAGCGAGCGCATGGTGGCAGAGGACGTATTCACGTCCATCCACATCGAAGAGTACACGCTTCAAGTTCGCGACACAAAGCGCGGTGAAGAAGAGTTCACACGTGAAATTCCGAACGTGAGTGAAGAAGCCACAAAGGATCTCGACGATCGCGGTATCGTCCGCATCGGCGCAAAGATCCGCGAAGGTGACATCCTCATCGGAAAGATCACGCCGAAGGGCGAAACGGATCCAACGCCGGAAGAAAAACTTCTGCGCGCCATCTTCGGCGACAAGGCCGGCGATGTGAAGGATGTATCGCTCAAGGCACCTCCCGGACTCAAGGGTACGGCCATTAATACGAAGCTGTTCGCACGTCGCGTTCTTACGAGCGACAGCGAATTCCGTCTCGAAGAGAAAAAGCGCCAGGACCTCATCACAAAGCGCGAGCAACAGGCACTCCGTGCCCTTGATATCGACTGTGTTGAGCGTATCGGTGAACTTCTCGATGGCGAAACCAGCCTCGGTATTCGCTCTTCGAATGATACAACGATCTTCCGCAGCGGCGCGAAACTCGCGGCTAAGGAATTCGCAGCGAAGTTCGAAGCCGGCGCCTTTATCCCATCAGCAGTGAATGTTGAGCAGGATTGGGTTGCCGAGAAGAAGACGATGAAGCTGCTTCGCAAGCTCCTTGAGAACTACGAAACACGCCGTAACGACATCATGATGGATGGCCGTATCGAGCGTAACAAGATCGCTGCCGGTGATGAACTTCAACCGGGTATCCTGCAGATGGCAAAGGTCTATGTAGCCAAGAAGCGCAAGCTTCAAGTTGGTGACAAGATGGCCGGTCGCCACGGTAACAAGGGTATCGTATCGAAGATCGTTCCGCTCGAGGACATGCCGTTCCTTCCGGATGGCGCTCCTGTTGACCTTGTGCTCAACCCGCTCGGCGTGCCTTCGCGTATGAACCTGGGTCAGCTCTACGAGACCGCTCTCGGATGGGCTGCCAAGAAGCTAGGTGTGCACTTCGCTACACCGATCTTCGACGGCGCAACGTGGGATCAGGTAGGTGACTATCTCGAGCAGGCCAATCTTCCTCGCACGGGGAAGACGATCCTGTATGATGGTCGCTCCGGCGAAGCCTTCCAGAACGAGGTAACGGTTGGTATCATCTACATGATGAAACTCTCCCACCTTGTGGAAGACAAGATCCACGCTCGTTCCATCGGGCCATACTCGCTCATCACACAACAACCTCTTGGCGGTAAGGCCCAATTCGGTGGTCAGCGTCTCGGGGAGATGGAAGTGTGGGCGCTTGAGGCCTATGGCGCAGCGCACACGCTTCAGGAAATGTTGACACTGAAGTCGGATGACGTGCAGGGTCGTGCAAAGATGTACGAGTCGCTTGTAAAGGGCGAAAACCTGCCGGCGCCTGGCATTCCGGAGTCATTCAACGTGCTCGTTCGCGAGCTGCAGGGTCTATGTCTGGACGTCAAGCTCGACTGAGCTTGATGCCCACGTCCCACTGAACAGGAATATTCCGTCGGAGTCACGATGCAGTTCCATAACATCCCCAAGCGCGGCTATCAGCAGATCACGATCCGCATTGCCTCGCCGGATGACATTCTCAATCGCTCTCATGGTGAGGTTACCAAGCCTGAGACGATCAACTACCGTTCCTTCCGCCCTGAGAAGGATGGTTTGTTCTGCGAAAAGATCTTTGGTCCTATCCGGGACTGGGAATGCGCATGTGGTAAATACAAGCGCATTCGCTACAAGGGCATCGTTTGCGACCGTTGCGGCGTGGAAGTGACGCAGAAGAGCGTCCGCCGCGAGCGCATGGGTCACATCATGCTCGCTGTACCTGTCGTTCACATCTGGTTCCTTCGCTCGCTTCCGAGCAAGATCTCCGGTGTGATCGGTATGCCAACAAAGGACGTCGAACGGATCGTGTATTACGAATCCTACGTCGTCATTCAACCGGGTTCCACGGGTCTTCAGCCGAAGGACCTTCTCACGGAAGAACAATATCTCGACGTGCTGCAGAACCTCCGTCCGGAGGAGCGCAACATGGATGATGATGATCCTCGCAAGTTCATCGCCCTCATCGGCGGTGAGGCTGTGAAGGAACTCCTTCGTCGTGTTGATGCTGATGAGGCATATTTCGTCCTTCGTGAAACGGCTAAAGACGACATGTCCCAAGCCAAGAAGGCCGATGTGCTCAAGCGTCTGCGCATCCTTGATGCATTCCGCACAAGCGAGACAAAAGAGCCGAATCGCCCTGAGTGGATGGTCCTTGATATCATCCCGGTCATCCCGCCGGATTTGCGTCCGCTCGTACCTCTCGAAGGGGGCCGCTTCGCAACGTCGGACCTCAATGACCTCTATCGTCGCGTTATCATCCGCAACAATCGCCTCAAGCGCCTGATCGATATCAAGGCTCCTGAAGTGATCCTCCGGAATGAAAAGCGGATGCTTCAAGAAGCTGTTGATGCATTGTTCGACAACTCACGCCGCGCTGTGCGCAGTGAGTCGCAACGTGCTCTCAAGTCTCTTGCAGATACGCTCAAGGGTAAAACGGGTCGCTTCCGTCAGAACCTTCTCGGTAAGCGAGTCGACTACTCTGGTCGTTCGGTTATCGTTGTGGGTCCGGAGCTCAAGCTCTACGAATGCGGACTTCCAAAGGACATGGCCGTTGAACTCTTTAAGCCACTTGTGATCCGCAAGCTCATTGAGCGCGGACATTGCAAGACGGTGAAGAGCGCCAAGAAGCAAGTAGAGAAGAAGACAACGGAAGTGTGGGACATCCTCGATACCGTCATCGACGGGCATCCGGTGCTCCTCAACCGTGCTCCAACTCTTCACCGCCTTGGTATCCAAGCCTTCCAGCCGAAGCTTATCGAGGGTAAGGCCATCCAACTGCACCCACTGGTAACAACGGCTTTCAATGCTGACTTCGACGGTGACCAAATGGCCGTTCACGTGCCATTGAGTCACGAAGCACAGCTCGAGTCGTTGCTCCTCATCCTTTCCGCGCACAACATCATGCACACGCAGAACGGCGAGCCTATCGCCGTTCCGTCGCAGGACATGGTTCTTGGGGTGTACTACCTCACAAAGGCGCGCAATGGACTGAAGGGTCACGGCAAGATGTTCGCAAACGTCGAAGAGGTCGTTGTTGCATACAACTCCGGCCGCATCGATATGCACGCCAAGATCAAGGTCCGTATCAACGGCGAAATGATCGACACAACATCAGGTCGCGTCATCTTCAACCTCATCGTTCCTGAAGAACTCGGGTACATGAATGAGATGCTCGGCAAGAAGCGTCTGCGTCAGGTGATCTCTGATTGCTTCCGCAAGGCTGGTCTTGCAAAGACCGTTGAGTTCCTCGACAAGCTCAAGGAAGCCGGCTTCCAGACCGCTACTCGTGGTGGACTCTCGGTGTCTATCGCAGACGTAGTGGTCCCAGCCGAAAAGGTTGCGATCATCGACAAGGCACAAAAGGAAGTTGATAAGATCGAAGACTACTACCACTCCGGTGTTATCACCGAAGGTGAGCGGTACAACAAGATCATCGATACGTGGTCCACGGCTACAAACCGTGTGGCCGACAAGCTCTACAATGAGCTCGCATCGAACCTTGATGGTTTCAACACCTTCTTCATGATGCTCGACTCGCAAGCTCGGGGTTCGAAAGAACAGATCCGCCAGCTTGCAGGTATGCGCGGTCTGATGGCCAAGCCGCAGAAGACAGCGGCTGCATCATCAGCTGAGTTGATCGAAAACCCGATCATCTCGAACTTCAAAGAAGGCCTCACGATCCTTGAGTACTTTATCTCCACGCACGGTGCCCGTAAGGGTCTTGCTGATACAGCTCTGAAGACGGCTGATGCTGGTTACCTCACACGTCGTCTCCACGACGTTGCGCAGGACATGGTGATCTCCGATGATGACTGCGGTACGATCCGTGGTATTGAGATGAAGGCGCTGAAGGATGGCGAAGAAGTGAAGGAGCCATTGAAGGAGCGCATCCTTGGCCGTACGTCGCTTGTTGATGTGGTGGACCCACTCACCGGCGAACTGTATTGCGCTAAGGGCACAGTGATCGACGAAGATGTGACAGATAAGATCGAACGTAGTCCGATCGAAGCCGTGATGATCCGTTCGGTTCTCACATGCGAATCACGTCGCGGTGTTTGTGCTCGTTGCTACGGCCGCAACATGGCCACAGGCCAGATGGTGGACACTGGTGAAGCCGTCGGTACGATCGCTTCGCAGTCCATCGGTGAGCCGGGTACGCAGCTTACACTTCGTACGTTCCACACTGGTGGTACCGCTTCGCTTTCGATGTCGCAGAGTGCTGTTATCGCCAAGTTCGATGGTGCTGTTCAATTCGACGGTATCCGACTTGTAACGTATCCGGGCGATTCTGAGGACATCCACGTTGTTGTCTCGCGCGCCGGTGTGATCAACATCGTCGAGCCAGGATCCAACCGTATCGTTACGAAGTACGATGTGGTCTACGGTTCTGAGCTCAAGGTGCAGGACGGTCAAACGGTCAAGAAGGGCGACATGCTCTATGACTGGGATCCGTACAACTCCGTGATCATCACGGAGAAGGCCGGTCGCGTTCGCTATCGCGATCTCGTTCCGAACCTTACCTTCAAAGAAGCTATCGACGAACAGACGGGTCACACGACCAAGATCGTTATCGATTCCCGTGACCGGACGAAGAGCCCGGCCATCGAGATCGTTGACGAGGACGGCGTGTCTATCCAATCGTACATCATCCCATCGCGTGCACAGATCGTTGTGGACGATGGTGAAGTAGTGACGATCGGTTCAAAGCTTGTGAAGATGCCACGCGACCTCGGTCGTCTCCGCGACATCACGGGCGGTCTGCCACGTGTTACGGAGCTCTTCGAAGCCCGCGCACCACAGGCCCCTGCAGCTGTAACGGAGATCGATGGTATCGTTGCTATCGACAAGCCGAAGCGCGGTTCACGTGTGATCTCGGTAACGTCGCTCGACGGTGAACTTCGTCGCGAATATTCGGTGCCGATCGGACGTCACGTTCTCGTGCAAGAGGGTGACCTCGTGCGCTCGGGCGACCGTCTCACAGAAGGCGCTATCAACCCTCACGATATCCTCCACATCAAGGGTATCAATGAAGTACAGGTCTATCTCGTGAACGAGATCCAAGAAGTGTACCGCATGCAGGGTGTGAAGATCAACGACAAGCACATCGAAGTGATCGTTCGTCAGATGCTCCAAAAGGTACGGGTCACCGATTCCGGTGATGCGCAATTCCTTGAAGGCGATCAGATCGACCGTATCCGCTTCAATGACGAGAACGAACGTCTTCGCAACTGTGTGATCGTGACCGATAAGGGCGACTCAAAGCTCAAGCTTGGACAGATCATCGATAAGAAGGTGCTTCGCGAGATCAATGCAGAACTCAAGAAGAAGGAAAAGGAAGGCGCAAAGAGTCGCACGGCTGAGCCGGCGATCGGCGAGCCCCTTCTCCTCGGTATCACACAGGCGTCTCTTACAACGGAATCGTGGCTGTCCGCAGCTTCGTTCCAAGAGACAACCCGCGTGCTTGCCGATGCTTCTGCCGCTGCAAAGGTCGACCGTCTCCTTGGTCTCAAAGAGAACATCATCCTTGGTCAGCTCATCCCTGCAGGTACGGGTCTCCGCGCCTATCAGGAGCTCCTCGTGGCCTCGGATGTTGGCAACATCTTCGGACCGGATGCCATCATTCCGAAGGTAGAAGAGGAAGAAGAAGCGCCACGTCGCCCGGCTCGCAAGACCGCACGCGCAACGGCGTAACCTTCTCAGCAATTGAATGTTATCAAGGGGCTGTCCAGCAATGGATGGCCCCTTTCTTTTGATACGTAACTTTCGTGATCATGAATCACCCCAGCCCAGTACGCAGACTCACAACGTTTGTGCTTTTTGCAGTCATCTGCAGTGTTGCTGCGTTCTCACAAGCCCCTTCCCGACTCCCTCTCATAACCGGTGTTTCGGGCATGCAGACGTTTGTTCATGCCGATACAACGATCTGGATGGCAGACGGCTCCGTGGTGTATCGCAACGTGCCCTCGTCGAACATGAGCTGGTCGGCGATGCCACAACTGTATCGTACTGCATCGGCCTTCATTGTTCGTGCAACACCAACAGTGATCACAGTAGTCGCAAAGAGATTCACATCAACTGATTCATCATGGTGGTCGTTCACGTCAGATGGCGGCGGGCAGATATGGCTGGATTCGTTGAAACTCGATGCAACAGGTTCGATCCTTGGGTCCACTTCAGACTTTCTCCTCTTTAGTGACTCTCCGAGTGACTCAACGATGTCTATCGCTGTCTGGCGATACGATGGATCGTTTGCCACAACTGTGTTGATGTCCAATGTCCGCAACAGCGTCTGGGCTACGGCACGTCAGTGTGGCGATTCGATCATCGTTTCCGATCCTACACGCGCGCAGTCCGGTTACGAAGTGATCCGCAATGTGGATCAAGAACCATCTGCATGGACAGCCCATACACTAGATGCCGTTCAGTATGGCTTTGTTGGAGATGGCAATTCCTTTGTCTTCCTAAAGAATGGTGTTGCCTCCATCGATCACGGCGGTACTGTGAAGCCCCTTGGCGTCTTTCAAGATCGCATCCAAGACCTCTACGTTGATGGTTTGAAAGCTGCTCGTATTGGAGGGGGCGGACTAGAAACCACATCTGATATCACCGGAGATTCCTCTCAACGATATGCACTTGGACCTTTGCTCACGCCCGGGCTTGACATCGTGTTCACTCTGCGCCGAGGGTATGCCGGCATCGTACGGAGTTCATACGGAATTCTTGCAACGGCTGCTGACGTGGTTGATGGTAGTACAACGCATCGCCGGCTTGTCCCATGTATGATTGGCACGCGAACACGTGGTACCAAGTCCATCCTCTCCGGCGATCGAGTTGTTGTTGGCGAGTACTACCAACAAGTGAATTCGTGGGAGGTTGATCCTTCTATTGGCAGTCTTACTGCAGATCCAAGCGGCAACTCTCTTGAACCACTCACCCAAGTTGAAACTTCAGCTGGACAGATCTCTCTCTGGAATGTCAACGATGAAGTGTGGACCGGCACAAACGACGGCACCTTTACCTTCCCCAACTATACGCGTGTCAGCAACCGCACCGCGTATGATGTTGTTGGAGGGGGCGATAGGGTCTTTATGCTTACCAATCGTGGTATTGCAGTGCGTGAAGGTTCCGACTCTACGTTCCGGGTCTTTGTTGACGAACAGGCGCCGGCGGGATTCGCCGTTGCGGGAGACACGCTAGTTGTGGTCCGCATCGAAGACATCACGATAGATGAGCCCGAGGCAAGGTGGGTGGTTGACGCCTATGACCGACTTGGGAATGTGATGTTCTATGGGGCCCTCCTTGCCGACTCTGTTGTAAAGTCGGGCCTGCGTTGGAGGTCGATCATCACATCCACACATGGGCTGCTGATCAACGGTCAGGAACGCCTCTTCCGCAGCGTCAATGGTGGCGCCTCGTGGACCACCGTGGACCCTGGCCTTACTCTCACAACCTCGCTTTCCGCAGCCGATGAACGCGTCTGTTCATGGGGCATCCGCTCCGACGGCACCGAAGGCCCATGCCTGATGATCTCGCCAGATCGCTGGGTGATGCAGCCTGCCGTCCTTCGCACGCCGCGACCCGTGATCGCCTGTGCGTCCATGCCAGGTTGGTTTGTCTTCAGTACGGCAGACGGACTCTACCAGGTTAAACAGACCATCTCTTCCGTATGGGAAAGCCCCCTTCAAGGGGCTTCCGAGATCCCCGTGGGAGCAGTACCCGATGAGACAACCATCGTTGATCTCATGGGCAGAATTTGTGACAGCCAGGAAAACCTCCCCTCTGGGTTGTATGTTGTGACGCAGCGATTTGGCGAAATCGTCAGATCGCACGTCCGTTTGTTCGTAAAGTGAATCATCATCAGGTAAAACCATGAAGTCTCTTCTCCTTCTTCTCTGTGTTATTTGCACGGTCTCCGTGGCTTCTGCTGATACGCTCTATGTAGCGCCGATCGCAGAACCGGGTGGCGACGGACAGAGTTGGAACACGGCGTTTCGCTCGTTGAATTTTGCCTTCGCTGATTGGGCAGACGGCGATGAGATCTGGCTTGCGAACGGAACATATGCTATGCCCGATTCCGGCATGCGCATCAAGAATGGAATGAAGATCTATGGTGGATTCAAGGGTTCTGAAACACGCAGAGAGCAACGTGATTGGTATCGCAACCTGACAATTCTCCGCTCGGAAGGTGGACGAACTGTTCTGCGTGCGTCAAGTTGCGACTCTACGACGCGTATCGACGGACTTGTGCTAGAAGGCGCTACCGTATCTGCCCTGATCGTGTCAGGGGGCGAGCCAAGATTGTTTAACTGTCACTTCCGTAACAATACATCAGGTGTGATGGGTGCTGCCATCCTTGCAACCGGGATAGGTCGCATGCGCGTGGAGTACTGCGTCTTTGAAGGTAATGTATCGGAAGGTAAGGGCGGTGCCGTATACATTCTGAACTCCACAGCGGATACAAAGGGATTTGGACCGTTCATCGGACAGTGCTTGTTCGTCAACAATCAGGCTGATGAAGGCGGAGGCATCTGGTTCGAACAATGTGCGGGAATGCCACAGATCGCCTCGTCTGTCTTCCACGGAAACAAGACTGCCAGCTTTGGAGGCGCCATCGGTTGCATTAGTTCCTACGTATACATCACCAACACGACCTTCTCGCGTAATGTATCGCTTTCCACAACACTACCGGGCGGACGCACACTCTATACCAATGGCGGACATTTGCAGAACAGTATCATCTGGAATGGTGATGATGATACAACGCAACATATCGGGACGTATGAGGTTGAAGGTGATACGATGAAGTTCACGTCGCTGTCCAATGTGGTGGAGCGTGACTTTGTGAACGGTTTTTGGCAGAACGATCCGGTATTTGAAAACGCAGACAATGTGAATGGTCCGGATGGTTTCTTCGGTACGGATGATGACGGACTTGCACTCTCCTCGTTCTCTGCGGTTCGTAATGCAGGTGTCATCGACAAGTTCGTGAACCACCGTCAGCAAGATGTGATCGGCAATCCGCGCTTAGCCGGACGGAAGATCGACCTCGGAGCATACGAGTCTCAACGGTCAGGTCGTGTTGGATACCGCGAGGTGATGGAAGAAATGCGCACGGGCAAACTCGTCTTCATGTTCCGTCACGGAAAGACTGACTGGGACCAAAAGGATCCGGGTCCGGAACCGAGCTGCTTCCCTGGACGAAATCTTATCGCTGAAGGTCGCGAGCAATGCACAGGAATCGGCGCCCAGCAACGTGCGCTTGGTGTCTCAGTCGGTGATGCATTCTCAAGCCCTGTGTGTCGGTGCTGGGAAACCCTCGACAAAATGGTTGGTCGTCACGAAAAGAAGAGCCATTGGGCTAGTGGTGGCGGAGATGCCGTTACCGCGGCAAGACTTCTTGACCTAGAAACGGTACCAACAAACGGTAATCGTGTTATCTCCACGCATGATGCAGTTGCTAACCTCGTCTTCAATCCTGCTGGCGATGGTGAGATCATGACCACTGCCGAATTGATGGAAGGTGATGCACTCATTGTTCGTCCGTCAGGCGACACCATGGAAGTCATCGCGCAATGGTGCTCTGATACATGGGAACGTTATCATGTGCGCTTCCCAGACGACGCTACATCGGTCGATGATGATCGTCAGATCCGGTATGAGAACATCGTTGTCTCGCCAACGCCAGCCAATGACATTGTGCGGATCAGCGCCGATAGGGCATGCACCGTGCGTGTTGTGGACATGACCGGGCGAGTTGTTGCCTCTGTGGCACTTCTCGGCAATGGTCAGCCCCTTGACCTTAACGTTGCAAGCTGGACATCGGGGTTGTATTCCATCATTGGCGAAAACGTATCCGGCAGGATCGTCATCACTCGCTGATGAGCCCCTTGCCATAGGCCTTTGCCTTGGCATCGTCGAACACCCCTTCCCATCGCGCAACAACAACACTTGCCAGGCAGTTGCCGACGAGGTTCACACTAGTGCGTGCCATGTCCATGAATTCGTCTACACCGAAGATCATGGCCACAGCTATCGGTCCGTAGTGTTGAAGATGGGGCGGAAGGAAGGTTGAGAGTGTTGCAAGCAAGATCACGAGTGATGCGCGCGGCACAGCAGCTACACCCTTTGACGTGATCATGAGGGCGAACATCATCGTGATCTGTTGTCCGATATCGAAGGAGAATCCAGCTGCAGTGGTTGCTACGGCCTGCATCACAAAGACGCTGGCCATTGAGAGGTAGAGTGTTGTTCCGTCGAGATTGAACGTGTAGCCGGCCGGCATCACGAATCCAACAACATGCTTTGGAACGCCAAACGACTCCATGCGTTCCATTGCCATCGGCAGGGCACTCTCACTCGATGTTGTCACGAAAGCTAATGTAAAGGGCTCACGTATTGCCTTGATGAAGGGGCGAAGCGGTACACGGGCAATGAGAATCACGGCACCAAGAACAAAGACCACAAAGAGGACGAGTGCCACATAGAGCGATCCAATGAGCATGCCGAGCGAGGCAAGGATCGACAGGCCCTGATGTCCAATGGTGGCAGCCATTGCAGCACCAATGCCGATCGGTGCATAAAGCATGATGATGTTCGTGAACTTGAACATCGTCTGGGCAAGCGAGTCGCACCATTCAACAACAGGACGTGCCTTTTCTCCAATGGCGTTCAGCGCGAGGGCGAAGATCACCGAGAACGTAACGATCTGCAACACGTCTCCCTTTGCCATTGCATCGATGATGCTGGTAGGGAAGATGTGAATGATGGTTTCGATGATCGTCTTCGGATGGTTCTGTGCGATGGCACCTAATGTTCCGGGATCTCCAACCAACGTGATGCCTACACCCGGCTGTACGATGTTCACCACGAGAAGCCCGATGAACAACGCAAGTGTAGTGACGATCTCGAAGTAGACGATGGACTTCAGGCCCATGCGTCCTACGCCCTTGGCATGCCCACCGCCGGCGATGCCAACCACAACCGTTGCAAAAACGAGGGGCGCGATGATCGACTTGATCAGGTGCAGGAAGATGTCGCGCAACCAACCGATCTGCGTCCCGAACTCCGGAGCAAAGTGTCCAATGGCAACACCAATCACAACGCCGAGCAGGATCTGTTTGGTGAGGGAGAGTCGCATGTAGCGCCTAATGACTGATTACCAATGACAAATGACCGAAGATTGCGTGCCAATGCGCACAACATACAAACCGCGGGGTGTTTGGTTAAGATCAATGTGAATCGTGTGATCGTTGACCATACGCAAAGGTGCTGTCATGGTGCTGCCCAGCAATGAGTGGACGCTGATGTCAGAAGTTGTGAGACTCATGTCGTTCGAGAGTACCATTGCTTCGTTTGTGACTGAGTTGTAGGTGATCGACAGGGGGCTTGGAGAATAGTGATCATCGGCAACGTTGGTTGAGGTGCCGATGATATCGCGTAGAGCTTGCATCTTATGGTTGCGATCCGGTTCACTTGGGTCATCAGTGATGCCCCAACAACCATAGCGGTTGTAGCCGGAGGCGAGCGTGAAATACATCGCAAGGCCGCCGTCGAGATCCCTCCAGCCGGCGAGGTAGTTCGCCTTGAGTACATCGGACATGGCCTCTGTGCGATGCGAGAGGATCTGTGGGCCGAGATTCACGGTGCCTCCGCCGGCAGGCATATGCGGGCCGCCTTCGTAGGATGTGGAGCCCCCTACAAGCTGCCATTGATCTGCCTTGTTGATATGGTTGAGTCGATAGAACGGAGAAGAGGGGTTGACGATCTGGTCATTGATGTCTTCGAGCATGCCATCGTTGATCGATGACGGATCCGGACTGTTGTCCTTCGTTGACCCGAAGTACAACGCCGTGCTCGTGGCATAGATGAAGTTTTTCGGTTCACCAAAGGTGCGCTGAATGTAGCGGAGGTGGTTGTCGCTGCGACCATGGTAGGCGTGTTGTCCGGCCATGATCACACGAATGCGGTTGTTGATCGCCCCCTGACCAAAGACCGTTGCAAACCACTTGGACAGCAACACGGTTCGATGAGCATGATTATCGTCGAACGTGATCCCCCGTGATGCTGCTTCCGCCGCGTTGTATGGACCATGTGTTAACTGCGTTGGACTCCATACTTCATTGCTACTCTCAACGTAGATGTTGATCGATGGATCGAGATCGCGTTGGAGCATCGCAGCAAGGGATGTGACGTAGGTGGAGTCACACGACATATGGATGTTGACCCAAATGTCCTTCTTGAGCGTGTTGCCAAGCTCCACGATGTACTCCCAACACCAGCCATCGCGCTTGCCATTGAGAGAGGCCATCGAGACCTGAGCTGCATCATCCGGCGTCTTACGTCGGTGCCATGTTGTTTGTGCTGGAAACGTTGGTTCTCCATCCCAAATGTTCTGAACGTTGTAGAAACGGTAGCAGGCAAAGTCCGCTGCCGCACACAGTTTCAAGAATGCATCGGTAAAGGTTGATCGATCTCCGCGCAGATAACCGGGACGATTAACACTAAGCCCCGTGATCCCTGAGTTCGGAGTTGAAAGGGGCACACGTCTCGTTTGCGTGAACGACAGAAACACCAGCCCATGATTGGGGCTATTGCGTCCGCCTACCACAACATCAAACGTGGTAATGTTTGTTGATGCTGTGTAGATAAGATTTTCGATCGAAACACTGGTCCCGGAAACGGCAACATTTGCTTGACCTGTGAACTGCGCCTCGTAGCGGCCACTGTTGTCAATTCGATATCTCTCCGGATCATCGATCGCGCCATTCCATTCCGTTGCCGGACGTCCATCTAGGAGAACAAGATCGAAGTCGCTTGTTGGCCATCCAAGCGAGTCGTAACCCGTTGCCTTGGAATACCGTGCCGTATGCTTGACGATGTTCACAAAGGCATTCGCGTTGTCGAGGTTCACACCCATCGCAAAGGTCGGCCGTGATTGGGCATGCGCCTCGTGAATCGTGAGGACAACAGCGAGGAGAAGGATGAAGTGTCTCATCCCGTAATATACCGTACCTCGCTGGACCGATTCCGATGGTCGGCTTCCAGACCCTCGATAGTCGGCAAAGTGTCTAGACTGCAGTCCACGTAATGAGCAGGTTCTGACGTGCCTGGAGCGCAGTTGAATAGCACACATGATTCAGATTGCGGGTATCGTTGTAGGTTTGAACCAAGCTTATGAATTCAGCTTTTCTCCTCGTTGCGTTGTTCCTACTGTGGAACGGAACTGACCTCACTGCACAGAGTGTTGCGGTTGGGCAGGCTCATACGCTCTTCCTTTGTAGAGATGGCACCGTTTGGGCTGTTGGAAAAAATGATCTCGGACAGCTTGGCGACGGAACGTTCAAACCTGCAGTTGTTCCTCATCGCATCGAAGGGCTCGAGGGCGTTAAAGCAGTAGCCGCTGGTGCGTTGAACTCATTGTTCTTGAAGCACGATAGTACCGTGTGGGTAGTTGGTTTGAATGACAGAGGGCAGCTTGGGAGTAATCCGTTTGGACTAGTAGAGCTCCCACGTCCGATTCCTGATCTAAGGGATGTCGTCGCTATCCGTGCAGGCTATGATTATTCGATGTTTCTAAAGAGTGATGGCACGGTGTGGGTCATGGGAGCCAATCATAATGGGCAGCTCGGTGATAGCACAACAACAGATCGTGCCACGCCAACTCGTGTTGCCGCACTGTCCGATGTAATAGCTATTTCCGCAGGAATCAACCACGCGCTGTTTCTGAAACGCGACAGTACCGTGTGGGCTACGGGAATCAATAATTCCGGTCAACTCGGCATAATGAGCCTCTCCTCCTCAAGCTATCCCGTCAAAGTGCAGCGTATCACGAAAATCATAGACATCGCAGCAGGCGGGGAGTTCTCACTCTTTCTTCGATTTGATGGAACAGTTTTTGCAACAGGTGACAATGCTGAATGGCAACTCGGAGCAAGTACACATACTACCCAAATTGGCGCCGAGCAGATTAGTGGGTTGCATGATATCGTTAAAGTTTCTGCAGGATACGACCATGGCTTGTTTGTAAAACCGGATGGCTCAGTATGGGGCTTGGGGCTGAACGCTAGCTTTCAGTTAGGAGACAGCGTCACTACGAATAAATCGACACCAGTAAGAATTGGCGATTTGCGGAATATTGAAGAAGTGGCATGCGGGCACAGAAACTCGTTTTTTATGAATCCTGATGGGTCATTCCTTGGCATCGGAAGTAACATCTACGATCAGTTGGGAAATGACTCGAGGCGCGATCATTTCGTTCCAGTAAGTCCTCTTGGAGTGTGCCTCAACACGAGTGTAGAAAGTCAGATACCCCAACCATTGGCAGATGAAACGTCAACTTGTTCAGACCCAGAAATCTATAGCCTTCAAGGCATACGCATTACTTCGACGTCAATCGATGATCTTCCCTGTGGATTGTACATTATTGTTCGCGTTTGTAACAAGGGGCTCAATGTCCAAAAGCTTGTCAAAAACGAATAATCTTGATCCAGTTGCACAGGTCGCTTGTAAGCCCAATGGAATTCCTCGCCTTTCTCCAGCTCCGCCTCTTTCTCGCCATGGGATGGCACATGCAGGCACTCGTTGTGAGTTGGTACGTGTATGCGCTCACGCACGACCCGCTGATGTTGGCAATGGTAGGATTGGCTGAAGCGATCCCTGCTATTGGTCTAGCGCTCCCATCCGGATATTTCGTTGACCGAATGGACAAGCGGAAGGGGATACGTATTGCGGTCTTCATGATCATTGTCTCTGCCATCGTTTCGGCCGTGCTTGTGCAGCCGTGGGTTGCAGCAGAGTATGGATCAGGTCCGGTCATCATCGGGCTTCTTGCGATGATCATGATCAATGGCAGTGCGCGGGCGATCTATTCACCATCAATGTTCAGTGCATTGGGGCAGATCGTTCCTCGCGACGAGATAGCACGCGCATCAGCTATGAGCAGTTCTGTATGGCAGGGGGCGATGATTGCGGGCCCATTGCTCGGTGGGCTGATCTACGGACTCTATGGAGTGGGCGTTGCTGCCATCGTGTATGTGGGGCTGATGGTCCTTGGGGGAACGGGCTCACTACGATTGACTCCTAAGCCCCCTATCGAACAAACAGAACGACGATCGATGAAGCAGGATCTTACGCTTGGCATACGATTCATCTTCTCACGTCCGGTGATCCTTGGTGCGTTGTCGCTAGATCTTTTTGCCGTTCTTTTCGGCGGAGTGGTTGCACTGCTACCTGTCTTTGCTCACGATATCCTGCACGTAGGAGAATCTGGTCTTGGACTCCTGCGTGCTGCTATGAGCATTGGCAGTGTTTCGATGATGGCCTTCCTTTCGTGGAAGCCAATTGGTAAACATGCCGGACGGTACATGTTGTGGTCGGTGGCAGGCTTCGGTGTTTGCATGCTTGCATTTTCTGCCAGCACCGTCTTTGCCTTGAGTGTTGCCATTCTCATCATCGCCGGTTCCTTCGACGCCGTGAGTGTTGTTGTGCGACATACCATCCTCCAACTCGAAACCCCTGAGGATATGAAGGGGCGAGTGGCCGCCGCCAACACCATGTTCATCTCCAGCTCAAACGAACTCGGTGCCGTAGAGAGTGGCATTGCTGCAAAACTCTTCGGCACCGTCCCGAGTGTAGTACTTGGTGGAATGATGACGTTGCTTGTGGTGGGGATCGTTGCGTGGAAGAACCCGAAGCTGAGACGAATGGATATGAGATGACGGAATGACGGAATGACGGCATTCTGTTGGGTGTTTGTGTTAGCTATTCAATGAGATGGGGCAGATATTGTCTCTACTTTAAGAAAATGAAGGGGTTCGCAACTCGTCGAAGCGTAACGCTTTACTACTGAGAAGATGCGTATGCACACACTTGAACGATCGATTTGAAGGTAGAGCGGTTCGTGTTATAAACGAGGTAGAGTTTTAGCAACGCAAAACGCCACTTAAGGAACATAGGTTCCTTTATTCGGGGATGAACGTCACGAGTCTGTGTCGGGTAGGGGAGATAGCAACATCATACACGCCACGTGTGAGTGTGTCCAGTCCAACAACCAGTGTGGTCCCTGTTGTGTTCTTGACTGGGAAGATTTGCGATATACCGAGGAGATTGGTGATCGTCACTGAAGTGACATTTTCGAGATCGAACCCCATGATATTGAGGATGCCGGTGCAAGGATTTGGATATACATTGAAGCAAGCTGAAGGGCTTGGCAGTCCGTTCACTGATGTTGCAGACCCTACACGTATGAATCTCCATGCCGTGTCGTGTTTTCCTGTTGAGTCAGCTACATCAAGCCCTACCACGGTCAGTCCGTCGCTCTCGATCGCGATCGATGTCTGCTTGGCGGTCACATCGCCTATGGTAGATGATCCGGAAGGGGGCTTTGCGTGTATCCACCATCGATAGTCGAGGGGGCCTCTTTCTGGGTCGTGTGACAACGAGCCATTGAGCTCAATGGTGCCAGGAGCATTGATCAATGTGTCGGCTCCAGCATCTGCTACCGGCGGTAGGTCAGCGGAAGTGCACTCGATACGCAATGAGTCCGCAAGGCCGCAACGTTTTGCTACAATGTAGGTGCTCCCCTCACCTATCATGCGCACCCAGCCATCTTCCGGGATGCAGATAGACGAATCTCGCGAAATGTAAACGGTGTTTTGATCGCGCTCAACATTCCGCTCGTACCCGTCATGGAATCGTGCGACCAAATCGAGTGGCTGCTTTGAATGTATGCCGTCTAACGTTAGAACAGAATCGCCACTGAAGTACAGCGCACTGCACGATGCCGGACCTTGGATGTTGATCATTGTCGAAGTGCTGAGGTCGTTGGATGTTGCGTTATTGACAACACCCAAGGCAACAATGTCCATTGGACCAAGAGCTGATGACATCGGTATTCCGAAGTCAAAAGTGAAGGGGGCGAGTGAGTCTGATGCTACCGTCCCACGATAGACCAAGATCACACGATCAAGAGTAACGCCATCAAGTGGTTCAACGGAAACAGTGATGGTGGATCCCGGCACAATTGTAGCGTCTGGACTAGGCCCGTTGATGAAGATGAGCGGCGTTGGATCGAGAATTGCCTGCATGCCCAGAGAGACGTCGTGATCGCCCGTAGATGAAGTACGGATACCGGGTGGAAGCGTTGTGGCTTTCGACGAAAACTCAGGGCCGTTGGACGGAGCATGAAGGAGTTGGAGCACACGTTGAGAGGCTCCTGAAGCTGAGTTGCAAACTCCGATGGTCTCACTGAACCCATCTGAATGTGCTACACCTCGGAGAAGAGTGGTGCGTTCAGGGTCATGATCAAAGAGCAACCCGGCCTTCTGGCTGTTCTCGGATACCGTGAGGTCATTGGGAGCCCCGTTGAAAACAAATGAGAACGTGTTTGATGATAGATCGAGACCACCGATCACATCAATAAGGTCAATGAGGTAGTCGTTGGCTTCTTCTTGTTCAGTGGTAACGACACTTGCGATTGTGTGTAGCCGAGGTTGTAATGACAGATAGTCGGGAAACGCCGATACCGTGATTACTGAAGAGGTTGGTCTAAGGTCGCCGACAATACCTCCGCTGGCAGGGTCTTGTATCGTGCCTTTCACCACAAAAGCAGCAAGTGCTTTGTCGAGAAGTGCTGCGCGTACCGGATTGTTCACAACGGCATCTGCAAGAATGGAGCAATATGGAGAGCCAAGATGCGGCGAATCCAGGGAGATGAGTTTGTGAACGTGACCTGCACCGCCATTGCGACGTGTGAAAACGGTTGGCAATCGGGATGCCGCCATGTACCGCATGAGCACTGGACCAAGACTATGACCAACCACATCACCACGAACAGCAACGTGGTCAGTATAGGTGTTCACTATCGAGGATTCGAGCCGAACCGGAATGCCGGTGCCCCAACGACCGATAATGTCGTCAACAGGCTTTGAGCTCTGACCGGCAAAGTCCAATCGCGTAATATGAAATCGAGGATCGGATGATGATGCCGTTGTGATCGGTGCAAAGTTGTTGAAGAGCGCGGGAGAACTCCAGATGCCATGGACCAAGATCAATGGTGGTCGAACGATCTCTATGTCGATAAACGACTGGACGTCTCGCGCCGTTACTGCTAAGCGAATTTTTCGCAGTGTTCGCGCTGTATCAGATTGTTCTGCTACAAAGTCCTCGGGTGCATGATACACAACACCGCAGATGCCAACACCATTCTCAACGATGGGTTTGACGGATACCCGCGCTTGTGATACCTCGCTTCCGGCTGCAGATAGCCATCCATCACGGTCTGGGTGGCCATAAGCCCCTTCAGCACAGTTTTCCGGAAGAAGAGAAACGCTTACTGCATCATTCATCCACGATGGAACAACGATGCGCAGGACCAGTCGTGACGCACCATCGGCTGCACATCCTCGAACCTGATGTGTGCGTGGTAGCATCATCCATGCATCCGTTCTGATCTCACCTGCGTTATTGATGAGGTCTGGCCAAGGATCGAGGATCATCACTGATGGAGTGAACGAACGTGCATCAACATCAGCCGATTGTGCGGAAAGGAATGTCTGTTGTTGCGTTGTTCCGTCTACCATAACCATGTCTGAACCACAGTGCGGACGTGTGATAAGTGAGCCGTCATTACGGTTGATGATGAGTCTGCCACCCGAGCGTGTCCATGGTGAACAATGCCAAACGAGATCTGTTGTTTGGCTAGAAATGAACATGCCGTTTCCGAGATCACTCCCGGGACCTCCAACTGCAGCATTAGAAATAAAGACATGAGGTTGGCCGCCATCAGGCCGCACGGTGTATGCCAACATAGAACCGGACGGTGCAAAGAAGAATTGATCCGGGTGCTCTGCTGCTACATTTTTTGTTGTTCTGATCTCACGCACTTCTCGCGAAAAAATATCGACAACAAAGATGCCTTCGCTACCTACACGATAGGTCCGTGTTGTATCCGTGGGGTACGGACGATCATATGTTACGATGCCGTAGAATGCTATCAGGGTAGCATTGTCATTCCACGATAGGTGACGAAGAGGGCGGGGCACCGACGGACCGCAGGCAACAAGGACACGCTTCTCTTCCTTGCCGTTCACTCGAGCTGTTGTGTACGGAGGAATAGGGTAGCGTGCAATTGGTGATCCAACATCTTGATATGCGGGGATAGGAATGTTTGAAGCGCCGTCTTCAGCTGTTGATACTCTGATAAAGGCAAATCGTTTGGATGTAGGAGCTACAACACATGCCCCTTGCGATGGAGATGATTGATTCATGTATTGTCGGGTTACGATGCTGCTGTCTATGAATCTTCCTGTGGTCGGATCCATAGTCACCAGCGCTCCTACTCCATCTACTGGTGGTGTTTCAAAGACAATGTTTCCCAACTGGTTCCAATGCACGTTGCTACTGCCACGTTGTACCGTGTGCGCTCTTAGAGAATCACCGGTCGTCAAATCGCGCACAACAATGAACGCACCACCGGCTGTTTCTTCGATTCGTACAAATGCAGGTATGGAGGGGGCTACAACAGGGTGTGAGGAAGCCACTACCGAAGTGAAATGAAATCTCGAAAAGAGAAACGTCGGTTCCCCGCTACCGTAGATGTTGGTGCGATAGAACCCAGCGGGCGCCGGTGACATGCGCTCAATGAGCACCGCATCAGGTTGTGCTGTTGAAATCGTGGCACCCAAAAGTGCCAACCACGCCATGATGACCAACATCAGTCTTCGTGCCATATGGCCCCCGTGGAATTGCTACTTTTTCAATACCGTACTCCCGCCGAAGCCGTAGGCGTCGTAGATGTTGTGCCCGACCCCAAGGCCATGGACGAACACACCGAAAGGTTCCTCAGACGCGATGATGTGTGTCCCGGGGGTAACCCGAACCGATGCCCAACGATGATCGCTTGCATCGTGCTCATTAATGAGTGAGTCGTCAAGGGGCTTTCCATCTATCAAGACATCCTCATCGTGATCTGGCGGAAGGATCACGGTGATGTAATTCTCCCACCCCTTACCGCTCACCGTTGAGATCATATGCTCGCGCGCATAATCTGCGCTGCCTGGTATGGTGATCAAGCAGGGGTCGCCGATACTATCGCCGGACTTATAGCCTGGTGTAAGTAGCATAACCTGAATCACCTGATCTGCCTCGATCCACACCGGCTCACGTCTTCTGTCGAGGTCTGTGAACCCCTGCCCAGGCAGATTGTCGATCCTTTTGCCATTGACGGAAAGAGCCGCCCCCTCCGATGTCGCGATCACCCGAACAATGGAGAAGTCTCGGCCTTCGAGCGGGGGAACAAAGACACTCTTGCTGAGTGACGATAGGGGCAACAACTGCTCGTAGAGAGGATTGCAGGCTTCTGTTTTAGCAGGGACGTAGGCACAATTGTGACCCGAGACAACGGCAACGGGCGCTGTAGAGGTGATGAGGGTACCCGTCGGATCACATGGTTGATCTTTGTTGAAGGGGGCGCTATAGGTCCATACATCGCCTCTATCAAGCATGATCATGAAGCCTTCAGCGAGAGTTGAGTCAAACGCAATGCTGGGGGCAGGTCCCGAGATCTTCACCTGCGTGCCGTCTGTAGTTCCGATGATCGAGAACTGTCCAATGAGATCGTTAGCCAGTTTCCCATAGCTCGCTACCACGTACGATGTGCCGATCTGTCTCGTAGAGTGAACTGCGAAAGCCTCTGAGGACTGAAACCGTGAGCTTAGCGCTGTGATCGCCAAGGCAGTATCCGCTGTTATGAAAACGGTGTGAGCGGAGGAACCGGCGTTAGCCACGATAGGCTCGCCAGGGAGCGAGACCGTGGTTGAGGTGCCGGGGCTCAACGTCAGTGTTGTATCAAAACCCACCGAAGGGATCCTAACGCGGGCTGAAGTTGCAGCATTGGAGCCCATGGTGACCGAGTGTTGGAGGCCTTTGGGACGTGTAGAGTCCGTGTCTCGGTACTTTGTGTGGTTGGCTCTGAAATTCAGCGGGAAGCAAAAGATGTACTCCTCTGCTGAGACCAATGGAATGGCAAGGGCAAGGAAAAGTGCCAATGGTACGAGGCGGCAGATACCCATAACTAAGACCCTCGGGTTATATGGGGCAAATATGGCTGTAAATGACCACCTATTCATTTGCCACGTCCGGAGTAATTCCCGTATCTTTGTGGTCTTTACCGCTCCGGGACTGCCTAGTCAGCCCCTTTGTCATTTGACGGTGCGGCTTCTCACAAACTTTTCTTAGGTGACCTGCTATGGCAGATCTGTCGAAAATCCGGAACATTGGGATCAGTGCCCACATCGACTCCGGTAAAACGACGCTGTCCGAGCGCATCCTGTATTACACGGGTAAGATCCATGCAATCCATGAGGTGCGCGGTAAGGACGGCGTAGGCGCAAAGATGGACTCAATGGATCTTGAGCGCGAAAAAGGCATCACGATCCAGTCGGCCGCTACGTATTGCACGTGGGGCGACTACGATATCAACCTCATCGATACTCCAGGCCACGTTGACTTCACCGTGGAAGTGGAACGCGCACTCCGCGTTCTCGACGGTGCTGTTCTCGTGTTGTGCTCGGTGGCTGGTGTTCAATCGCAGTCCATCACGGTGGATCGTCAGATGCGTCGGTACAACGTTCCGCGTTTGGCCTTCATCAATAAGTGTGACCGCTCGGGTGCCAACCCTGACCGCGTAGCCGACCAACTTCGTGAGAAGCTCGCACACAACCCAGCATTCGTAACGTATCCTATCGGCCTCGAAGACAGGCTCGAAGGGGTGATCGATATCATCGCTATGAAGGCTATTTACTTCGACGGCGAAGGTGGATCCAACATCCGCAAGGAAGAGATCCCGGCTGACCTCATGGACAAGGCGAAGGATCTTCGTCACCGTCTCATCGAAGTTGCCGCAGATTTCGACGATGCGCTGATGGAGAAGTTCCTTCTTGATGAGCAACCAACTCCGGCAGAACTTACAGAAGCTGTTCGCAAGGGTACACTCTCGATGAAGATGACGCCGGTGTTCTGTGGCTCTGCCTACAAGAACAAGGGTGTTCAAACACTTCTCGATGGTGTAACTGCTCTTCTCCCGGCTCCGGCTGATGTGAAGAACGAGGCACTCGACCAAGACAACAACGAAGCTCGCGTAACACTTCAAACGAATCCGGACAAGGATCTCGTGATGTTGGCGTTCAAGCTCGAAGACGGTCGGTATGGTCAGCTCACGTACATGCGCATCTACCAAGGCACGATCAAGAAGGGTGACTCGATCATCAACATTGCCAATGGCAAGAAGGTGAAGGTCCCACGTCTCGTTCGTATGCACTCGGATGACATGAACGAAATCGATCAAGCCTCGGCAGGTGATATCGTGGCCATGTTCGGCGTTGACTGTGCATCCGGTGATACGTTCACGGACGGCAACGTGCGTTACACAATGACGTCGATGTTCGTCCCTGATCCTGTTATCGAACTCGCTGTTGCTCCAAAGGACAAGGCCGGTTTGGTGAACTTCTCGAAGGCTCTCAACCGCTTCACGAAGGAAGATCCAACCTTCCGTGTGATGCGCGATGAAGAATCCGGTGAGACGATCATCAAGGGCATGGGCGAACTTCACCTTGAGATCTACATCGAGCGTATCAAGCGTGAATACAACACGGAAGTAACTGTTGGTCGTCCAAAGGTTGCCTTCCGCGAAACGCTTACCCAGCTTGCTGAATTCAATTACACGCACAAGAAGCAAACAGGTGGGTCGGGTCAGTTCGCCCGCGTGGGTGGATTCATCGAGCCGTTGCCGGGTGACGCTGTTGAGAACTACGAGTTCGTGGATGACATCGTTGGTGGTGTGATCCCTCGTGAATACATCCCAGCGTGCGATAAGGGCTTCAAGGAGTCGATCCTCGAAGGTTCATTGATCGGTCAGCCGGTTGTACGAGTTCGTGTAACGATCAACGATGGTGCTAGCCACGCAGTTGACTCGTCGGAAATGGCCTTCAAAACGGCTGCCATCATGGCATTCCGCGAAGCCTATTCTGCAGCGAAGCCAACCATCCTCGAGCCGATCATGAAGCTCGAAGTCTCTGTTCCTGATGAATTCCAAGGTTCGGTGATCGGTCAGCTCAACCAACGCCGCGGCGTTATCATGGGTACCGATTCGGACGCGGGATACGTTACGGTTGAGTGCGAAGTTCCACTCTCTGAGATGTTCGGCTATTCAACCGATCTTCGTTCTGCCACACAAGGCAAGGGTGAGTTCTCCATGGAATTCAAGAAGTACCAACCGGTACCTCGCAACATCCAGGAAGAAATGATCAAGGAACACCAGAAGAAGCGCGCCGAAGGGAAGTGATCCCGGCCGTGCATCCACGATGATTTCAAAAGCCTCTGTGCCTTCGGCACAGAGGCTTTTTCTGTATTGGGGAGCCCCTTGCCCTCGGTTTGACATCGGAGAATAGCCGCAAAGTGGTACGAACAGGATCGGCTCGGATTCGTTGATGGACGTACTTCCATTAACGAACAGATGAGGATCGATCATGAAGACCATCTTGGCCTTTGTTGCACTTCAAATACTCAGCATTGCCGCGGTACATGCTGGCGAAGAGTGGTATGCTACGCAGACACCTGCATGGTATGCTCTGCGTGACGTGGGAATGCAGAACAACCTCGTGGGGTATGCCGTGGGTGACACGGCAACGCTGTTGCGCACCACAACGGGTGGACGTACGTGGGATCGAGTAGACGTGCCGCCAGCCCCCTCACTAACGAATGTTGACCTGAATGCCGTTGCTGTGATCCCGAACGGGGAAATGCTTGCTGTTGGCACAGAAGGCAGGATCGTCAGGACCCTGGACGGAACTACCGCAGAGGTGTTTGTTCCCGATGCCGGATGGGAATTGTCAGACGTTGCCTTCGTTAGCGAACGTGATGTAGTGATCATCGGGAAAGATGCAGACGGCCTTCCGCTGATCGCCTACTCCACGGATACGGGCGCCACATATACACGGGTACCTGCTCCGACTGAAGCCTTCACACCACATGCCGTTGCGTTCTTCTCGAACGGACTGGGGTTTGTTGTTGGTTCGCGACAATCAGAAGGCACGGTAGGACAGGGTATCGTGTTCCGTTCAACCGACGGCGGACGAACATGGAGTGGCGTGCTGAGCGCTCCGGACATCGCCTTTACAACGATCGGACTTGTTGGTGGAGACATCCTTGTTGGTGGAGTGACGGAAATGAGCCAGGGTGCGCTGTACCGCTCTACCAATGCCGGAGAGGACTGGACAAAGGAGACCCATGAAGAACTTGCGATGCTCTCGAGCATCATCGGCCTGTCGAATGGAAACGCGATCGCCTCCGGATATCGGTATCAGATTCAAGGTGATGATATGACACTTGTGATGTCGCAGTTCCGAAGCAGTGACGCCGGAGTGAACTGGAGCATCAGTGATATCGCAGACGGGTATCAAGGACTTGGAAGAATGGCAGCGGCAACAGACCGAGCCATCATTGTTGGTGATAGCGGACGTGCATGGGTGCGCTGGTATGACCTGCAACAAGCCCCTTCTGAAATTCATTTCGCTGTAAAGCATGTAGAGTTTGGGACCGTGATCCGCAATGCCGCTCGTGACACAACAGTGGTGGAGATCCTTCAGAATAGGTCGTTCGAATCACGTCGGATCAAGGAAATCGTCCTTGCAGATGCGAAGAGTGAGTTCTTTCTGATGGACAACTACGACGAGGTGGAAGTTGGTCCCCAGTCATCACTGAACATGAACCTTCGATTCATTCCGCAAGGTGTTTGGCAGCACTGGGCGGTACTCTACATCAAGTTCGACAACGGTGAAGATCATGCGATCCACTTGAGCGGAAGCATGACTGTTGAAACACCAAACAGTCCGATAACGGTCTTGCAGCCATACATCGATCTCGGAGAAGTAAACAATCCACTAGGTCAGTCCATGAATGCCGGTGAGGTCTTCCGCAATGACGGTACAGAGGCCGTTACGATCACCGCCCTCACATTTGAGAATGGAGACATCCACGCCTTTGCTGCTGAGAATGTTGACCTGCCGATGACGATCGAACCCGGAGGATCCTTCATTCTTGATCTGCGCTTTGAACCCTCTGCTCGCGGACTCTATCGCTTTGACGTGGTTGTGAATGTAGCCGATACACAAGTCCGTGTCCCCGTTGTTGCGAGAAGCCGGGTTGAAGGCTTCAACGATATCGTGAACTTCGGTGATGTGAAGGTCAACACCACCGTCACAATGCCGGTTGTCTTCGACGCTCAGGCCTGGGGCAATGTGTTTGATGCAGTAGTATTCGATCCTGCGATCGATCCATTCTCCATCGTCGACGTACATGGTGAAAACAACGGATGGGTTACAGCAAGGGTCCGTGCCACACCGCCTATCGAGGGAGTCGTTATCACTCCGCTCTTCGGTAATTGGGGCTTCGGAGGAGAGCAGAACGCATGGACGCAGCGATATGTTGTGGTGATGAATGTAACGGACAGAACGTCGGATGTGGACGACGATGTTCTTGCATCTTCCATGATCATAGCGCCACAACCGGCCTACGATCATGTGCTCTTGCGAAATGCAAAGCTCACAGGCGACGTGACAGTAGAAGTCGTAGATATGCAGGGGGCTCCTGTTCTTACGCACCGTCTCGGCGACACCGGGCGCGGCCTTGATGCAATGCTCAACCTCGGAAGCATCAATGCCGGTGTCTACGTCCTACGACTGAAAACAGCCACCCAGAGCCACGCAATGCCGATCGTCGTTCGTTGAGACAGATCAGTAATTCAGCGAAGACTCAACGGATGCTGCCTGTGTAGGCGTTGTGGATCCAAGCCATGATTCAATGCCGGCGGATCTCACAGCATCGAACGGAGATGGATTGGAATGCGCACCAAGCCTTGCGATGAGTTCGTCGCGAAGCTTGGTGCGCTCGCGTGGTAGCCTTGCGTCAGCAAGTCTGCGGAAGTAACTCAATGTGGCATCGAGCCGCGCGTTGCGAAGCTTCCGTGTTGATGCAAGTCTCGTGAGAGAGCGAACGGAAGATCGGAGCGAGTCGTTGTCGCCATCGTCTGCTGCCATGCGAAGCTGCAGCAATCGAGCGGCGATGTGTAGGTCCGTGCGCACAGCGTCGCTCTCGGCGAACACATTGCGAAGCCACACGCCGGCTTCACGTTCCAAACGTCTGTCCACGCACACTCTTGCAGCAAGGAATGAAGCAGCGATCCGCGATTGGTCCGGGATCTGGTCGTAAAGGGCCTTGTATCGTTCCTTGAGATACGGCAAACGCTCTATCACTCGTGTATGATCACCCGTGATCA
This sequence comes from Ignavibacteria bacterium, assembly GCA_016707005.1. Taxonomy (NCBI): domain Bacteria; kingdom Pseudomonadati; phylum Ignavibacteriota; class Ignavibacteria; species Ignavibacteria bacterium. Next base: position 1,323,870 of record JADJIQ010000005.1, read on the forward strand.
CGGCAAATCCCAATTCTGTGGTCATCGCTCGGTAGAAGCGTTTCACGTCGATGTTGCGTGTGGGTTTGCCTCCGGCCGGGTCCCACAACCGATCTGCATGAAGGAGATACTGATCAAAGTGGCGGGCATCGATCGCGCGCTGCATGAAGGTATGAAGCATGCCGAGCTCAAGATCCGGTCGGGCCCGCACGAGATCCTCATCTGAATCCACCGATTCAAGCAGCAGCTTCGCATGTTCAAATGAGCGTTGTGGATCGCCCCCTACAAATGCATACCAGTTGGAGAGGATGAGGTGGAAGTTCAGTCGAGCCGGACGGGCAATGGCTGTGGAAGGACTTTGCAGCAATGGGTGGCGGGGAAGTGACCGTAGCCATTCGTCGCCCGAATGATCGCCTTCGGAACGTCGGATGAGATTGAACTGCAAGAGATTGCCAAGCTCTTCATAGTCAACGGTATTGCGAGCGAGTGAGAGAACGTGCGCCTGTTCATCGCTGAGTGTGTCTTGTGTAGCTGTTCCATCGGGACGTTGTTTCACGATGCCGCGATAGTTCTTCTCCCACGAGATCGCCTTCAGCCAGAACGTGTATTCGTCATGTGAGCGAGCGATATCTTTTGCTTTTGCAATCCGTTTCATTGCCTGTTCGTAGAGCGCTTTTTCCCAGAGGAAGTCGGCATCGAGAAACAGTTCCAAGATCTCACGTTCAGTGCTCTTTGATGCATGGTAGGCGCGCATTGCCTCAAGGATCTGCTGATAGAGATGGTTTTTCACAGCAGGGAGTCGACGAACCAGATCCGTACCGGCAAGCCGTTGTTTCAGCTCGTCGTCATCATATACCTCCATCGAATCCAATGCGTCGAACAAACGCAGGTATTCGATCTCCTCGCCGATCATATGGCGCGAGCAATATCGCTTCACGTATCCCTTTTCGTTTCGGTCAAGGGATGCAATCAACTTGAACAGCGTATCTGATCCGCGTTTAGGCATGTGTTTGCGAGGGGGCTGATTCGACGTAGGAGAATGATGCAAAAATGGTCTTAACAGAGCGAACAACATTGCGTCAATGCCTGTAACTCACAACAGATCATTTGATGACGGACCACACTCATGAAACTCTTCCTCATTCTTCTTGCTCTCTTCCTTGCCGTTGTGCAAGCGTTTTCAGTCCCGGCGAAACAACAGGATCAGCACGGGATCCTCATTGCTCAATTGCCATATGTTGATCTTGGGGCTGTGCGTGTTGGGCAGACACGAGACACGCTCATTGAGCGTGCATTCACCAACGAAAGTGAGCGGCCGGTACAGGTCTTCGAAGTGAAGGTCCTCGGCGGACAACAACAGTTCACCGTCACAACGCCCCGCAGCACTGTTACGCTTCGTCCCGGAGAATCGATCAACGTAGGGATCCGTGTGAAGCCGCAGGAGGTTCTGCCGATCTGGGCATCTGTGAAGGTGTTCACCGATTCTGACTTCGACCCGAGTATCAATCTCATGGCGGCTGGAGCGTATGCAGAGCCGGACAATGGGCTTTCGGTGATCGAGCCGATCTTCTTGGGGAACCTCGAACTCGGAACAGGCCTTGAGTACCCACTCTATCATGCGCTGGCAAACGTCGGCTTTGTAGACATGACCATCGATAGCTTGTACATCACCGGTGACTACAGTTTCTACATGTACCTGCAGAGCACACCATCCTTCCCATTCATCCTTCGATCGGGCGAAACGCTCCCTCTCACACTCCATTATCTCCCCGGTGAAAATGGATTCCATGGCGCGCAGATCGTTGTAAAGAGAGGTGGCCGAACCACTACGATCCCCATTCTCGGCGTGGGCGGAACGTGGGCCGATCCATTCGTCGTCAATCTTACAAGTCTGCAAGGGGCTACCCGGGACACCGTGCTTGATTTCCATCACATCTACGAGACGCCCCTTATCGTGAGGTCGATCGACGATGTAGAATCTCCATTTGAGATCGTTGAAACAACACCATCGTTACCAGTCACACTTGATGCCTATCAATCCCTACGTGTTCGTGCTCGACTTCGCAGCAGTGAAAAAGGGAAGTATGTCTCTGCAATGCGAGTGCGATGGCAGAGTGCTGACGGGGAATTCGCCTTCACCAAGCGATTGGTGCTGCGTGCAGTTGTTGAGGGACCCACATCTGTTGAAGATCGTAGCGAAACCGTTGGTGTGATAGCCGTGCCTAGTCCTGCCGATGATCACCTGTCAGTCCGTGCTACGAACAACGGTGCCCTTGAACGCTTGGAGATCCGTGCTTTGTCTGGCGCATTGAAACTCAGTGCAGACGCAGATAGTGAGCCCGTTGTGGGGATCGACACCCGATCGCTTGCGAGCGGTGTATATCTTCTGCTGGCCTATATGCGTGATGGCTCGGTCAACACGAAGGCGGTTGTCATTTTTCGTTAAGGTGAAGAGTCCTGGATCTTCGAACGAATACTGCCTACGCGCTCGGTCAGCTGCTCTTCGAGTTGTGCATGGGTCGTGTCTCCGCTATCGCGAACATTTCCCTTGTGCTCTAGAAGATTGGCCTGGGCGTTAGAGTATTCGATCAACAGTTCCGTGCGCTGACGAAGCTGTTGTGGCACGTGAAGCAGAAGCATGTCGTTAAGGAGCTTCGCCATTTGTCGATAGCTCTGAGCAGCTGGGATGTAGTCGCCTGACGTTTCGTTTGTGATCGCACGATTCTCCTCCAGGCCTACATTGTCCAGCGCCTTCTTCCACGACTCCAGTTCGGCCTTCGACGCGTCCATCGACGTTGAGGCGGAATTGAACAGCACGAAGGCAATGATCATACTGACGACCACGGCCAAAATCGTTGTTGTGTTCCGGCGCTTCTCATTATCCGGATCGCGAACACTGAAATAGTAGATTCCGCCAAGGAAGAGTCCAGACACGAATCCGCCGATATGGCCGGCCATATCGATCTCTCCTTCTGACTTAATACCGGCGAAGATGTTCATTGCAAGAAAGATGCCCATGCTCTGCGCCAGTTGCAGGCGGGCATCTTTTGGGAAGTAGTCGGTAAAGAGCAGGGCAGAGAAGGCTCCATACAGCCCGAAAATGGCGCCTGAGGCTCCAACCGAGACGACGTTGTCGTTCACAGCTATGCTCGCCAGCGCACCAACCGTTCCCGTCAGAAAGTACGAGAGCATGATGCGTTTCCACCCAATAATGGGTTCTAACAGAGCCCCTACCATCAATAGGCCGTACAAGTTCATGAGCAGGTGAATAATGCCCGCATGCACGAAGCACGACGTAATGATGCGCCAGTACTCACCCTCCTGGACCACCTCGGCACGAATTGCGCCACCCCATTCAAAAAGTGTCTGGGCTGACGGGCTGAGCACGGAGACACCTGCCAGTGCCATTACAACAAATACGGCAATATTCGCCCATGCCAGAACAGGTGTTGCTTGATATCCTGTTGAGGGAAGAGCCAGTGCCCGAACGGTGCCCAGCCAGGATTCTTCCTCGGTTTCAGGTGTTTCTTCTTTGTTGTCCATAGCCCCTTACCCTCATAGTCCGTCGAAACTATTCGGCATTATAGTCACGATGAGGAAATCTCACCTCTCATTTGGTTTTAACAGGACTACCACCTACTTTTGCAGGCTCTACTGGCGCAAAGGGTTCCCCGATGCGCCCGTACCTGTCTAGACACGATTCTCACAAAACGGCAGAACGAAATGCCTACGATCAGCCAACTTGTCCGTAAAGGACGCCCAGTTGTTACCGTGAAGAGCAAGTCCCCGGCTCTTCAATCATGCCCGCAGAAGCGTGGCGTGTGTACGCGTGTATACACCACAACGCCTAAGAAGCCGAACTCAGCTCTTCGCAAGGTTGCCCGTGTGCGCCTTTCGAACGGCCTTGAAGTAACGGCCTATATCCCGGGTGAAGGTCACAACCTTCAGGAGCACTCGATCGTGCTCATCCGTGGTGGTCGTATCAAGGACCTTCCGGGTGTGCGATACCACATCGTGCGTGGTTCCGCTGACACGCAGGGTGTAGCCAATCGCAAGCAATCTCGTTCGAAGTACGGAGCCAAGAAGCCAAAGGCTGGTGCAGCACCGGCAGGAAAGAAGTAAGGAGAACCCATGCGTAAAAAACGTTCAGATAAACGCCGTACTGCAGTGGACCCACGTTTCAACGACGTGATGGTAGCCAAGTTCGTAAACAACATCATGATCCAGGGCAAGAAGAATGCAGCTCGGAAGATCGTGTATGAGGCAATGGACATCGTTGCGAAGAAGACAGAGCAAGACCCGCTTGAAGTCTTCCGCAAGGCAATCCAGAACGCTTCGCCAGCCATCGAGATCCGTCCGCGCCGCGTAGGTGGTGCAACGTATCAAGTCCCGATGGAAGTGCGCGAAGAGCGTCGTGCTGCTCTGGCCATTCGTTGGCTGAAGAAGTTCGCCGCGGATCGTCGTGATCGTTCGATGGCTGCAAAGCTTGCAAGTGAGCTATTGGCAGCAGCCAATGGTGAAGGTGGCGCCATCAAGCGTCGCGATGAAATGCACCGTATGGCAGACGCCAACCGAGCATTCGCCCACTTCCGTTGGTAAGGGGCGGGCAACGTTCCTTGAAACACTGAAATTTCGTGAGATTTTGACGACATGACGCGTTCCGTCGCAATCGACCTCGTGCGCAACATCGGCATCATGGCACACATTGATGCTGGGAAGACCACGACAACGGAACGGATCCTGTACTACACAGGAGTGCTCCACAGAATGGGCGAAGTGCATGAAGGCACGGCGTTCACAGACTACATGGAGCAGGAGAAGGAGAGAGGGATCACGATCACATCGGCCGCTGTCACGTGTACGTGGCACGACCATATGATCAACATCATTGACACTCCGGGTCATGTCGATTTCACAGCCGAAGTGCAACGATCGCTGCGCGTCTTAGACGGTGCGATCGCCCTCTTCTGCGCTGTGGCAGGCGTAGAGCCACAATCGGAGACTGTTTGGCATCAAGCCGATCAGTACCATGTGCCTCGTATCGCCTTTGTGAATAAGATGGACAGAGTTGGAGCCAACTTCACTCGGGTTCTCGGTATGATGCGTCAGCGACTCGGTGCCAACCCTGTTGCCGTGCAGCTACCACTGGGAGCCGAAGACACCTTCACTGGTGTTGTTGACCTGATCGACCGTGTTGCGATCGTCTTCGATCGTGAGCGCGGAGAGAAGTTCGAGACCGGTCCGGTACCGGACGAGATGAAGCAAGAAGTTGAAGATGCAAGACAACTGCTTGTAGAAGCAGTGGCAGAACATGACGACGTGTTATTGGAAAGATATCTTGGCGGCGGAGAGATCACGTCGGAAGAGCTTCGAGCCGGACTCCGCAAGGCAACTTTGCACAACAAGGTAACCCCGGTGTTCTGCGGAAGTTCCTTCAAGAACAAAGGTGTTCAGCAGCTTCTCGACGGTGTAATCGCCTACTTGCCGTCTCCGAACGATGTTGGGTATACGCACGGATACAACGTTGCCGACCACGACATTGAAGAGACTCGCAAGCCAGAAGATGAAGAAGCCTTTTCTGCATTGGCCTTTAAGATCATCACCGATCCATTCGTTGGAAGGTTGACGTTCATACGGATCTACTCAGGCAGTATCAAGGCAGGCGAGCAGCTGTACAATGTGACGAATGACAAGAAGGAGCGAGCCGGGAAGATCATGCGCATGAGCGCAAACAAGCGTGAAGAACTCGAAGCGGCGTATGCCGGCGACATCGTGGCGATACCTTCGATGAGATTCACGCGAACGGGTGATACACTGTGTGATCAGAAACGCCCCTTACTCCTTGAAAGCATCAGTTTCTCAGATCCCGTTATCAATCAATCGGTTGAGGCGCGGACTTTGGCGGATCAGGACAAACTGACCGAATCCTTACATCGGCTCTCTGAAGAAGATCCGACGTTTCGATTTCATACTGATGCTGAATCAGGACAGATCATTATTTCCGGCGTAGGTGAGCTCCATTTGGAGATCCTTGTAGACCGGTTGAAAAGAGAATTCAACGTCCCCGTTAAAGTGGGGAAACCGCAGGTGGCCTACCGAGAGACCATCACCAGTGTTGCACGCGCGGAGGGCAAGTTCGTCCGCAGCAACGCCGGGAAGAATCAATTCGGGCAGGCAACCATTGAATTACGACCGAACGACCCAGGAAAAGGCCTCGAGTTCCGCAGTGAACTTGCACCGGGGGCACTTCCAGAGACGTACGTCAAGAGTGCAGAGAAGGGGGCTTTAGAAGCCCTCAAGGTCGGACCGATCTCGGGATACCCCATGATTGACATCATGGCCGTCCTTGTGGATACGGCATACAATGAAGAAGACGCAACGGAGACGGCTTACGCCGTCGCCTCCTCGATCGCTGCGAAGGATGCTTGCAGAATGGCGAACCCCGTCATTATGGAGCCTGTCTTCCAGGTAGAGGTCGTTACGCCCGAGGATTACGTGGGCGAGGTCATTGCTGATCTCAGTTCGCGTAGTGGAATGGTGCAAGGGATTTCCCAGCGCGACATTCTACAAGTTGTGACGGCTTTGGTGCCGCTGTCTCAATTATTCGGCTACGTAACACAGTTGCGATCGCTTACGCAGGGCAGAGGTTCGTATACCATGCATTTCCATGGATACGAGCAGGCTCAACGTCGCTCATAACAGGGCTGACGTGCGATAGCGGCTGCAGCGCGCCCGCCAAACAAAAAAGTTTGGTGCCGGGAGGGCGCTTTATTGCGTTTATTCCAAAAAGGTTTCGTACCTTTGTTTTCTATCCCGCGACGGTCGAAACGCTGGCCCGAGATAGAGAAAAACTAAGCAACACAACATCCTTGTAACACCTCACTCATAGCAACCTGAGGAGTAGGCAAAATGGCAAAAGAGAAATTTGAGCGGAATAAGCCGCACGTAAACGTTGGAACCATCGGTCACGTTGACCATGGTAAGACAACGCTTACCGCCGCCATCACGATGTGTCTGGCCGCTAAGGGTCTTTCACAAAAGCGTTCGTTCGACTCGATCGATAACGCACCTGAAGAAAAGGCACGCGGGATCACGATCGCTACGGCACACGTTGAGTACGAGACGGAGAACCGTCACTACGCACACGTTGACTGCCCGGGCCACGCTGACTATGTGAAGAACATGATCACGGGTGCCGCTCAGATGGACGGCGCGATCCTCGTGGTAGCAGCAACAGACGGTCCGATGCCACAAACGCGTGAGCACATCCTGCTTGCACGTCAGGTTGGCGTACCTCGTATCGTGGTGTTCATGAACAAGGTAGACATCGCAGATCCGGATCTCGTTGAACTCGTTGAGATGGAAATCCGTGAACTTCTGAGCAAGTACGAATTCCCTGGCGACGACATTCCGATCATCAAGGGTTCGGCACTCAAGGCGCTTGACGCAGCCTCTGGCGGCGCTGGTGCTGATGATGCTGACATGGCATGCATCTTTGAACTTATGGCAGCTGTGGATTCATACATCCCAACGCCGGTTCGTGACGTAGACAAGCCATTCCTTATGCCTGTTGAAGACGTGTTCTCGATCACTGGTCGTGGCACAGTAGGTACGGGTCGTATCGAGCGTGGTATCGTCAAGGTCAACGAAGAAGTCGAGATCGTAGGATTCGGCCTTCAGAAGAAGACGATCGTAACTGGTATCGAAATGTTCCGCAAGCTTCTTGATGAAGGTCGTGCCGGCGACAACGTTGGTCTCCTTCTTCGCGGCGTGGACAAGGAAGAGATTGAGCGCGGCATGGTTATCGCCAAGCCAGGTTCGATCACACCGCACCACAAGTTCAAGGCTCAAGCGTACGTACTCAACAAAGACGAAGGTGGCCGTCACACGCCATTCTTCACGAACTACCGTCCTCAGTTCTACTTCCGTACAACGGATGTGACGGGTGTTCTCAACTTGCCGGCTGGCGTTGAAATGATCATGCCTGGCGACAACGTTGACAATCTCGAAGTGGTACTCATCACACCGGTGGCCATGGAAGAAGGACTTCGCTTCGCTATTCGCGAAGGTGGTCGTACAGTTGGTGCTGGTGTTGTAACGGCGATCATCGAATAAGAAAACGGTTTTTCGAGTCGAACGAGGGAGGTTTTCGCCTCCCTCGTTTCGTCTCCGACAGAACCTCCAACCAGGAGAACTAACGAGTGGCAACGCAACGCATTCGCATCAAGCTACGGTCTTACGATCATAATCTTATTGATCGTTCGGCAGAGCGCATCGTCCGCACAGTGAAGCAGACAGGTGCCGTGGTTTCGGGACCGATCCCGCTACCTACGGAACGTACGGTCTATACAGTGCTGCGGTCTCCGCACGTGGACAAGAAGTCACGTGAGCAATTTGAAGCACGCGTGCACAAGCGCGTCATTGACATCTTCAGCAGCACGCAGAAGACGATCGATGCGCTCATGCGCCTGGAGCTCCCGGCGGGTGTTGATGTGGAAGTGAAAGTCTAGGAGTAAGAGGACAAATGAGCGCAATCCTCGGACGAAAGCTGGGAATGACGAGCATCTTTACGGATGATGGCAATTTTGTGCCATGTACTGTGATCGAAGCCGGACCATGCCCAGTAGTCCAAGTAAAAACAAAAGACAATGACGGCTATGATGCCGTTCAGATCGGCTATGAGTCGATCGCCGAACGCAAAGTGAATCGCCCTCGGGCAGGACACTTCGCTAAGAACGACGTCGAACCGACGCGCCACTTGAAAGAGTTCCGCCAGCTTGTTGCCAAGGTCAAAAATGGTGACATCATAACGGTTGAAGCTTTCGCAACTGGTGACAAGGTGAAGGTGTCGGCAACGAGCAAGGGTAAGGGCTTCCAGGGTGTTGTACGCCGTCACCACTTCGGTGGTGTTGGTATGGCAACACACGGACAGTCTGACCGACCTCGGGCCCCGGGTTCTATCGGTTCGTCGTCCTATCCATCGCGTGTTTTCAAAGGCATGCGAATGGCTGGCCGGATGGGTGGGACACGTATCACTATCCGCAATCTCACGGTTCTCCGTGTGATGCCCGAGCAAAATCTCCTTCTTGTGAAGGGGAGCATCCCGGGCGCAATGAATTCAGTAGTTGAAATTGTAAAGCTCTAAGAAGAAGACTGCCATGACTGTGGATATACTCACAAAGGACGGTGCAAAAGCGGGCTCTATCGAGCTGCCGGCATCGGTCTTTGGTATCGAGCCCAGCGAGCACGCGATGTATCAGGCTGTACGAGCATACTTGGCGCATCGTCGTCAGGGCACGCACAAAGTGAAGACGCGCGCTGAGGTGTCCGGTGGCGGCAAAAAGCCGTTCAAGCAAAAAGGCACTGGTGGTGCACGTCGTGGCACGAGCCGCTCGCCCCTTAACCCGGGTGGCGGTAAGATCCACGGTCCGTTCCCTCACCTCTATCACATCGAACTTCCGGTGAAGGTGAAGAGACTTGCTCGCAAGTCTGCGCTCACCCTTCGTGCTCGCGAGAATAATCTCGTAGTGCTTGAGGACTTCACGGTAAGCGCACCGAAGACGCGCGAAGTAGCATCGATGTTGAAGGCCATCAAGGTTGATGGTTCCAAGGTGCTGTTGCTTCTGCCGAAGGCGAACGAGACGTTTGTGAAGTCTGCGCGGAACATCGCAGGTGTAACAACCTTCCCGGCCGACAAGATCTCTGCATATGATGTGCTGAGTCACGGCAAGCTTGTGATCTTCAAGAGCGCTATCGAAACGCTTGCCAATTCGTTTGGCGACGCGAATGAAGGAGACGCATAATGATCACAGTCCTTAAGAAGCCGGTGATCACAGAGAAGGCAACTAAGGTTGGCCACATGCGCCAGTATGTCTTTGAAGTTGATCCAAATGCGAACAAGCTGCAGATCCGTCAAGCCATCAAGCAAATGTTTGATGTAGAAGCGAAGAGCATCCGCACGGTACGTACGAAGGGTAAAGTCAAGACTCGTATGACGCGCCGTGGTCCTCAAGTTGGTCGTACCAACCTGAAGAAGAAGGCCTATGTGACGCTCAAGGAAGGTCAGTCCATCGACATCGTTGCCGGCGAAGGCAACGAGGAGTAAGCGGAGAACACGAATCATGGCAACCAGGAATCTCAAACCGATCACGCCGGGAACGCGCTACTACAGCATCAGCACGTTCGACGAGATCACGACATCCAAGCCGGAGAAAAGCCTTCTTGAGCCGATCAAGAAGTCTGGCGGCCGCAACAACACCGGACGCGTAACATCGCGTCACCGTGGTGGCGGACACAAGCGGATGTATCGTATCATCGATTTCAAGCGCGAAAAGTTCGGTATCGAAGCAACAGTGATGACGATCGAATACGATCCGAATCGCACATGCCGCATTGCACTTCTCGAGTATGCTGACGGAGAGAAGCGTTATATCATCGCCCCGGATAAGGTGAAGGTTGGCCAGAAGCTCATGAGTGGTGAGAAGGCTGAACCAAAGGATGGCAACACGTTGCCGTTCACCAAGATCCCGGTGGGATATGTGGTACACAACATTGAATTGAAGCCCGGTAAGGGTGGTCAGATGGTTCGTTCGGCCGGTACATCCGCGCAGTTCGTTGGTGTTGACAACGGCAAGGCTCAGATCAAGCTCCCTTCGGGTGAGATTCGCATGGTCCCTGCAATTTGTATGGCAACGATCGGTGTAGTGAGTAACGGTTCGCACGAGAACATCAGCTATGGCAAGGCCGGCCGTATGCGTTGGTTGGGCGTTCGTCCACAGACGCGTGGTATGGCAATGAATCCGATCGATCACCCGAATGGTGGTGGTGAAGGACGTTCGAAGTCGGGTGGTGGTCGCAAGCACATGCGTTCACCATGGGGCCAGCTTGCTAAGGGTCTCAAGACACGGAAGAAGAAGAATGCCTCGAATGACATGATCATTCGTCGGCGCAACGCGTAACCTAGGAACACGGAGTAGTCAGAGATGCCTCGTTCACTGAAGAAAGAGCCGTTCGTCAGCTATAAGCTGGTCAAGAAGGTAGCGGCAATGAATGACTCGAGCAAGAAGTCCGTGATCAAGACCTGGTCGCGTGCATCAACGATTTCGCCGGAGTTCGTGGGTCACACACTCGCGGTACACAACGGTAACAAGTTCATTCCGGTATATGTGACGGAGAACATGGTTGGTCATAAGCTTGGTGAGTTTTCGCCAACGCGGACATACCGTGGACACTCTGGCAATCGGAAAGATCTCAAAACGGGCAAGAAGTAAGGACGAACGATGGAAGCACGCGCTATCAAACGCTACAATAGATCGTCGCCTCGCAAGATGCGTCTTGTGATCGATCTCATCCGTGGCAAGTCGGCTCAGGAGGCACTCAACATCCTCCAATTCTCGGACAAGGCAGCTGGTTCGGTGGCTGAGCTCACGCTCAAGTCTGCTATCAGCAACCTCACCCGGAAGGATCAGGGGATCGACCCCGAGTCCATCGTTGTGAAGGAGTGTTTCGTCGATCCAGGACCGACGATCAAGCGGATCTCACCGGCCCCGATGGGTCGTGCATATCGCATTCGCAAGCGCTCGCATCATTTAACCATCGTCGTTTCTACGAAACAGTAAGCGGAGTCAGATCAAGTGGGTCAGAAGACAAATCCGATCGGTCTGCGACTAGGCATCATCCGCCAGTGGGAAGCCAACTGGTTCGATGAAAAGAACGTCGCAGAAAAGTTGCAAGAAGACCTCATGGTACGCAACTACATCAAGAGCCGTCTCAAGAAGGCCGGTGTAGCACGCATCATTGTTGAGCGCACAGCGAAGCAGCTTCGCGTAACGATCAACACATCGCGTCCAGGCGTCATCATTGGTCGTTCCGGCAAGGACATTGCGCAGCTCGAAGAAGAGCTTCGTAAGATCACAAAGAAGGAAGTAAAGATCCTCATCAGCGAGATCAAGCGCCCTGAGCTTGATGCCCAGCTAGTGGCAGACAACATTGCAGCGCAGCTCGAGGGTCGCATCTCGTTCCGTCGCGCGATGAAGAACGCCGTAAGCAGCACCATGCGAGTGGGAGCAGAAGGTGTTCGCGTTATGTGTTCAGGCCGTCTCGGCGGTGCGGACATGACGCGTCAAGAGCAGTACAAGGAAGGTCGCGTTCCGCTGCACACGTTGCGTGCGGATATCGACTACGCACAAGGACGTGCGGAGACAGTGTACGGTTCGATCGGAGTTAAGGTGTGGATCTGCCGTGGCGACGTCATCGGCAAGCAACAGAACAAGGAACAGTAAGTCAGGCGTAAGGCAACGACATGCTCATCCCAAAAAGAGTTAAGCACCGGAAGACACAACGGGGCCGCCGTAGAGGCAAGGCCTACCGTGGATCAACGGTTGCATTCGGATCATACGGTCTCAAGGCGCTGGAAGCAGCGTGGATCACGAACCGCCAGATCGAGTCGGCACGTATCGCTATCAATCGATACCTCCGCCGTGATGGTAAGGTGTGGATCCGGATCTTCCCAGACAAGCCGGTAACGAAAAAGCCGGCCGAGACCCGAATGGGTTCCGGTAAAGGTAATCCAGAGTTCTGGGTAGCCGTTGTGAAGCCGGGTCGTATCCTCTTCGAGATCGATGGGGTTACGAAGGAGCGTGCGCAAGAGGCGGTTCGTCTTGCCATCCATAAGCTCCCGATCAAGTGCAAGTTCGTCCAACGAGTGGACCTGGAGGGTTAAGACATGAAATCACGTAAAGCAGTAGACCTCCGTTCCCTTTCGACACAGGAACTCCAAGGGTTCCTTAAGGAGAGCGAAGACAATGTCACGCGCCTGCGTTTCCAGCTCACATTGGGTCAATTGCAAGACTCTTCGAGCATCAAAACGCTTCGCAAAGACATTGCGCGGATGAAGACACTTCTTCACGAGCGCACCAGCAACGCCAACTGAATCGGATCGTAACCATGGCAGACGAAACAACAACGAATACCACCGCTCCGCGTCGCAAAGTGCGTACCGGAAAAGTGGTCAGCAACAAGGCGGAGAAGACTATCGTGGTGAGCATTGAGCGCCAGGTAGCCCATCCCCTCTATAAAAAGTATTTCAAGCTGACAACGAAGGTGATGGCGCACGACGAAAACAACGAGTGCAACATCGGCGACGTAGTCAAAGTCATCGAGAGCCGTCCGCTAAGTGCCCGCAAACGTTGGGCATTGGTGGAGATCATCGAACGAGCGCAGTAAGGGAGAACGGACATGATTCAAGAAGAATCAAATCTCGTGGTAGCTGACAACTCGGGTGCGCGCAAGCTGCGTTGCATTCGTGTTCTAGGCGGACACGGTAAGCGCTACGCAACGGTAGGTGATATCGTTGTGTGCTCGGTGAAGGCTGCATTGCCTGCCGGCGCTGTGAAGAAGGGCGAAGTGGTGAAAGCTGTTATCGTTCGTACGAAGAAGGAAATACGTCGCCGTGATGGTTCGTATATCCGATTCGACGAGAATGCAGCTGTCGTCATCAACAACAACAACGATCCTCGCGGGACGCGCATCTTCGGGCCAGTGGCTCGTGAACTTCGCGATCGCTCGTTCATGAAGATCATTTCCCTCGCACCCGAGGTGCTCTGAGGTATACGATGAAGCTAAAGATCAAAAAGGGCGACACGGTCATCGTGATCGCAGGAAACAATAAAGGGGCTAAGGGCCGTGTGCTCATGGTGTACCCAACTACAATGCAAGTCCTTGTTGAAGGTGTGAATCTCCGCTCCAAAGCGGTTCGCCCATCACCGAAGCATCCGAACGGTGGCATTGTGAAGATGGAAGCACCTGTACACTTCTCAAATGTCCAGCTTGTTGACAAGAACGGTAAGCCAACGCGTGTAACGCGTGTGCGTACGGTATCGGGTGACAAGACGATCGTCAAGCGTATTGCGAAGACGACACAAGAAGAACTCTAAGAAGACGAACGTCGAAGGAACGCAGAAACCATGGCAAAAACCACACCGCCGAAGAGGGAGCAATTCAAGCCAGACGGCCCACGTCTTGAAGACATTCAAGATGTAAAGGTCCCGGCTCGTCTTCATGCCTTCTACAAGGATCAGGTAGTACCGGCTCTCATGAAGCGCTTCAATTACGGAAGTGTCATGGAAGTACCGCGCATTGAGAAGATCGCGATCAACATCGGTGTTGGCGCTGCTACTCAGGATGCGAAGCAACTTCAAGCCGCCGTGAATGAACTTGAGTTGATCGTTGGTCAGCGTCCAGCGGTATCCCGCGCTCGCAAGTCCATCGCCAACTTCAAGCTTCGCGAAGGCATGCCGATCGGTGCACGCGTAACGCTTCGTCGTGCACACCTTTATGAATTCCTCGATCGTTTCATCAACATCGCTGCTCCGCGTATCCGTGACTTCCGCGGTTTCTCGGACAAGAGCTTCGATGGACGTGGTAACTACACGATCGGCGTGAAGGAACAGATCATCTTCCCGGAAATTGACGTCGATAAGGTGTCAAGGATCAACGGAATGGACATCACCTTCGTCACGTCCGCAAAGACAGACGAAGAGGCGCAAGCCTTGCTTCAAGAGTTTGGTTTCCCGTTCCGCAAACGCGACTAAGTACACAAGAGAATTTCCATGGCCAAGACATCAGTCATCGCGCGCAATAAAAAGCGCATCCGCCTGGCAGCTAAGTACGCCGCAAAGCGTGCAGAGCTCAAGGCAGCCGGCGACATGGTGGGGCTTCAAAAGCTCCCACGCAACAGTTCGCCTACACGTGTCCGCAGTCGTTGCCTTATCACAGGCCGCGGCAAGGGCGTCTACCGCAAATTCGGCCTGTGCCGAAACATGTTCCGTCTTCTTGCCCTCGAAGGCAAGATTCCAGGCATGCGCAAGGCAAGCTGGTAAAACAGTTCCAGCCCTGATTTTCGAACACGACCAAGACGACGACTATGCCAGTCACAGATACCATCGCCGATTTCATCACACGCATCCGCAACGCGTCGGCCGCTAAGCACAAAACAGTTGATGTGCCAGCGTCGAAGCTCAAAGTGGCTATAGCCGAGATCCTCAAGGATCAAGGCTTCATTTTGGACTTCGAAAGCGTTGAGGACAACAAGCAGGGTGTTCTCACCCTCAAGCTGCGCTATCACTACGGCCAACCGGTCATTCGTGAGGTACACCGCGTAAGTAAGCCAGGACGTCGCATTTATGCGCCGGCTGACAAGCTTCCGCGAGTACGCAACGGACTCGGTGTTGCCATTATCTCCACACCTCGTGGAGTGATGACCGACAAGCAGGCACGCCGCGAGAACGTGGGTGGTGAAGTGCTTTGCACAATCTGGTAAGAAGAGAAGCGAGGAGCAAAAGACAATGTCACGAGTAGGTAAGAAACTCATTTCCATACCAAGTAACGTCAACGTAAAGTTCGACGGTACTGTATGCACGGTCAAGGGCCCAAAGGGAGAACTCACGTTCGCCTTTGATGCATCGATCACGCCGGTGATGGATAACAATACGCTCACGTTCACGCGAGCAAACGACGACAAGAAAGTTCGTGCCTTGCACGGCCTTACGCGCGCGCACATCGCTTGGATGGTTGAAGGTGTATCCAATGGATTCACACGGAACCTCCAGGTAGAAGGTGTCGGCTATAAGGTCGAGCTTCGCGGCAAGAATCTTCTTCTGTCGCTTGGATACTCGCACCCTATTCTCTTCATGCCGCCGGATGGTGTGGAGTTCACAGTTGCAACACCTACGGTGTTCGCTGTGAAGGGTATCAACAAGCACCTCGTTGGTGAGGTAGCGGCGAAGGTTCGCAAGCTTCGTCCACCTGAGCCATACAAGGGCAAGGGCATTCGGTACGAAGGTGAATACATCCGTCGCAAGGCCGGTAAGTCGGCAGGCAAGTAAGGAGACATGGAACTATGAATCGCATCAAACTCAAAAATGTTCGGCAAGCGCGCCGAGACCGCCGGGTTCGCAAGAACATCACCGGTTCGCCAGAACGCTATCGCTTGACGGTGTTCCGTTCACTCGGTCATATCTACGCACAGATCATCGACGACGTAGCTGCAACAACACTTGTTTCAGCATCAACGCTCGACAAAGACATCCGTGCCAAGATCACAGACGGTATGTCTAAGGTCGATGAGAGTCGGCTTGTAGGTGCAGCGCTTGCGGAACGCGCCAAGGCAGTGAAGGCAACGAAGGTTGCATTCGATCGCAATGGCTTCCTTTATCATGGCCGTGTGAAAGCGCTAGCAGACTCTGCGCGCGAAGCCGGTCTCGATTTCTAACGCGAACGAAACGGAGCTGATTACGTGGCAAAGCAAAAAGTATCGGACCTCAACCTCAAGGACAAGATCGTCTACGTTGGCCGCACAGCCAAGGTGGTAAAGGGTGGACGTCGGTTCAACTTCTCAGCGATGGTCGTTGTAGGTGACGAGGCAGGTCATGTCGGGTACGGACTCGGCAAGGCCGGCGAAGTCTCCAATGCCGTTACAAAGGCAACGGAAGCAGCCAAGAAGTCTGTCGTGAAGGTTCGTGTACAGAATGGTACAGTTCCTCACGAAGTGGTAGGCCGCTTCGGTGCTGCCAAGGTCCTCATCCGTCCGGCAACGCCGGGTACGGGTGTGATCGCGGCTGGTGGCGTACGTGCTATTCTTGAGCTTGCCGGTGTAACGGACGTTCTCACAAAGTCTCAAGGCTCGTCCAACCCGCACAACACGGTGAAGGCAACCATGAACGCTCTGATGCAACTCGAGGATGCTGGCGCTGTGGCTGCACGCCGTGGCGTATCACTCGAGAAGGTACTCAAGGGCTAAGGCAAAGAAGGAAACGAACATGAAACTGAAGATTACCCAAGTGCGTTCGGTCATCGGCGCCCTTCAAAACCAAAAGGACACGATCAAGGCTCTAGGTCTTGGTCGCCCCAATTACGTCACGGTTAAGCCAAAGAATGTACAGATCCTTGGCATGATCAACGTTGTCCGGCACCTTGTGAACGTCGAAGAGATCGCAGACTGAGGCCTATCATGAAACACATCGGAAATCTTTCGCCCGCCCCGGGCTCTCGTCATAAGAAGAAGCGTATTGGTCGTGGTGCCGGTTCCGGTCACGGCGGTACGTCTACGCGCGGACATAAGGGTCACCAATCTCGCAGCGGCTTCAGCCAAAGTCCGGGATTCGAGGGTGGTCAGATGTCCCTCAAGCGTCGTGTGCCAAAGTTCGGCTTCACGAACATCAATCGCATTGAATATCAAGAAGTGAATGTTGCAACCCTGCAGCGCCTTGTTGATGAGAAGCTCGTTACAAATGGCAGCGTCACGAACGACGTACTTCTTGAGCTTGGCGTGATCCGTAAGAGATCCGCACCAGTGAAGATCCTCGGCAATGGAGATCTTTCGGCAAAGCTCAGTGTAACCTGCGATAAGATCTCAGAAACAGCGAAGCAGAAGATCGAAGCAGCCGGGGGAGCGGTCACTGTCAATGGCTAATATCGTTACCACCTTCCGGAACATGTTCCGGATCGAAGAACTCCGCCAGCGCATCGCGTTTACGCTGATTGCGCTGCTGGCAGTTCGTGTGGGATCGTTCATCACGATCCCGGGCGTTGACGTATCCCTGCTGACCCAGGCTTCTGCCATGGATGACAGCGGCACGATCTTTGGATTGTACGACATGTTCGTGGGTGGTGCGTTCTCGAATGCTGCCATTTTTGCCCTCGGCATCATGCCGTATATCTCTGCAAGCATCATTCTTCAGATCGCCGGTGTGGTTCTTCCGGAACTGCAGAAACTCCAGCGTGAAGGAGAAGATGGTCGCCGTAAGATCAATCAATACACACGTATGCTTACCGTGCCGATCGCAGCAATGCAGGCATGGGGTGTTACGATCAAGATCGCAGGCACAACGGCAGGTGCAGGCGGAGCTTCCGTGGTCCCTGACGCGGGCTTCTTCTGGACCCTTGCCTCTGTTATCATCCTCACAGCCGGCACTGTTGGTCTGATGTGGATCGGTGAGCAGATCACAGATCGCGGTCTTGGCAATGGTATCTCGCTCATCATCTTCATCGGTATCATCGCACGTTTCCCTACGGCGATCACGCAGGAGATCACGCTCATTCAAGCCGGTTCACGGAACCTCGTGATCGACCTTGTCTTGGTGGCTCTTCTTCTCGGTATCATTGCTGCCGTGATCTTGATCACGCAGGGGGCTCGACGAATTCCGGTGCAGTATGCGAAGCGCGTAGTTGGCCGTAAGGTCTATGGCGGAACAACGCAGTACATCCCACTTCGTGTGAATACTGCCGGTGTTATGCCGATCATCTTCGCACAGTCGATCCTGTTCGTTCCTGCAACGATCGCATCGTTCTTCCCGGACAGTACGTTCTGGCAGGACGTTTCGCAGCTCTTCAGTGACCGATCAGTGGTCTATGCCCTGATGTACGGTATCATGATCGTATTCTTCACGTACTTCTATACGGCCATTGCCTTCAACCCGAAGGAAGTTGCCGATAACATGAAGCGCAACGGTGGATTCATTCCTGGCGTTCGTCCGGGAGCTCCAACGTCTGAATACATCGAGAACATCCTCACACGCATCACATTGCCGGGTGCGATCTTCTTGGCGCTCATCGCGATCCTTCCAACGTTTGCGATGAACATCTTGCAGGTACCTCCGGTATTCGCATCGTTCTTTGGTGGTACAAGTCTTTTGATCATTGTTGGTGTGGCACTTGACACGTTGACGCAGATCGAATCCTTCCTCCTCATGCGTCATTATGACGGCTTCATGAAGACAGGAAAGATCCGCGGCCGTGCAGGAGCGACAGCGTAACCATGGCGGTTGCCGACCTCAGCATTGCTCTTCTCACGGGAGATGAGATCAAGAAAATGGAAGCAGCAAGTCGCATCGTTGCCGACGTGCTGAATCACATGAAGGGGTTCGTAAAGCCGGGTGTGACAACGATCGAGCTCGACGCGATCGTGGAGGATTTCATCCGAACACGAGGCGGAGAGCCGGCATTCAAAGGATATGAAGTAGACGGTAAGCTGTTCCCATCTTCAGCTTGCATCAGTGTTGACGAAGAGGTGGTGCACGGGATGCCTGGTCAGCGTATGCTGAAAGAAGGTCAGATCGTGACGATCGATGTTGGCGTCCAATTGGACGGGTTCTTTGGAGACAGCGCATACACCTACGGCGTAGGCGAGATATCCACGGACAAACAACGTTTGTTAGATGCCACAAAGGAGTCGTTGAGACTCGGTATCGAGCAGGCAATTGATGGTAATCGGGTGTATGACATCGCGAGAGCCGTTCAAACGCACGTTGAAAAACAGGGTTTTTCGGTGGTACGGGAACTTGTGGGACACGGCATTGGCCGTCACCTCCACGAGGAACCGCCCGTCCCGAACTTCGTTCCGGGCCTGTTGCATCGCAGCAGGTTTCCCAACGCCAAACTCAAATCGGGAATGGCATTGGCGATCGAACCGATGGTGAATATGGGGCTGTTCCATGTTCATACGGCAAGCGACGGGTGGACAGTGTACACAGCGGATGGGAAACCATCGGCACACTTCGAACACACGATTGTGATCGATGGGGCTACACCGAGGATCCTGACTTTGATGGAGTGACGATAAAACGACAAGGTTTCGATGGGTCGCGAAGATGTCATACGTGTTGATGGTGTGATCGAGGAAGCACTGCCGAATACCCAGTTTATTGTGAAACTGGATAATGGGCACAAGATCCTCGCACACGTCTCCGGCAAGATGAGGATGCACTTCATCAAGATCTTTCGCGGAGATAAGGTCACAGTGGAGATGTCTCCCTATGATCTTTCCAAAGGCCGTATCGTCTATCGCTACAAGTGACATTGAACTCGCAAGAGAAAACTAAAGGGTGAGACCATGAAGGTTCAAGCATCGGTGAAGAAGCGCAGTCCCGACGACAAGATCGTTCGTCGTAAGGGAAGGGTGTATATCATCAACAAGAAGAACCCTCGCTTCAAGCAACGTCAAGGCTAATTCAGGAGACACGAAGTGGCTCGTATCGCAGGTATCGACCTACCAAAAAATAAGCGCGGCGTGATCGCGCTCACATACATCTTCGGCATTGGTTCTACGCTGAGTGCACAGGTGCTGGATAAAGCCGGCATCGATCACAACAAGCGTGTTACGAACTGGTCCGATGATGAGGTGGCACGTATCCGTCAGGTTCTCGGTGATTACAAGGTTGAAGGTCAACTTCGCTCTGAGATCCAACTGAACATCAAGCGTCTCATGGACGTGGGCTGCTATCGTGGACTGCGCCATCGTCGCGGTCTTCCGGTTCGTGGTCAGCGCACCCGTACAAACGCTCGTACCCGTAAGGGCAAGCGGAAGACGGTGGCCGGCAAGAAGAAGGCAGTGAAGAAGTAATAAAGGACTGAACGACAATGGCAGCAGCAAAAAAGCGCGTCAAGCGCAAGATCGTTGCGGATGTACACGGCAAGGTCTTTGTCCGTGCAACATTCAACAACGTTATCGTCACGATCACAGACACGTACGGCAATACGCTTTCTTGGTCCTCCGCTGGGAAGAATGGCTTCCGCGGTTCCAAAAAGAATACTCCGTACGCTTCGCAAGTTTCCGCAGACAAGGCCGCCCGCGAGGCCTTCGAAATGGGATTGCGCAAGGTGGACGTGGTGGTCAAGGGACCTGGTTCGGGTCGCGAAGCGGCTATCCGCGCGCTAACTCAAGCAGGCTTCGAGGTTCTCTCGATCCTCGACCAAACGCCGCTGCCGCATAACGGTTGCCGCCCGCCGAAGAAGCGTCGCGTCTAACGCCGTTACGACAAACTCATTTCAACTGTGACTATTTGACCCAAGGAAGGCCATGAACATGCAGATGCAGATGCCGGAAGGTGTCGTCGTCGAAGAACTCGGCAGTCCGTACCATGCTCGTTTCGTTCTCAATCCGCTCGAAGAAGGCTACGGAACAACGATCGGTAACGCGTTCCGACGCGTACTCCTCTCGTCCATCCAAGGAACAGCCATCGTTGGCGTAAAGATCTCGGATGTACAGCATGAGTTCCAGACTGTAGCCGGCGTCGTAGAGGACATGTGCGAGATCATCCTCAATCTCAAGGAGGTTCGCCTCCGTATCGTTGATCCAAAATCTCCAAACCGCATCACGTTCCGCGTGAAGGGGCAAAAGATCTGGACAGCGGAGATGATCCAAGAAGCAACAGCAGGCGCGATTGAAGTTCTCGATCCGGGAAAGAAGATCGCAACACTTGCAGACGACGCGGATTTCGATGTTGAACTTCGTATCGGTCGTGGCAAGGGCTACGTTCCGTCAGAGGATCAGAACACAACGGACTTCCCGCTTGGTATGCTCCCGATCGATGCTATCTATACACCGATCAAGAATGTAATCTACAATGTGGAACCATTCCGCGTTGGTCAGAAGACAGACTACGAGCGCCTCGTCCTCGACGTAAGCACAGACGGTTCGATCACCGTGAAGGAAGCCGTTGAGCATTCAGCTTCTATCCTTCGCTCACACATCGCACTGTTCCTCGGCGTGAATCCAACGATCGGCTCTAACTCGGAACCATCAGAAGCACCAGCGGCTGACACAGAAGCTGAGCGCGAACGTTCCCGAGTACGCCGTATCCTCCTTCAGCCTGTTGATGAACTCGAACTCAGCGTTCGTGCCCACAACTGCCTGAAGGCCGCAAGTATCAAAACATTGGCAGACCTCGTGAGCCTGCAAGAGTCCGACCTCCTGAAGTTCCGCAACTTCGGTCGGAAGTCTCTGTCCGAGCTCGCAGACGTGGTCGTGCAAAATGGTCTCGTGTTCGGTATGAACGTAGAAGGCTATTTGCGCGATGACGAAAAGAAGAATGACTAAGGAAGGCTAAGGAGACCAGAATGCGACACAGTTATGCAGGCCGAAAACTCAAACGTACAGCAAGCCACAAGCGGGCGATGCTTGCGAACATGGCCACGTCACTCTTTGAACATAAGCGCGTTGTAACAACGGTAGCCAAGGCGAAGGAACTTCGTCCGTTCGCTGAGCATCTCATCACGCGTGCACGTAATGCGCACCGCTCTGAGAAGGCCGGAACGATCACTGGCGTCGATGTACACAACCGCCGCATGGTAGGCCGGTTCATCAAGAACAAGGCTGTTCTCCAGGAGCTGTTCGACACGATCGCACCTCTCGTTGCAGAGCGCGATGGTGGGTACACACGGATCATCAAGCTCGGACTTCGCCGTGGCGACAACGCTGCAACGGCAATGATCGAACTCGTTGATTGGTCGAACCCGGTCGATGGACGTGTATCGTCCACCAAGCGCCGCGTTGCAGCTAAGGGCCCTGCGAAGCCAAAGCCAACAACAAAGCCAAAGGTAAAGCCGGCACCGGTAGCAGCAGCTCCGGTTGAGGTTGCACCAGCAGCAGAAGAAGTAGAAGATGTGGTAGACGTAACCACAGAATCGATCGACACTCCAGAGGTCGAGTCAGCTCAAGCCGAAGCACCAGCAGCAGATGCTCCAGAAGCAGATGCGCCGGCCGACGGCGAAGAGAAGGCATAACATAACGGACCATACGATCAAAAACGCCGAGTGCTTCCGCATTCGGCGTTTTCCTTTTTTATTGGCAGCATGGCACACGACATCCACATCACCGCCGAGTTCGTCAAGGGGGCTACCAAACCGGAGCATTTCCCCGAGTCCACTCTGCCCGAGATCGCCATGATCGGTAGATCGAACGTTGGGAAGTCGTCACTGATCAATGCCCTCGTACGCCACAATCGCATGGCGCGCGTGTCCAACACCCCGGGCAAAACGCAAGAGATCAATTTCTTCGTTACGGACATGAACTTCATGCTCGTAGACCTTCCGGGATATGGCTATGCTCGTGTGAGTAAGGGGCAGCGAGAGCAATTCTCTGTCCTTATCCGAGCATACGTTCTTAAACGTCCGCAACTTGTGCTTACCTGCGTCCTGGTGGATGCTCGGCACGACCCGCAGCCGCTCGACCTCGCGATCCTCGAAGAGCTTGAGTTGGCTGGTCGCCCCTTTGCCATCATCCTCACAAAATGTGACAAGCTCAAGCCAGCTGCACTGATCGAACGAGAGCAGCAAGTGCGAGACGTGATCCAGAATTGTCAATACGTGGTAGACGTGGTCCCAACGTCCAGCGAAACGGGCCTTGGCAGACACCAACTCCTTGGTCTCATCAAGCGAATCGTTAACCTCTCAACACAGGTGCCGTCATGACAGCACAGCCGCTCGTTGGTATCATCATGGGCAGCGACTCAGACCTCCCGGTCATGCGCGAAGCCGCAACGATCTGCGAAGAGTTCGGCGTTCCCTACGAGATCCGCGTGGTGAGTGCACATCGCACTCCACAAGACATGGCCGACTATGGAACACAGGCTCATGCTCGCGGACTCAAGGTCATCATCGCCGGTGCCGGCGGTGCAGCACACCTCCCGGGCATGATCGCGTCCTTTTCGCCCCTTCCTGTGATCGGCGTACCGATCCCGACAAAACAACTACGAGGGCTCGACTCCCTCATGAGTATCGTTCAAATGCCATCCGGCGTACCCGTTGCAACAGTTGCGATAGGGGGCGGGCGGAATGCAGGTATCCTCGCTGTAGAGATCCTGTCTGTAGTAGATCCGACACTTCAAGCCAAGATCATTTCCTTTAAGGAGAAACTTGCCATGGAATCGCGTCAGAAAAATGAAGGCCTCAAAGGTTGAGCGCCGAAGTGCCTCCAACAGGTGATATGGTCATCACTGTTGCCGACATGTCACATGCACGTTACGCCGAGGAGATCGTTGAAACGATCTTTGTGGCGGCGCAACAACGGGGGACGGGTATTGCCCGTCGTACTCCGGAATATGTGATCCAAAAGATGGAAGAGGGGAAGGCTATCATCGCCCTCACGGCGGACGGACGCTTCGCCGGATTCTGCTACATCGAAACGTGGGAGCATGGCGGCTATGTTGCCAACTCTGGTCTGATCGTGAAGCCGGAATTCCGTAAGCATAACCTCGCTCGCAAGATCAAACGTGCAGCATTCGACCTCTCGCGTAAGAAATACCCGGATGCCAAGATCTTTGGTATCACCACCAGCGCGGCGGTGATGAAGATCAACTCAGAACTCGGATATCGTCCGGTACACTTCTCAGAACTCACCACCGATGAGTCGTTCTGGAAGGGCTGCCAGTCGTGCCCGAATTACGACATCCTGCAACGTACCAACCGCGCAATGTGTCTCTGCACCGGAATGTTGTTCGATCCAAAGGACCCAACGGCATGAAGAAGATCCTCCTCGCCTTCAGTGGCGGACTCGACACCTCATACTGCGCACGATACTTTGCCGTTGACCTGGGCATGGAGGTCCACACGGTGATCGTTGATACAGGGGGCTTTTCTGCATCCGAACTCGCGCAGATTGAACAACGTGCACAAGCCTGCGGCGCTGCCTCGCATGCTGCGTTGGATAGAACGAGAGAGCTCTACAACAAGGTGCTACGACACTGCATCGCAGGCAACATCCTCAAGAACGCTACCTATCCGCTGAGCGTGAGCGCAGAACGTGTTGTGCAGGCAATGGCCATCGCAGAACATGCACGCACGATCGGTGCCACACACCTTGCTCATGGAAGCACAGGTGCCGGCAATGATCAAGTTCGCTTTGATGTGATCTTTCGCATCATGTGTCCGGAGATCGAAGTGCTCACTCCCATCCGCGATAAACAACTCTCGCGCGATGAAGAGATAGCGTACCTCGCCCAACATGGCGTTGAAGGTGATTGGACAAAGGCTGCCTACTCGATCAACCAAGGTATCTGGGGCACAACGGTTGGAGGCAAGGAGACGCTTACGTCGGATAAGCCCCTTCCCGAAATGATCTGGCCATCAGCTCAATACCCCGCTCCCGCAGCAGATGCACATGCAACCATGGTGATCGGATTTGAAAAGGGGCAACCGATTTCGATCGATGGTGTTGCAATGGAGCCTGTTGAGCTACTTCGAACGCTCAATGACATCGGAGCTAGGTGGCACATCGGACGCGACATGCACGTTGGTGATACGATCATCGGTATCAAGGGTCGGGTGGCATTTGAAGCCCCTTCCGCACTGATGCTGATCAAGGCCCACCATGCACTCGAGAAGCATACACTCTCGAAATGGCAGCTTACCCTCAAGGACCAACTGTCGATCTGGTACGGACAACTCCTCCACGAAGGTCAGTTCCTCGAACCAGCCATGCGGAGCATAGAGTCGTTCTTTGATGATACGCAACGGGTTGTTACAGGCAGCGTAAGCATCACTCTCAAACACGAACGGTTCAGTGTGAACGGTATCGTAAGCGAGAACGATCTTATGCGCTCGTCATTCGCAACCTACGGCGAGGCCAACCGCGCCTGGTCCGGCGATGATGCCAAGGGCTTTGCGACGATCAGCGCTGTCCCAACGGCCTTGTGGATGTCCGTTCACGGAGAAGATCAATGATACGCGTAGCTGTTGTTGGTGCAGCAGGATATACAGGGGGCGAAGTGCTCCGTTTGCTGCTTCATCATCGTCAGGTAGGTGTACAGAATCTCATTGCCGTGAGTTCGTCGCATGCCGGACAACACGTTGCAGCCGCACATCCAGATCTCTACGGAACTACGGATCTGCACTTCGATGCACTTCCTCCGACCGATGCCGACCTCTATATCCTGTGTCTTGGACACGGCAAGTCCGCTGCCTGGATGGAAGAGAATCCTCTGCACTCCAATGCCAAGGTGATCGATCTCGGGAACGACTTCAGACTTGAAGCAGAGAACCCATCGTTCGTATACGGTCTTCCAGAAGTCCACAGGGACAGACTTCGCACGGCCTTCCGTGTAGCCAATCCCGGTTGCTTTGCAACGGCCATTCAGCTTGCTCTTCTGCCAGTAGCAGAGAAGGGAATGCTCACCGGCGATGTTGTGGTCAACGCATTTACGGGTTCGACCGGTGCCGGACAACAACCATCGGAAACAACGCACTATTCGTGGCGCACAAACAACGTAAGCACCTACAAGGTGTTCGAACATCAACACGAGCCGGAGATCAAGCAGACGATCGGTGATGTTGCGATGCACTTCGTACCGGTACGCGGTCCGTTCGCGCGCGGCATTCACGCCACGATCGTTCTGCCCGGTGATTGGAGCGGCTTCGATGTTGACGAGCTCTATCGATCACGATATGCTGGGCACCCCTTTGTTGTTGTCTGCAATGAACCGCCCGATATGAAGCGAGTGGTGAACACAAACATGTGTCATCTCGGATTCGTTGTGAAGAACGATGCGCTCATGATCGTGAGTGTGATCGACAATCTTTTGAAGGGGGCTGCCGGGCAAGCCATTCAGAACATGAACCTCATGTTCGGACTCGATGAAACATCGGGTCTTGATCTCAAATCGTCTGTGTATTAGGGTATGAACATGCGTCGATTCACCTCCGTTCATGATCTCATCAATGGCCCCGGTCTCGACGTAGCGATCCATGACGCTCTTGAGTTTGCACGTCATCCATGGATCAACACAGAGATCGGCAGACGCCGCACCGTAGGCTTGCTCTTCATGAACCCATCGCTTCGCACGCGCATGAGCACACAGAAGGCAGCAACACTCATGGGTGCAGAGACCATCGTTCTCAATGCCGGTAGTGATTCGTGGACGCTTGAAACCAAGGACGGTGTGGTGATGGATGGCTCTACTACAGAGCACATCAAGGAAGCCGCAGCGGTAATGGGAGCCTATTGCGACGTACTCGGCCTTCGCACGTTTGCGTCACTCACTGATCGTGATGCGGACTACGCAGAGGATGTTCTTGAGAAGTTCATTGCCTATGCCGGTGTCCCGGTAGTGAGCCTCGAAAGTGCAACACGTCACCCACTACAGAGTTTTGCCGATCTCATTACGATCGAGCAGTTCAAGAAGACCCCTCGACCAAAGGTTGTCCTCACGTGGGCGCCCCATCCCAAGGCACTCCCGCAAGCAGTTGCCAATTCGTTCGTTGAATGGATGTCGGCCGGAAATGTCGACCTCGTCGTTGCTCATCCAAAGGGATATGAACTCGCCCCTTCCTTTGCATCCGGCGTAACGGTCACCAACGATCAAGACGAAGCATTGGCTGGTGCTGATTTTGTCTACGCCAAGAACTGGTCTTCGTACGAGCAGTATGGTCAGATCCTGTCGCAGGATAGATCGTGGACCGTTACCGAGGACAAGATGTCGCTGACCAACAACGCCAAGTTCATGCACTGCCTACCCGTGCGACGGAACATGATCGTATCGGACGGTGTGCTCGACGGACCAAACTCCATCGTTATCCCTCAAGCAGCGAATCGCGTCGTATCCGCACAAACAGCACTCTACTATCTGCTCAAGGGGCTTGCGTGACGTATGTGATCAAGATCGGTGGGGCGGTTGTGGATAGCCCCCTACTCCTCAATGACGTGCTGGACCGCTGCGCAGCACTGGGCAGTCCATTTATCTTAGTGCATGGCGGAGGGAAGGTTGCTACAAAGCTTGCAGCTGATCTTGGAATAGAGCAGACGATGATCGATGGCAGGCGTGTGACTGATGCAGACACGTTGCGTGTTGTAACCATGGCCTATGCCGGACTCGTCAACAAGAACGTTGTAGCGCAATTGCAAGCCCGCGGTGTACAATGTATCGGCATGACCGGTGCAGATGCAGACCTTGTGCGAGCTCACAAACGCAATCATCCCACCATCGACTTCGGATTTGTCGGAGATGTGGATGCGGTCAACACCGATGTGCTTGAACTCCTCCTCTCAAAAGGCATCAGCGTAGTTGTTGCACCACTCACGCACGATGGGAACGGATCGCTCCTCAACACCAATGCCGATACCATGGCGGCGCGGATCGCGATCGCGATGGATGCGCGCACCATGATCCGATTACGGTTCATATACGAACACCACGGTGTGTTGCGCAACATTGATGATCCAACATCCGTGATCGATGTGATCGCATCATCGGACGTGGATGGTCTCATCGCAGACGGAGTGATCAGCAAGGGCATGGTGCCGAAGATCACCAATGCAGTTGAGGCGGCGAAGGCCGGCATCAACGTTCGTATTCAACACACGTCTGCACTTGGGACCGAAGAAGGGACGTTGGTTCAATGATCGAACTGCTCACGAAACTCATTGCTACACCATCGTTCAGTCGCGATGAAGGGGCTACTGCCGACATCATTGAACAGGTGTTACGCGATGCCGGTGCCGATGTGGAACGATTCGGGAATAACGTTGTGGCGTGGGGCGTGGGGGCACGGCAAGCCGTGCCCCCACCCGCGATCCTCCTTAATTCCCACCACGACACGGTGCAACCGGGGGCGGGGTGGACGCATGATCCATTCGTGCCGGTCGTTGAAGATGGGAAGATCATTGGTTTGGGCAGTAATGACGCCGGCGGAGCATTGGTAATGATGTTGACGGCGTTCCTGCACTTCCACAAACGCGAGGATCTCCCGGTACAGTTATGTTTTGCCGCTACTGCTGAAGAGGAAGTGAGCGGACAGAATGGAATGGCCATGTTATCGCGAGATGTGTTCAGCAAGCACCCTCTGGCACTTGCCATCGTTGGAGAGCCCACAGGGATGCAGATGGCCGTTGCAGAAAAGGGGCTTATGGTGCTCGATTGCGTTGCGCATGGTCGCACAGGGCATGCAGCGCGCAACGAGGGCATCAACGCCCTGTATGCTGCGCTTACAGATATTGAGTGGTTTCGCACGCATCGCTTTGAGAGAACATCTCCGGTTTTGGGCGATGTGAAGATGACCGTTACGCAGATCGATGCCGGATCGCAGCACAACGTTGTGCCGGACAGATGTCACTTCGTTGTTGATGTGCGCGTTACCGACGCGTATACCAATGCCGAAGTCCTCGAAGAGATCCAACGCCACGTAGCGTGCGAGGTAACACCTCGTTCGATGCGGCTAGCCCCCTCCTCAATCCCTCTCGACCATCCATTGGTGCAGGCGGGGATCAGTATGGGGCTCGCAGCATACGGAAGTCCAACAATGTCCGATCAGTCGCTATTGCCTGAGGGAGTGCCATCGATGAAGATCGGTCCGGGCGACTCTGCGCGCTCACACACCCCTGATGAATGGCTCGGTATTCATGAGCTGGAAGATGGAACGGCAACGTTCATCACCCTCCTCGAAACGATGATGCGGAGAATGACATGAAGCTCTGGGATAAAGGAACGCCCATCGATGAAGTGATGGAGTCGTTCACTGTCGGCAATGACAGAGAGATCGATGTGCGTCTTGCCCGTTGGGATGTTGTCGGCTCGATCGCCCATGTCGAGATGCTTGGTCACGTAGGACTCATCACCAACGAAGAGCGACTCGCACTCACCAATGAACTTGGACTGTTGCTTGAGTCGATCGACGCCAATGGCTTTGTGATCGACGAAGATGTTGAGGATGTACATTCTCAGGTAGAGAAGCTTCTTACGCAGCGTCTCGGTGATACAGGCAAGAAGATCCACACAGGACGGAGTCGCAACGACCAAGTCCTTGTAGACCTCAAGCTCTTCCTCCGTCACGAACTTCGCACGCTACGCAGTGCCACGCGTGACGCTGCGACCCTCCTGCTTGATCTTGCCGAACAACATCAACACGTTCTTCTTCCCGGCTACACTCACTACCAGATCGCCATGCCATCGAGCTTCGGACTCTGGTTCGGAGGTTATGCAGAAGCACTCATCGAAGACATGCGTGTGTTGGACATGGCCATTGATGCTGCCAATGCAAATCCTCTCGGCAGTGCAGCAGGGTATGGAACACGATTGCCCCTTGACAGAGAGCTCACGACACGTGCATTGAACTTCGACCGAGTTCATGTGACGAGCACCTTTGCTCAGATGTCGCGCGGACGCACAGAGAAACTCGCAGCCGTAGCCATCGCGCAGTGCGCATCCACCATTGCCCGGTTCGCCGCCGACGTGGTGCATTATGCAAGTCAGAACTTCGGCTTCATCACCTTGCCCGATGCGCTCACCACCGGCTCGAGCATCATGCCGCATAAGAAGAACCCCGATGTGTTTGAGGTCTTGCGTGCACGTTGCAACCGTTTGCAGTCGCTGCCTGCCGAGATCGGCTCCGTACTCGGCAATCTTCCCTCCGGTTATCATCGCGACCTACAGTTCATCAAGGACCGCATCGTGCCTGCCATTGATGAGTTCGCATTGATCCTGCGCGTGCTTCTCCATGTAGCACCGCAGATCCAACCCGTCGACGGCATTCTCCTCAACCCCATGTATCAGCACCTCTTCAGCGTTGATCGTGTTGATGAACTCGTACGAGGCGGCATGCCCTTCAGAGACGCCTATCGTCAAGTAGCCCAAGAGATCAAGGAAGGGGCTGTTATGCACGCACCACAGGCCAGCACTAATGACGCCCAAGCTGCGCTTGGAAGCGTTGGAAATGTGGGGATAGGGGAGTTGAGGAAGCGGCTGTTGTAAGACATCTCTCCTTTCAACCCATGGCTACGCCATGGGCCACTGACTTTCATGATACAGATCTCAAGCCCCGGAGGGGCGTAATTGCTCTAGCCCACGATGAAGTCGTGGGGGTTGGCGTAGTCGTGGGGGTTAGCGAAATCGTGGGGTGTGGATGTAAGGGATCAGCTAAGCGTTGCGCGGACGCGGGCTATCATCTCCAAACGGGCTGTGGCCTCGGCCGAGATCGCACGGTCTGAGTGTGTTGCACGACCTCGCCACTTCCGGTATTCCAACGCTAAGAGGTCTCGAAGTTCGTCAGGCGAAAGACCATCGGGTAAACCAAGCATTTCTATGTCAGACAATTCTTGCATCGTTGTCAAGCGCAAGTGTCGGTCATTGAGCTCGGAGATGAGCGATACTGGAAGATCTAGGAGGCGCGCAATAAGGTCAAGGGTTGATAGCTTGTCTCGCCGAAGGGATGACGATGAACTTGCGGACTGTAGGCAAGAGAGATAGGCTGACTCAGCCAGTCCTTGGATGTCTAGTGCATGGATTTCAGCAACACAGGACGCAATAGCCGACATAGTTTCTTGACTCCCATCTGAGTTGAAGAGATCCGTCAACGTTGCCGCCAAGCTTTCGCCTTTAACGAACAAGTCCTGCAACTCCAGATAACCAGGTCTATCCTCGATGAAGAAGAACGTGTTTACCGCGTGGCTGTATATATGACCATCGGCACGGTCTGAGAATTCAACGTTGATTTCGAACCTACGGCCTCCGCTATACGGCGCATGCAGGCCAAGAAGAGCTATCGAGCACAAGTTCAAACGATGGAACTGGTAGGTCCCGTTCGGGACGTCAAAAGGAAAGAACCAGAAGAACATGCCGTCGGAGTCTGTGGTTCCTTCCATTAATGATCGTACAGGCAGTCGAACATCTGGTTCGGTAACGTCGAAGATCCGCACTCTTGCGACCGAAAAGAACGAATTTTCAGGTAGCGAAATTGATCCGAAAAGACCAACATGAAGTACAGGTAGCATTTCGCCATCTGGACCCGGCTCTTCGGTTCTTTCTAGCGTGAGTTGGGGTGCTGCTTGGGCAATCGAAACAATCTGTAGCCAGTATATAAAGCGAACGATCCAGATTGCAGTCATTGCAAAAGCCAAGATCCAGATAAACGTCATGGTAGAACTTTCGACGTGTTCAACCAGGTCAATCGATACGATAGTATGGCATGGCGACAAGCATTGATTATTCGTATGCAACGAAAAGCCTCTTTGCGTGCTGCTGTTCGTTGGAGAATGGAGCTTGTGCGGCGTTCATCCTCGAATGGATCATTCGTTGGGCTCCAGTAGGCCAAACGGGATTCAAGAACGCTATATTCTGCCACCCACTCTTTGAGATTGTACGACTCGGTGTGAATTGCAACAAACACTGAGTCGTATGTCGGTTCTAGTTCCAAGAATCGGGTCTCAAAAAACGATAGTTCGCTCTCGGAGTGATTTCTCTTACGAGCTTCATTTTGCATCGATGCAAAAGATTCCGGAAGCATGCCAACGTAGGTATCAACTCGCTCGGTAAAGCCCTCGTACAGTCTGGCAACAGAGTCCTCAAGCGATTCGAATTCTCTTGCCGAATTCAACCATTTAGTAGATCTGTCCAGCACGATGCCGAAAGTCTTCCGATCCAAATCAATGAGTGCGGCTAGTGTCTGCGACGGCTCGGTTGGCTCCAATTCAGATTCTCTTGCTGCAAACAGATTCGCATATTCCTCTCTCATCTCGCCGGAATTCTCGAACATACCATAGGTTCTTCTAGGCTCGTGGTATGACCACTCGTTGCCACCAAAACCCTGAGCAACTCGATCGACTTGTGCTGTGCTCGCCTTTGTAATATCTGTCTGCCACGTCATAGTTATGAATGCAACAATGCCGAATACGATAGACAGAGGGGAAAATCTGATTAGACGAGTTAATGAGAAGGCGTTGTGAGTAAGGCCCTGGTAAACCTCATTTGCGACGAAACTCAATGTTATCGCTGCTAGCAATGCATCCGAGGGTGATACCGGATCGGCGACAATTGCTAAAGCAATGGTAACTGCAGTTGCTGCAATGCCAGACAAGTGTCGACTCTTCATTGCTTTCTACTCTGATCTATAGTGAATCGGAAGGCTTCTTCAGCAACTCGAAAACGCTCTTGGATCGCCGTGCCAACGCTAGCGAGCCGTTGCACAGATTCGGTATACTTGAGATCTACTGCTGTGCGACCATGCGTAGTCGCAAAATCTATTGCTTTGCGTGCTAGATCAGCGCCAACGAGCTGTATGAGAGCTGTTTCGTCCTCTGGCTGAACGAAACTATCCGCCATTACGAGCGAGAGTCCAGCCCATGTAAGAGCCTTCAGATAGACGTCCTCTTCGATCGCCGTTAGTGCTCCGTCTCCAATCTTTTGCATGCGTTCGTCAATCTCGGAGTCAATAACTGCAATCGGCGCACCACTAGCCCCCTGGCCCGAAAGAACTGCGTACCTATCGGCATGGGCAAAACGAAGTAGTGCCCATAAACGTAGCGGAAGAGACGGATGAGTGAGGTCGAGCTCCCACTCGCGACTGATCTCGGCAGGGTCTCTGTCCATCTGAGCAACAAAGGTGCCGATGTCTATCCCAAGATGTTCACTTGGCAGACCGCTAGCAGTCTTAATCATAACGCTTGCAGTGAGATGAATGCTGCGACATGCAAGCAAGCCAATACGATCAGCACTTATTTCTGCTGCACGCTGGAATGAACGAGCTTGCAATCGCTCAAACTCAGATGAGGCAGCATTTGCAAACAGTGCACCGTGGCGCATCCCGAGGTGCCCAAGTTCGTGACCTATGACAAATTCAATCTCGGTTGCTGACAGCAATTGCACTAGACCGGAGTGAAGTACAACAATCGGTCGATCCCCCGATGCCCATGCGGGAGCAAAGGCATTGGGCGTGGGTTCAGCCACAACGTACACTTCGGCTGCCTCTTGTAACAATAACCGCTCGGCCACACGCTCACATGCTCGATGGATAAGGGGAACGGTTCTGCTTGTAACCTGCAGTGCCGTCGATCGAATTTGTGCAACTTGATCGATGACCGAAGTGGAAGCTGACGTAGAACGGGCATGCGCGCGTGGGCGATCTCCGGAGTATCGTACGGCTACACACAATTCAGCAAACGATTGTACGAGTGGCATCATTCAGGATGTTGGGAGCGAATCGAGATTGAAACACTGAATACGGCCAGTTAAAACATCCTTAAACTCACAACTCATTCGTCCATTCGCATCGTAGCTGTACGTAATCAAGATCTCGCATCCGCGAGGTCTGCCGGCTGGCAACTTCATAAAGCCCTCCGTTATTACATTCACAAACTCTGGGTCAAGATCTTCACCTTGCGTGATCGTACAGTGAATGACCTGTTGGTCATCATGGATAGTGAAGAATGTATCCGAATGAGTGCAGGGTATTGGAGTGTTCTTTGGTATGATCAGCGAGTTGCGGAGTGTTTCTCGGCCGTGTGCATGGCCCATCGTAATCGTGCCATAGCTGTGATTGGTCACGTCTGTCAGTGACACCTTCGAGAGTGCCATTTTAGCTTCTTCCGTTACCGGCATCATAACTCCGCGTTCCTGGAGGATGATGCCTGCTTGCACGGCAGCTCCTAGTGCAACAGCTTCATCCGGATTGATGTGTCGCAGGGGCTCTTGACCGAACTTGGTCCTTAAGAGGTCGTGTACTGCCGGAACTCGAGTGGAACCACCGACGAGAACCACGGCGGTGATATCACGAGCCCGAAGAGACGCGTGGTCCAGAGCATCGTCGATCAGCATTTCCGTTCGTATCAATAATGGTCGTATCCTCTCATTAAAGGTTGCGCGATCAACTGAGGTCGTTGAAAAGAGATCGCCACTTCGTAGCGTAATGTTTTGAACGATAGACATCTGGGTGAGCTTGCGTTTCACTCGCTCTGCTTCCAACATCACCGCATTGTCTACAGAGCTGTTCCCAGAATGAATCAGGGGCATGCCGTGCTGTTCGATGAAGCTCTCGTTGAACATCTCTGCTAAAACTTTGTCAAAGTCGACGCCTCCGAGCTGATGGTCGCCTTCGGAAGAGATAACCGTCATTGAATCTGGTGAATCAGCACGAATGACAGACACATCGAACGTGCCCCCTCCCAGATCGTATACGAGAACGTTGCCGTTGATCTTCCCAGAAGTGTTATATGCAAGAGCAGCTGCCGTGGGTTCGTTGATGATGCGCAACACGTCTAGGCTTGCAGCAGAAGCTGCATCCATGGTTGCCTTACGTCGGAACTCATCAAAGTAGGCGGGAACGGTTACCACGGCACTCATGATCGGACCGAGGACTTGCTCCGCATCTCGTCGAACGCGATCGAGAATCATGCCGCTAATGTCTACTGCTGAGTAGGCTCGACCGTCGATCACTACGTTCCAGTCAGCTTGCCCGATATTGCGCTTTACCCATCGCACTGTTCGATCTGGTGCATCGGTTGAGGCGTCAACGGCCTGGTTCCCAACAACCACCGACCCATTCTCGAGAAACGTTACGGCTGAAGCGGTGATTCGATCGCCATCAGCATTCGCAACTATCTCGGGCCTGCCGGCAGGATTAATTGTGGCTACGGCTGAGAACGTGGTGCCTAGATCAATACCAATTGCGAGATGACTCATTGTGCGTTGCTGGTGCGAAATGTTGGCGAATGCAGCCAAGATAACAAGTAGCTTGCCGACAGATCATGCCTTCTCTTCTTTAGACTGCCGCCCAATAAACCATGGCTACGCCATGAGCCTTTCAACCAATGGCTACGCCATGGGCCACTGACTTTCATGATACAGATCCCAAGCCCCGAAGGGGCGTAATTACCCTAGCCCACGACGAAGTCGTGGGGGCTAGCGTTTCGTGGGGGCTTCGGCGTATACCGCAAGATCCCATAGGCCACAACGCCCCCTAACATTCCTCCGGCGATAATGTCGCTGAGGTAGTGAGCGTTGAGCATCACACGGCCGAGAGCGATGGCAATTCCTACGATCCAGAAGAGCCAGCGGAGTCGAGGGTAGACGGTGGAGCCGGAGATGGCAATGGCGAGTCCGGTTGTTGCGTGACCGCTCGGAAAGCTGTTCCAAATGTAGTCCATCTGGAATCCGAAGAGGTTCCAGTCGGTGATGCCGCGTTCGATGAGAAGGGGCGGACGGGGCCTGCACGCAATGACCTTGATGATGTTCGCCGCAATGCCGGAGATGGCAACACTGGCAAACAGTGCGAGGTGTTTGTGCGCAAGGGAACGCATGGACCGCCATGCGATGATGGTCATCACAACACAGTAGCCAAGGATCCAGTGAGATCTGCCGATCTCTTCGAGGATGAGTCCAACGGACTTCATGCTGCTCGTCTGATGGGCGTTGATCCACTGTGCAACGGGAACATCCAGCCACAACATTGAGATCACCATTGCAACAGCGCTGATGCCGAACGCGATGGTCTTCCGTGTCATTTCTTCGTTGTTGGCTTTGGAACGGCAGGAAGATCCAGAGCTTTAACCGCTGCATTCAACTCTACGATCAACGAAGACTCAATGCCGTTGAGTTGATCCAATTGAGATGTAGCATCGGAAGACAAACGATCGAACAAATCGTAGGTCTGCTGTGTTGGACGTCGGTCAGCACTTGCGGCCACGCTGGAGAGCGAGGCGATCTTGTTGTTGAGTTTTACGGGATAGTTCAAGAGATCTTGGAAGGCCTTTGCCTTCGTTTGAACGAGCGCGTTCTCAATGGTCGTGAGCGAGTCGGTGATCTTCTTGGCAAGTGTTGAAGCGTTCTTCGTAATAGTGGTGTCGAGGTCCTTCCAACGAGCCGACGTGGCGTTGACGCTCGAACGAACTTCTCTCAATCGCTTGATCGACTTGTGAACGTCAGTGAGTTTGGCGTTGATCTTCTGATGAAGATCGAACTGTGCCTGCAGGTCTTCAGTTGGTGTTGTGAGGCGCGGATCCATCCTGATCTCGAAGTTCACGCTCTGTGTATCAGCACCAAGACTGAATTGAGCGATGTATTGACCAGGCATTGCGAGTGGACCTTCAGTGCCGCCACCCCAAAGCATAGCGCCTTCAAGGTCTTCTGCAGCGGGCCAGCGCATGTCCCAAACGAATCTGTTGAGCCCCTTCCGGAGTGTAAGAGCATCGCCTGACGGACGATGCAAGGAGTCGAGATAGAAGTTGTTCTCCTGCTTGAAAGGTTCACCCTTCACATCCTTGATGCTCGAGAACGTGATGATGCTGTCGCCCTTCGCCGTGCGAATGGTGAGCCGCATCTCTTTCGACGTCGTGTCACGCAATACATACTGCAACAACACGCCATTCGGGGCGTTCTGTCCAACGCTCATCGTTGGGCTAGACCAAGAGCCCCCTGACACACGATAGGTGTGACGGGGCGTGAGGGCGGTGAGCTGACGTTTCGCATTGGCATCGAACTGATGAAGGGGCGTGAGATCATCCAAGATCCAGAATGATCGTCCATGCGTACAAACAACGAGATCCTTCTCCGTTGGATGGATGACAAGATCGTGCACGGGTGTTGTAGGGAGATTGAGTCGGAAAAGACTCCACGTACTCCCGGCATCGAACGAGATATAGATGCCTCGCTCAGTACCGGCATACAGAAGCCCCTTGCGGAACGGATCTTCTCTCACAACACGAACAAACGCACCCTTGGGAATTCCCTTGGTAATGAGCGACCACGATGAGCCGTTGTTTGTTGTCTTGTAGATGTAGGGGGCATCATCACCGTGTTTGTAGCGGTTGACTGCAGCATAGGCCGTTGCGCCATCGAATGGTGATGGCTCGATGATGCTTACGAGCGATTCCTGCATGCCGCTTGGAGTAACGTTGGTCCATGATGAGCCGTTGTTGGTGCTCACATGAATGAGGCCGCAATCACTGCCGGACCATAGTGTTCCGCTCGCTACGGGAGACTCGGCAAAGGTGAAGATGGTGTTGTAGACTTCAACACCGGTGTTGTCCTTGGTGATCGGTCCGCCGGAAGCTATCTGCTTTGTTGTGTCATTGCGCGTGAGATCGCCGCTGATCTTGGTCCAACTCATGCCTTCGTTGGTGCTGCGCCATACATGCTGTGATGTGGTGTACATCACTGTTGGGTTGTTCGGAGAGAAGACGATGGGGAAGGTCCACTGGAAACGTTCGCCGCGGTCCTTAGCCCCTTCTCCGATCGGGTTGTTGGGATAGACCGAGATGTCCTGCTCCTGATTGAGCTTCATGGACTTGCGTCCGAGATACCCCGAATAGTTTCCACCGAACGTGATGTCGGGATCTGTAGGATGGGGGATCACGTACCCGCTCTCGAAACCGGCGACGGGATACCAATCGCTTCTGTCGATGGACCAGCCACCGATGATCCGGCTTGGGATGGAGCACGTGGTGTTGTCTTGCTGTGCACCGTAGAGTCGGTACGGGAAGTGCCGGTCCACGCTCACATGGTAGAACTGCGCCGTTGCTACGTCGTCCTCCGTCCAATGTCGTCCGCCATCTTCACTCACAACGGCTCCGCCATCATCGCCGATGATCATGCGTTTCGGATCCGTTGGATCGATCCACAGATCGTGATGGTCGCCGTGATTGGAGCCCATTCCGGAGAACGTACGACCGCCGTCGATGCTCTTATGCCAGCCGACATTCAGAACGTAAACAACGTTAGCATCTTTCGGATCGGCATAGACGTGGTTGAAGTACCACGGACGTTGACGAAGATCTGCCGATGTACTCGTGCGACTCCACGAGCTTCCTCCATCAACACTCTTGAAGAGTCCGCCATTCTCACCCTCGATCATCGCCCACACAAGATTGCGTTGTGCGCGAGACACATCAACGTTGATCTTCCCAAGCAATCCCTTTGGCATTCCCGGATTGGCTGTGATCTCCTTCCACGTCTCTCCGCCGTCCGTACTCTTGAAGAGTCCGGACCCTTTGCCTCCGCTGCTCATGCTGTAGGCATTGCGGTAGGCCTGCCAGAGCGATGCATAGACGATGCGCGGATTGTTCGGATCCATCTTCAGCGTCATTCCGCCCGTGCTGTCATTGCGGAACAACACCTTGCGCCAGTTCTTTCCGCCGTCGGTACTCTTGAAGATCCCACGTTCGGCATTGGCCGTGAAGACATTCCCCATGGAGGAGACAAGCACCACATCTGCATCGTCGGGGTGGACGATGATGTCGGCGATCATCTGCGCATCCTTGAGCCCGATGTGTTGCCAGGTGTTGCCACCGTCCGTTGTGCGATACATGCCATCGCCCGGGGAGATGTTGCCGCGGATATCTGTTTCGCCCATGCCAACGTAGACCACATTTGGGTCGGAGGGGGCGATGGTGATAGCACCAACACTCGAAGACGTGAAGGTTGTGTCGCTCACCGCACGCCATGTCTCGCCGCCATCCTCTGTCTTCCAAACGCCGCCGCCCGTTGCCCCGAAGTAATACGTGGAGCGCAGATCCCGATGTCCGGCAACCGCTAACGACCGACCCGCTCTGAACGGTCCGATGTTTCGGAACTGCATCGCACGAAAGGCGATATCGAGTTCTGCTGTTGTTGGCGTTGACTGAGCAACAAGGTTTGTTGCAAGAAGAATGAAGGCGAGACAGACGGCGGCTGGTTTCATCGCATCAGGGTGATGGCGGATGTGCCATCGCTGACCACATACACGCCGGTTGGAAGAGAAGACACGTCGATCGTACACGAACCCGAATCTACGGTCTGCACGGCAGTTCTTCTACCTTCAAGTGTGCTCACGGTGATCGTTGCCGATACATCGAACGGCAGCGTTAGCCGCGCCCCGGGAGCATAGATGGCGCGTGGTGTTGAGACGGCGAAAGGGGCTCCTTCTGCAACCGATACCGCTTGGTCGAGGTCATACACGGCTACGTTGCGTTCTACTGCATAGCCCCCTGCAACAAAAGCGCGGGTGACCCAGAGATCTCGACCGTTGATGACGATACCTTCGGGCTTGGCGTCGAGCAGCACAGCGCCAACACGTTGGCCCGTTGCAATGTCGAAGACCCGTACATCCCCAGCAAAGGTGGAAACGTAGAGGCGACCGTTGTTGATGGTTGCTTCACGCGGACCGTCGAATCCTGAAGTACCGGTGAAAATGGTGTCCACGGCACTGTTCGTGAGGAGATCCACAACCACTACCCAATGCGATCCGTTCACCGTGATATAGGCACTGTCTCCACTCACAGCAAAATGGTTGGGCGTGTCTCCTACAACCAAGGATGTGCGTGCCGAGCCAAGCTGTGTTTGTTTCCAGATATCGAAGAGTCCGGTGGGTTGACCAAAGTTGCCCTCGCTCAACACTAACAGGCACTGCGTGTTTGTTGATGTCACATACCGCATGGACTGCTGCGGATTGGGTCCGGCTTGATACTGTACGCTATCACCTGACTCCAACGTGACCTGCACAACCGTCCCCGGGTCTGTGAACGACGGACGTTGGCTAACGTAGATGGCAGAACCGCCAAGAGTTGTGGAGACGGATGAAACAGGGCCGGAGTACACTGTACCCTTCGACTCCTGAGTGCTCAATGCGAACTTCTCTACGGAGTTCCCAACAGCGATGTAGAGCGCGTCTGCAGACTCCGATATTCCAACGCGTGAAGCCGCAACAAGGGCCCATGGGAACGTGTGCAAGCGAACCGTTTGCAATGTTGATGGGTCGATCTGCACCCATGCAGCAGGGGAATCTCCTTGGTCCGACACATCGTTGAAGTTGACGTCATTCCGCGTGCACAATACGTGCATCAGCCCCTTGGCCTTGAAGACATTGACCGGTCCGGCCGGTGTTTGAGCGATACGTTGCGCCGAGAGAGAGAACGTGGCCGTTAGGCACACAACAACGAACGAGAGAAGACCACGCATAGCGTGCTCCTTTGATGATGGCCGCCATGATGCGTGGCGGAGGGGTTCGCTGACCCCATGTAGATGATCGATGTGGCAGGTCTTCCGGCTTCGGCGTCATCCTTCCCATTCACCTTCCCATTGAACGTCATCAACGTTTCAACAGTGGCTGCCCTCAGGGGGCTAGAACGGGTCGTCAACCGTTACGGCGGCGCAACCGCGCACGATTCACACGTGCTTCCCTCACAGCACCGTCAACAAGACGGTGACCACATCGGGAGGGCAAAGTTAATGTGCTAATGTGCTAATGTGCTAATCTGCTAATGTGCTAATCTGCTAATGTGCTAATCTGCTAATGTGCTAATGGGTGGTTGGACGGCTCGTATCTTGCGGAATGCAAACTCGCGCTATGCTTTATGTCGTTTGTTGGCTCTCCGTAGTGAGTGCCGGCATCGCAGCCACCTTATTCAGTGTCTATCTGCCCCTTATCGCCGCTGAACTGTCAGGGGGCTCTGCAACACCCGCCCAGATCGGTCAGACCGGTTCCTTTGCCGGCAGCGCCTTTCTTGTTGGTTGGGCTATTGGTGCATTTGCCCTTGGTGTTGCAGGCGACCGTATCGGCCGGAAGATGGCTCTCTTTGCAAGTGTTCTCATGTGTTCGCTTGGGATCGTTGGTACAGCATTCGCCCCAACCCTTCCCATCCTCGTTGCCATCAGATTCCTGACCGGCGCAGGAGCGGGCGGCATTCTTCTCATGGCCACGGTGATGATCTCCGAAGCATGGTCCACCGGAAACCGAGCGCGAATGGTGGGCATCATGATGAATGCCTTTCCCGTTGGACTCATTCTCTCCGGCCTGGTCGCACAGAATATTGCCGATTGGAGAACCGCCTATCTCATCGGGGGAGGCACCATTGTCTTAGCTGCAGCCGTGCTCATTGTCACAAAAGAATCAAGCCTTTGGCAACGCAGCGGGAAACACTCCTTACATCAACTCATTGAGCCTGCCCACCGCAACGATCTCATTGTTGGTGTGATGTTGTTCGGCACAATGCTCATTGGACTCTGGGCCGTCTTCGTATGGATGCCAACCTGGGTTCACAAGATGAGCGCACCAGAGATGGCACAGCAGAATCGCGGCATCGTCAACATTATGTTAGGGGGCGGATGTCTCGTAGGCGGACTTGTGGCCGGACCACTCTCCAATGGCTTTGGCAGGCGTACCGCCGCCGCTATCGGATATGCAGGGTGCATCATTCTCACCGCTGCTACCTTCCTTACCGGACTCACGCCCGGCGCGATGTTGTTCTCCATGGCCTTCCTTCTCGCCCTCTGCATCGGCGTCAACCAGGGCGTCCTCGGCACCTACCTCGCCGAGCTCTTCCCAACAGGTATCAGAGCTGCCGCCGTTGGCATCAGCATGAATGCCGGACGTCTCCTCACAGCCATTGCTGTGATCTTCATGGGAGTGCTTGTTGAACACCTCGGTGGATACAACAACGCCATCTTCGTATTCAGCGGCGCCTACGTAGTGGGGCTGATCACGGTGTGGTTTGCGAGAGAAACCAGGGATCATGAAATGTTATGACGTTATGACAATTATGACGCTATGACAATTATGACGCTATGACGAATATGACGTTATGACAGCAGACGGGTCGGTGACATGGATCGTCGTGATCCCTAGAGACTCAGCAGAAGTGCAGTTGGCTATGGAGTCATCGATCAATAATGTATGGGATGCCGGTATCCCCTCTAACTCGCAGATAGCGAGAAACGACTGTGGGTCTGGTTTTCTGAGTCCGAGTGTGTACGAGAGATAGACCTTGTCAACAAGAGAAAAAACCGGTTGGCAGCGATCCCTTGCATCGAGGTAATGCAACTCTGAGATATTTGAAAAGATCACGAGCCGATCTCCAGGACGGGATGCAAAACGCATTCTGATACTGCGCACTACATCAGATGCGAACGGGAAGAGACCTTTATCCAGAATCGCGCACCATGCACGGTCGATCTCTTCGTCTGAACATACATACCCGTACATAGATCGCAACTTCTCTCTGAACTCGCTGGTTGTAAGAGCGCCGCGATCATAGTCTACGAACACGTCAGATTGCGTCTCCACTCCAAACCTCACATCGAGACCGTTGTACCCGGGCAGTTCTAGTAATGCGCGCTTCGTTCGTTCAAAATCAATATTGAACAATACGCCGCCGAGGTCGAGGATGATGAGGTTCGGTGAAGAGGACATGTGACGGATATGACGATTATGACGGTTATGACGGTTATGACGTTATGACAGTTATGACAGTTATGACGTTATGACGGTTATGACGATGAGGAGTTGAGTTTGCGGCGCATCGTTAAGATAGCAGCGCGCAAGAAGTTCCTGACAGCCATTGCATCATTAAACAACTGTCTGCCCAGATCCTCGTTGACCAGCGTCGGTTCCGAATTGAGTAGGCCTAGCCAAAAGAAGAACTCACCAAGCTCTTTCTCGGCGATCTTGAGTTTGTGTAAAAAATCCCTGTTCGACTCAGAGAACTTTGCCTCACGTACGTTCGCTCCAATCGATGTGCCGGCCCGACAGAATTGATCGACAAGCTTCTTATCTACCCATGAGCACTCGCTGATCTTATGAGATATGGCACGGACTGACCTCGCCAGAGATGCAGATCTGTTCTGAAGTTCTCCACTCGTCTTGTCCAAGTAGTATGGGTCGAACTCGCTCATACCACTCAGTGTATTCTCGTCATACAAACGTGACGCCGTCATACCGACATATTTGTCATAACGTCATAAAGTCATAGCGTCATAATCGTCATAACGTCATTAGTATCTAAAATACACCCACCGATTATCCTCGATAATGGCGTTGGTGCGGAGCCCCTTTACAAATGATTGCCAGTGGGCTTCGATCTGTTCTGCTTCAATGGTTTCCTTGCGCATCTCGAGCCACATGGGGTATTCGTCGTCGTTGGCTTTGATGACGCCGGTGATGTTCACGATGTACCAACCGGATTCGGCGAGGAAGGGGCCGAAGAGATCGGGTGTTGGTTTAGCGAGGATCTCCTTGGCGGCTGTTGGATCGTAGAGTACCTCTCCGATCATGCCGTCTGAGTGAACGTTGAGTCCGCGTGCTACTTGTGCTTCTTTTGGTGTTTCACTGATGAACATCAGTCCGTCGTCGAGGCGGGAGGTGAGCCCCTTTACAGTGTTTGCGAGTTGACGACGTTCTTCGCAGCCACGCTCGCGGTTGAGTGCTTCTGCGATGCGAGGGGCGGCGGCTTCGAAGGGCATGGGGCCGGCGGGAATGCTATCTACAACAACGGCGAGGACAGCACCGCGCTCGGGTGTGTCAATGGGGTCGCAAGCAACGGAGACGGGTGTTTTGAAGGCAACATCAACGAGTCTGTGTGAGCCGTAGATCTTTTCTTCTTCTGTGAACCAGGGTGATGATTCGGGGACGCGACCGAATCGACCGGCAATGGCGGAGAGCTCCATACCGCGTTCGTACATCTCTGCGGCTTCGTCTACCTGACGCAGAATGCTGTCTATGGTCTGACGA
Organism: Ignavibacteria bacterium; assembly: GCA_016707005.1. Lineage (NCBI taxonomy): Bacteria > Pseudomonadati > Ignavibacteriota > Ignavibacteria > Ignavibacteria bacterium. Next base: position 1,367,862 of record JADJIQ010000005.1, read on the forward strand.
GATGGTTCGATCTCGGAGATGATCACACGTATGCTGATCTCGCCGGCGATCTTTGCACTCTTTGCGTGAACGGTATCAACAAGCAGGACGTGGATGCCTGTGCTGTGCTTGATCGGGCCAACGGCCGTGCCTGGCTTCTTCCCCTTAACGGCAGCATAGAACATGCGGTGCGATGCGCTGTCGGGAGAGAGTCTTGTTGCTCCGCTCGATGTGGTTGTTGCAACACTTGCCCAGATCGAATCTCGCTGACGTTTTGATGTTGCCTTGTTGAGAAGACCAACAAAGTCATTCACATTGCCGAGGAAGAGTGATGAGTCGATCGGTGCCGCAGCCATCGGCCAGGAGATGAACGCAAGTCTTCGCATGGGAAGGGGCGACGTGAAAGCAGTTGGATGAGCCTTGTGATAGGCCTTGAGATCGGCAAGATTTGGTGACGGAAGATCCTTCACACAGGGGATGAGGATCACGTCCACCGTGGCAGAGGTAGCCACATCGCGATACCGCTGACGAAGTCCCGTGGTATCGAATCGGTGATCCTTCGCTACGATCGCTCGTAGCCGCTTCTCCATCTCCATCAGACCAACACGTTCCCGCAACTGTGCGATCGATGCGTTAAGCTGCGCACGTTCATTCGCACGTTGATCTGTGGACATGCCAGGCGTGTTGATACGGATCAAGGAGTCCGGTGCGTAGAGCATGGCTGTGAGGAGCCCCTTATCGAACCGACCCTTTTCATCAACGATACCTCGGCGGATGAAGTCCGGAGTGGCTTCGAGGAGGATGCTGTCCACCTCGCGAAGCTCCAGTTGCAAACCTCTTCTGGCAGCTTCTTGGAGCAGGATCCGGCGTCGGATCACATCATTCCAAGCCTGTTCCATGATGTCCGACGGGTCAACCTCGCCACGCTGAGTTGCCATCTCTGTCAGACGTCCAACCTCACGCGAATATTCATCGAGCCACACCGTATCGGCATTGATCGTGCCGGCGAAAAGTCGCTGCTGCTGAGAAGGTTGTGAAGGGGCGAGTACTTGTGCCGAGGCCGTTGAGCCAAACAATGCACCGAGAAAGAAGAGGATCAGAACCATAACGCAAAGATACCACCGTAGATTTGCAGCTATGAACTCGTTCCAGATCGTCAAGGCCAAGAAGCTCCTAGGAGAGCTGTTGGCAGAACAACCAGAACATCGGCTGCATACCGATCGGGCACTTTCACTCCTCAATGAGGCCGGATTCCAGGTCTCGCCGGATGTTCTTCGGGTACTTGTCCTCGGGAGCTCGACGCAGAATCTCGCCTTCAACGAAGCGGAACAGAGATCGTAGCGATCTGGGACACCGAATGATCAAACTTTCTATTCTCGATCAATCGCCTGTGATCGCCGGACGCACTGCTGCCGATGCGATCTCGGAAACCATGGATCTCGTGCAGAAGGCCGATGAATGGGGCTATTCGAGATATTGGTTCGCGGAGCATCATGGATCCGCATCATTCGCAAGTGCCTCACCCGAGATCATGATGTCGTACGCAGCGGCCCGAACAACACGCATCAGGCTTGGCAGTGGTGGGATCTTATTGGGTCATGCAGAGCCCCTTAGAATGGCCGAATCACTCCGTACACTGCATGCCCTAGCGCCCGGACGTATCGATGCAGGCTTCGGCAGGGCACCGGGCGGTGACCAGCGTGTGATGAAGGCTCTGGGAGAACGTCCACTCGATGCCTATCAACGTTTAGATGAGACGCTAACTCTCTTACGGGACGTGCGGGTGGCATCCAATCATGGCGATGTGGTTGCCGTTCCGGACGGTGTAGAAGCGCCCGAGATCTGGGTGCTCGGAACAAGTCCGGCCAGTGCAGTAGAGGCAGGGACACGGGGGCTTGCCTATGCGTTTGGTTCGTTCATCGACCCAACACATTGCAACGAAGCGCTTGCAGCATATCATGCCACGTTCATACCGAGTGTGTGGAATGCTGCGCCCCGTACACTTGTGGCAACGGTAGCATTTGTGGGCGATACGGACAATGATGCGGCACGAATGGCGCAATGCAGTGAGCAGTGGTTTGTAGAGTCGTTCCTGCGATCGAAAAACGTCCGGTTTCCCCTCATCGAAGAAGGGGCTTCCTTCCCCCTCGACCCAATGGAACGTATGGTACGAGACATGCGCAGGGCAAGCGTACTTATCGGAAGTACAGAAAACGTAGCAGAACGTTTGCACGAGATGGAACGTCGGTATGCCACATCCGAGTTCGCACTTGTGACCATCACCGACGATCATGGCATGCGGTGCGCATCGTATGAACGTTTAGCATCAATTCTTCAATGACATCGCGAGTTGTTATGTCCCGACGATCAGTTTTTCTTTGTTGTCTTACCCTCGTACTCACCTCTGGTACTCGAGTCTTGGCAGAGGAGATCGATCTTGGTATTGACTTCCAAATGAACGCCATTGCACAGATCGAGCGTGCCTTTGACGGAACGATATGGGGCCTCACATCTACAACGCAAGAGACCATGCCGACCGTTGCCGGGGTGTATGCGTTTGTCAGTAGCAACGGTGTGAAGTGGGACAGTACATGTGTGACGCCTAACTGGTGGCGATGGGGTGTGGACATTGCACCGATCTCTGCGAAGGAGGCATGGGTGATCATGCAGCGAGAGGATACCACAGAGCTGTATCGAACCGTGAATGGCGGTAAGAAATGGTCAATGGTTTTGCCTGAGCAGGTTCGATTGAAGAATCCCCATTTCATCCATTTTTTCACACCGTCGATTGGGATTATTATCGGTCAGGAGGGGCGCACTATTGAGCGCAAGTGGGTAGTAAGTAGGACAACTGACGGTGGTTCCACATGGACTACTTCAACGCCGATGTTAGCCGAGCCCGCAACAGAAGAACCCACGGAGCGCAACGATCGATCTGTGTGCGTAGCGGGTGGTGAGGTCCACATCGGCATGTCGAGTGGCCGCGTCATGAACACACAAGACTCCGGCAAAACATGGAGATTCATGCGCGTACCGCTTGGGGGGTCTATCAGTAGCATCGCTCGTATTACAGGTCGGCGGCTCCTCGTTGTTCATACGGCGAGCACCGGGCAGATGCGTGGAGCTACAACAAACGATCAGGGGGATACCTGGAATACGCTTGTTCTCTTACCGACAGATGTACCGCCACTCCATGGACTACGTTCATGTGCCGACGGATCCATTGTGACCATTCCGAACGAGTATACCAAGACGCCCCTTACCAAGATCACCGGTGACCTTTCATCGGCTAGGATCCTTAGTGCATTGGCCGGGTACAGCGTATTAGAGCAACAGGACAAGACCTTCCTTGTTGGCGCTGAGATCGTACCGGGTCAGGGCGTAAGGGTCGTAAAACGTTATTGAAGAGTTATGACGTTATGACAATCATGACAATTATGACGTCATAACGTCATAACGTCATAGCGTCATATAGTTGCTACCACATCACCGACACATCATACAGTTGGAAATGCGGATCGGCGGTGATGATCGGTATGTTGAGGCTGATCGCTTGAGCGATGAGCATTCTATCGAATGGGTCTTTGTGGAGCCACGGGAGTTTTGTGACTGCCTCAACATCCCGCGTAGTTATTGGTGCGAGAGTCACACCCATCAGTGCATTGATGCGTGCTACATACGCATCGACTCTCTCCTCATTGGCAATGATGAGTTTGCCGGTCGAGACCTTGATCCCGATCTCCCAAATAGATGCGAGACTCAGTTGAAGAGACGTTCTCGAATCATTGATCAACTCTTGCGCTAATGGCGACAATCTTGATGGGCTGTTGCTTGCCCAGAGCCAAACATGTGAGTCGAGGAGGTAGGTACTCATTGGTATTCATCGAAGTCGTCAAGGGGCGCATCAAAATCTTCAGCCATGTAGAGGATGGAACCCATGGCGCAACCGAGGCGTCGGAGTTTTGGTTGTTCCACATAGTGGACCAGCTTCGCTACAGGTTCTCCATTGCGAGCGATCACCACTTCTTCTCCGCGTTCCACAGCGGCTAATAGGGCAGAGAGCTGAGTCTTTGCCTCATGCACATTGACCATGATCATAGCAGCTTCCATAGATTAGCTAAGAGTATGGACTAATGTAAGGAATGGTGACGAATTCCGTAAGTTTGTCGTTCTTGGTCCCGTAGTTCAGCTGGATAGAACGTCAGCCTCCGAAGCTGAAAGTCAGCAGTTCGAATCTGCTCGGGACTACTGGAACACATCACTGAGTTTCGCAAAAATCAGTGTAAAACGATTGGTAATAAAGCCTTACGCCATTTTTGGCGTGGGGCTTTTGCCGTTTGTTGCAACTACCTGCAGCTATGTGCAACACCAATCTGCCCCGAGTTTGCTGCCCCGAGTTTTGATAGTGAACTTTTTGAATGACACATCTAGAAGATGGAAAGAACAAATCTCCTTCTTCAAACTCAAGGTGTCAAGATGAAACGGAACAACAAGAACCACCACCTACGCGAATGGGCATTCAAGGTCTCGATCGCGATGAAAAAGCACAGCGCAACGTCAACCAAAGGCTATCTGAACGCGACCATAACGCATCGAGGGAAGCGCATTCGATTTGGTATCGAAGGGTCCGGCCAGCTCCCGGTGGCAAGTTGGAATTCTGTGAACTCCCGTGTTGTGGGCGCTTCGAAACAGGCGGATGTTGTGAGGACGAGCCTTGAAACCCTTGCATCGCTTTTGCAGCAGGCGAATTCTAACGTAATGAATAGCTATGAGCGAGCCAGTATTTGCGGTCCCGATCAACTCAGCTCATTCATTGAGTCATATGACCCTTTGGCTGCTCTGCAGGGCATTCGCGACGCCTATAAGCAGCAGACCCAGATCGTGAACAAGGAAGAATCACTTACGGCCCTAGTCGATAGGTTTATCGCGGAGTATCCGCTAACCCGTGAATCTCAGGGCGTTAGACTCGAGCCTGGAACGCTGAAGAATTATAAGTCGATGCGAAATCACGTCGAGCAATTTGAAAACCACTGGGGGAAAATAAAGCTGGTTGATCTTCACAGGGATACCAAGAGTGCTCATCAATTCGCATCTCGCTGGCACGACTGGTTGGAGTCAAGCAGGGGACTTAGCCCATCCACAGTTGGGAGGCTCAACAAGGAGTTAAACACCGTGTTCCACTGGGTTGAACGCTACCCGGCATCTAATGCCCAGAAGTTCTTAACTCTTAAAGCATCTGCGGCAGCGCGGCAGAAAGACTCTGACGCGGTCCTGACGAACGACGAAATCGACGCAATTTGGAATCTGGAGTTGAATGGACAATCTAAGCTCGAAGCCGTCCGGTTGGTGATGGTGCTAGCGGCAGAAGTGGGGACACGATATTCGGACCTAGGCTCCATCTCCACAGATCCCTGCGTGGTTGCAATGAACTACCAGCTGATCAGCAAAGAAAAACCGGAAAGGACCAGATTATCGTCCATAGCGAACGAGTCAGGTCAATATTGAAACACTTTAATAGCGGTTGGCCAGTGTTCGTGTCGAACCTCAATTACAATTCAAAATTTAACAAGGACATCAAGGCTGTTGTGCAAGCTTGCCGGCTAGATCGCATGGTTCATCACAAGGGACGTATGCAGCCGCTCTGCGATGTCATGAGCTCGCATTGTTTGAGGAAATCATCGATCACCAACAAATTTCTCGCCGGCTTAGGAGGATGAGGTGATTCGAAGAACATCAGGTCACGCTGACATCCGCAGCCTAAGTGTCTATGATAAGCGTTCTCACTCCCAAATCGCTGATACAGTAATCAATGCACAGTCAAATCGGCTGAATGTTCACCGATAAAAAGTAATTCTGTGAACATCTGATCTCTAAACGCTATAGAAGGTGAATTCATTCATCATCTATTGAGTCGGAACTTTAAGGGTGCATGCATGTGTGCAAATCCAGGTGTTATTGAAGAGATATCTCAGCTATCGCATCAGGGTCGTTGGCAATACCGGCAAATACATAACGTTAGAGAGGGCACGATAATCGCGTAAAAGTCTCAATGCGGGGGGGTGCGTCGCGGCGGGTCCTGACGTCTGTTTTCTGCGGTTGGGTCCGCGGTCGCCTCGCGCGGTAGCCTGGGCGTTCCGCGTCGGGAGTCAATAGCCGAGGCGTCGACCGCTCCCGGCTGCCACAGAGCGAGCCGTAGAGGAATTGCGGGCAACGCCCGGTCGAATTTCTCACGCAACGAAGGCTGACGATCGACCTGAGCAGCCACAAAGTCTGGAGAAGCGTGGTCAGCACGAGACGTCCATAGAGGATCTCTCGGGGGGGGTTGCAGGGGGCCGTTTTAACCGTCCACTCACTGTTGTTGAGGAGTCCAAGTAGAGGATGTTTAGGCCATGAGAAGGTAAAGAAGGTGTAAGGCCGTATGCATGCCGCTATGGCATCTAAATGCGTGCGTGGGCTCTCCACACAACTGCCATCGGGCTTGGTAGTTGCTACAGCACCTGGGAAGGATCTCAGCAAAAGGAAGGAAACCTTGGCAGCATAATGCCAGGCAGCATATGCGGTTATGCTGCCTGGCAATGGGGTGGAATCCTAAGATACAAGGAGGCAGCTTGGGCATCCGCCGACTAAAGCCACTTTACACTATGCCCAAATCAGCGGGAAGAAAGTAAACCAGGCAATTGATAAGATTGATTACCGAGGTATGATTCTATTAGTAGATGATAGCGTTGAATCTTTAGATGTGCGTCAACTATGTTTTTCACATAGCAAATTCCGACAATGTGGGCTTCGGCTGCTAGGTATGCTTCATCATAATAATCATAATCATCATAATCATCCTCAAAATAGGTGATAGTATCATCATGAATGTATATAAGATCGTCATCGGTCTGTATCGTCTCAACTACTTCTATTGTTTCATTGTTTGGGGTTGACAAAGTAATAATCAGGTCCAAACCTTCCGTTCGGAAATCTAGAACTGTGTATCCAGGATCTAATACTCGATATACAATTTCATCATCGATAATTCCAGCCTGTAGCTCGGAAATCATATCGTGCATAAACAAAGATTCCACTATGTCATAATATCCTTGTCGAAATGCAGCAACCATTGGTGAAGTGTCGTAAGTGTCATCCAGGGGTTGGTCGCATCCATTTGCCAATATGAAATCAACAGCATCTGAATGACCGTTATATGCAGCTAGATATAGTGGGGTTGCCATGCTGGTCATCTGCACACTGAGATCTGCGCCTTTTGATACCAAATATTGAAGTACATCAGTATGCCCTCTCCAAGCAGCAGAATGCACCGCATTGCAATTTGATCCCCCTCGTTGGTTCACAGCAGCCCATTAGATACAAGGGACCCACAAGCTCAAGGTTGCCAACTGATGCTGCTGCTATCAAAGGCGTAATTGAGCCCTCATGCAGATGATTTATCTCAGCCCCCATCCATAGAATCGATTCGATGTAAGACGTTCTTGATGCTCCTGATATCTCTTTTACGAGTATATCCCCAAGTTCATAAGGATTCAACATCTCCAATTCATCGATGGTTAGTATAGTCATACATCCTCCAAGATTTATATATAGGCTTATAGGCCTTTACAATGATTAATAAACAAATGTATGGATTAATTTTGAAAGTAGCAAGAAATATTTGGATAATACCTCTTTTATTACTATTGCGCGTTTTGCACCTGTGATTTTCTAGCTGCTGAGTAATATCTAGTGTAGACTGTTTGGATTATTGTTAGCATAGTTAAGCATCTCAGGATGATCAGGTAGATCAGGATTCCAGGGGGGGCTTTGTACATAGGGGACTCCCAAGATGCCTAGGAATTCCAAGCTCCATATGCCTCCTTGTGTTCCCAAGTAGATACCATTGGTTAACGGCTGTCATAAAATCCATCATATCGTTGATCTATAACGATAGTGTTCATTCTTTAGTCCTCGTTCGATGGTATGATTGTGGCGGATTTCTATTGAACGATGAGGTGTCCGCGCAGTGGGCGTGTCTTGTATTCGATCCAATAGTAATAAAACATATTAAAATCGAAAGATTGAACGAACATGTGAACTTCCTATGAGGCCTTGCCTACAGACCTAGTAACCACTGTTTACTAACGTCCTAGGAATGTGCCATGATGAATATTCGCTCAATTGGGTTCGACACTCTAACATTTGTTCTAGCAACAAAACCAGATTTTATGAGGGGTCACGCTGAAGATGATCGATTCATGTCAAAACTCGAGGCAGGATCACTATTTGATCGTGTCTCCTCAAAGGAGGATGGTTCGCGTAGGAGGCCTGCCTACGGCCAAACGGTCATATCTACAAAATATAAGGGCCTCTTCGTGACATCTAATCCTCAGATGACTTCAGTTAACTGCTCAGTGCCCGGACTAATGACCGGTAATAACATCAATGGATTCCCGATCGAACGAATGCATGAGTTCACTGCGGAAGTCTCGAATCGATTGGGTGTTGATGCTTCAAAAGGAAGAGTGACGAGGCTAGATCTCTGTGTAAATGTAGATTCCAGCTTACTACTGACTGACTTCATTGATCGCTACAATTCAAACGACAAGAGATACAATGAGATACTCTTCGATCGGAGTACGAAGTATGTGAAGTGTAAATCCAAAGAAAATGCTTTGTATTCGCAGATCCATCGTTACAAGAATGGTTCTGACGCACACAGTATCGTGCGCGAGTACCTAGATGCAAATCACGGTCTCACTGACATGATTAGATGGGAGCTCAAGCTTCGCAAGCCAGCATTTAGGAGAGACCGTACCACCCTTGCCGACTTAGACAATTGTACTCAAAACGACTGGCTTGTCAACCAATACACCGATTTGGTAAGCGTTGTAGGAATTAATGATCTGCAAAGACCTGCCGCATTATCTGGCTTCAGAATTGACGCTTTTGATGGGCTTAGACAATTCAAATTGTGGTGCGTGCAACTGGGTATAAAGGCGTATGGCCAAGAGCGACTTCTGAATCTATTGTATGCAAACAGGCAAGTGATGGATCGTAAGGTGTTCCACGGCATCAAGGAGCTTCTGGAGCGCACGTCGGTGTCAGATGTCGCCGGGGCCATTGAATCGCCTGCAGCCTTGCTGAAGGAGATAGTGGCCAACGGCATAGATGAATGCTTTAGATAAGACAGGCGCTAACCAGGGCTTCCAGGTAATCCTGGAGGTTCGCTCACGCTGGCCATTTCAATCCGCACGCAATGGACCACTGGAGATTCCGCCTTATGTTACCACCCGAGTCCTCATAGGTGTGACTACATGCTTAAGTACTACATCGCAGTAGCAAATGCAATCTGGCATAATGATTAAAGGATCGCATTTTATATAGTGCGGTGGCTAGTTTCGTGCGGAATGAGGCGGTCAATGTCAGCGGATTCTCCACTAAGAGCATTTTTATAGGCTACCACCTAACCAACCTCCACACTTAATACACACCCAAAAAGCAGTTGATACTATGCATAGAACCCTATTCGCTATGCTTTTTCCCCTCATCACAGTTACCATATGCTATGGGCAAACGGCAGTGGAGTGGGCTGATAGAGGGGACACAAAAAGGGTAAACTCGGATTACAGAGGGGCGATAGCCGATTGCAGCAAGGCTATTGAACTTGACCCGACGCTCGCAGCAGCATACTATACAAGAGGGGATGCCAAAAGGATGCTACAGGATTACAGAGGAGCGATGGGCGATTTAAACAAGGCTATTGAACTTGACCCGACGTTCGCAATGGCATACTTTACTAGAGGGGACGCTAAAAGAGTGCTCGAGGATTACAGAGGAGCGATATCCGATTGCAACAAGGCTATTGAACTTGACCCGACGTTCGCAATGGCATACTTTACAAGAGGGGACGCCAAAAGAATGATTGAGGATGACAGAGGAGCGGTAGCTGATTGCAACAAGGCTATTGAACTTGACCCGACATTCGCATCGGCATATTGTACTAGAGGTTTAAGTAAGATATCTATGGGACAAAAGCATGGCGGGTGTTTAGACCTCTCCAAGGCTGGAGAGTTGGGGTATGAACGGGCTTATGATGCAATTAAGGAGTTCTGTAAATAGACGCGGTACCGAAGAATTTAAAGGCCAACCCCCATTCACATTACACACAACCGAAGGCAGTTGATACTATGCTTAAAACCATACTTGCTTTGCTTATTCCCCTCGTCACCGTTTTCATATGCTATGGGCAAACGGCAGATGAGTGGGTAAATAGAGGATGGGCCAAATACAAACTCAACGATTACAAAGGAGCGATAGCAGATTACAACGAGGCTATTAAACTTGACCCGGCGCACGCAATGGCATACTCTCATAGAGGGAGAGCCAAATATAAGCTCGATGATCACAGAGGCGCGATAGCCGATTGCAGCAAGGCTATTAAACTTGACCCGCTGGACGCATGGGCATACTCTAACAGGGCGAGAGCCAAATATATGCTCAAGGATTACACAGGGGCGATAGCCGATTGCAATAAGGCTATTGAACTTAACCCAGCGCATGCATCGGCTTACTCTACTAGAGGACTAGCTAGAATACAATTGGGGCAAAGGGACAGCGGGTGTCTAGACCTCTCCAAGGCAGGAGAGTTGGGACTAGAAGGGGCATATGATGCCATTCAGCAACACTGTAACTAGATGCAGAACCGAAGAAGAATCAGATGCCTACGAGCAAGCACATCTATTCTGAGATTGTGGGACGAGTTAGGTTAGCGCTCCAGACAACATCGGAGCCTCCGGTGACACAGCGAGAGAAGATGTTGCGCGCTGTCGAAGCATAGAGAGCAAGCGGGATGGGTAAGTAGAGGTATGCCACAAAGGCAGGCAATAGCAAGAGTCCGTTTCAATATTGGACACGTCGTAACGCGGAATCTCCAGCTGAACAGAAAGAAGTCGCAGTGAATGCAGTCATAGAAGTGTTCCTGAGACCAGCCGAAGAATGCACTTATTGGAATCACTCATGCCGAGGCACTTGGGCTAGCTAGGGATCACCATGGTACGGTCTGCTAAGTTGCACACGTCTGCCCGTCTCGAGTGTGCTTCTAGTGCATGATTTAGGCCCCTAAAGGCCGTGAGTGTTTGGCTCCCAAGTTCATACCGAACAAAGAGGACTGGCCAAGAACAGACCCAACACTTAGGGATGGGGTCAACAGCGATATATTGTGTGCTCTAAGGAGAGCTCATAGTGGAGATTCTTGTGTCTAACGACGAACATCTGTGGTCTGCCGAGCCGCACTATTCCGCCGATATCACAGCTGGCGGGTTGAAGCTTAGGGAGAGTCGAATAATCGCTGGGCTTATGCTTCAGTCGCTTGATCGTGAGTTCTGGAGGGAGAACATCGAGAACAACAATGTCCTTCAGGTTCGTTCTATTGGGACGGCAATACGAGTGGCTCGACTTGTCCGAAAACGACTGGAAACTGTTCAACCGGAGTTGTGGTCCATCATTCGTGATGGAGATAACACTGTGGCGAGCCATGCGGTGTTTGCCGCTGCCGTTAAGCAAAGTCGACTTCTTGCCGACTTCTTGTTTCACGTAGTTCGACATGAATATCGCACGTTCGGTAAACTCCTGGACCACCGCCTGTGGGATGCATACCTGGTTGGGTGTAGAGAGCGTGATCCGCACATGCCGAAGTGGAATGATAATACGTGCATCCGACTACGGTCTTCTGTCTATCAGATGCTGGCACAAGCTGGGTACCTAGAGAATACGAAAAGCCTCAAACTCCAAACGGTGCACCTCGCGCAGCCTGTGTTTAGATACTTTGAGGCAAATCATGAAGATGTACTTCTACAATATCTTCAGGTGTCATCATGACCAAGCTGACACTAGATGAGCGCCTAAATGCTATTCTGCCAAGGTTGATCTCAAAGGAATTTCTCGCTGGCCATGGGCTTGGAAACGAGATCGCTTTCTACATCTTCGACTATCCCCCCGAAGATGAATTGCGAATACGTCGTTACCTAGCGATTCTGATGGAAAATCTTCCAAAGCATTCAAATGGCATCAGGGTCAAACACGTGGACCTCTTCGACTTTGTGCTTAGCTACCTAGAACGGCGAGGATTGCTTGATAAGTCAGTTATCCTGCAAAAAGAGAAGGGTAGCGAAGCACTGAAGAAGGCATTAGCTGGTCCTCTGCATGAATCAAAAATCAGTGCAGAGTTAGCCAAGGTGGTGGAACCAGAACAACTGGATCTTGTGATCGTATCCGGAGTAGGCAAGGCGTGGCCTCTTTTGCGCTCACATACATTGTTGAACAACCTACAGTCTCATATGGGCAATACACCTCTCGTGTTGTTCTATCCAGGGGTCTATGACTCACAGTCTCTAAGGTTATTCGGCAAGATCAAAAGCAACAATTACTACCGAGCTTTTAAGCTGGTACCATAAGTACGGAGTTGAAATGCGTATTCAAGAACTGTTTACACGTGACATAGCCCGGCCGATCAATGGTGTTGTCAAGGCTGACCAGCTAGATGAATCGTCCATCTGGCAAGAACTGGATGAATTCGTAGTAACAGAAGAGCTGTTGAAGCACTTCAAGAAATTCACAAAGTGGTATCTCGAGGCTAATGATCCCTCCGCGCGAACAACCAAGAGTGACAAAATTGGGATATGGATCTCCGGCTTCTTTGGTTCCGGTAAGTCACATTTCCTCAAGGTGCTCTCGTACCTTGTGCAAAATGGCGAGCACTCATTTGAAGGGCAGAGTAAAAGAGCCGTTGACTTCTTTGAGAGTAAGATCGGCGAGGCACTGTCGTTTGCTGACCTTCAGCTAGCAGTAAGGGGCCAATCAGACGTCATTCTCTTCAACATTGATAGCAAGGCTGATCATTCCAGCTCATCTGGAAGAGATCTAATTCTCAGGGTATTCCTCAAGGTGTTTAATGAACTCCAAGGTTATTGCAGCGATCACCCTCATATCGCGCACATGGAGCGGCATCTAGAGTCAAAGGGTTTGCTTGACACTTTTGTCCGAACTTACTCTGGCTATTCTACCGCAGGGTGGCGGGAAGATCGAGATGCCTATCAGTTCCATAGAGATGAAGTTGTGAAGGCCCTCAGCGAGACTCTTGGCCAAAGCATTCAATCTGCCGAAGCATGGGTAGACGGCGCCGAGAGCATATTCTCACTTACAGTCGAAAACTTTTGCAAATGGGTCAAGCATTACCTCGATTCAAAGGGGCCGCAGCATCGAATCCTGTTCTTGGCTGATGAGGTGGGGCAGTTTATTGGTAGCGATTCACATCTCATGCTCAATCTTCAAACTATTACAGAAGAACTCGGTACGATCTGCAAAGGTCGCGCATGGATTGTTGTTACTTCCCAAGAGGATATGGATTCAGTGCTTGGTGATTTGAGCAAATCGAAGAAACAGGACTTCTCAAAGATTCAAGGACGGTTCTTTCCTCCGCTTTCGCTTTCTAGCGCAAATGTTGATGAGGTCATACAGGCGCGACTCCTGGACAAACTCCCGGACGCAAGGCTGCGTCTTGTGCAAGAGTATGAGAAGTATGGCGACATACTTAAAAGTCAGCTGACTTTTGAGGAATGCGGCCTAACCTTTCGCAAGTACAAGGACGCTGAAGACTTCGTCAAGAACTATCCCTTCGCGCCATATCAGTTCCAGCTCATACAGAAGGTGTTCGAAGCGATTCGTAAGGCAGGGGCTACAGGTATGCACCTGGCTCGGGGTGAGAGATCGATGCTTGATGCTTTTCAATCGGCAGCCAAGTCAGTATCGGAAGAGCAAATAGGCGTGCTTGTTCCTCTCTATGACTTCTACCCATCGATAGAGAGCTTTCTAGACACGGCGGTAAAGAAGACAATAGATCAGGCGCATTCGAATCCGAGCCTGGAGCCGTTCGATGTTCACTTGCTGGAGGTGCTATTCCTCATTCGATATGTAGATGAAATGAAAGGCAACCTTGAAAATCTGACGACCCTCTGCCTTGCTGAGATTGATGGTGACAAACTGAAGCTGCGTCGAATGATTGAAGAGGGGCTTGGAAGACTGGAACGGGAAACATTGATCAGTAGAAGTGGTGACAACTATTCCTTCTTGACCAATGAAGAACGCGATATCAACAGAGCGATCAAGCAAGTTGATCTAAGTAGTGGTGATGAATCGAAACTACTTGGTGAGTTGATTTATCAGGATGTGCTGAAAGGCCAAAACAAGCATAGGTACTCTGTCAACAAGATGGACTTCCCCTTCAACTGTAAGTGTGACTCCCTACCGATTGGCGGCCAGAGAGATGGCGCACTCCTGCTATCAGTAGTCTCGCCATTGAGTGACGAGTACGAAATGTATGCGGAAAGCAAGGGTATACTTGACAGTACTTCAGATGGTGGAATCGTTTTACTTGTGCTTGACAATGATGAAAGTCTCGGACGCGAAGTAAGAACCTTGCTACAGACCGAACGATACATCTCTCGCAATAGTGATGGAACATTGCCCGAATCGACAAGGCGGATACTCCGAGACTGCGCAGATGACAACCGTGGCCGCCGTTCTCGTCTGGTTGGGACTCTCAATGACATGCTCACAGCCGCACGATACTATGTTGTAGGTACCCCACTCAAGTTGAAGACAACAACTCCAGCAGCGGCTCTATATGAATCAATGGAGTATCTCATCCAGAACTCGTTCAGTAAGATGAGACTGATATCGCGCTTCGCGGACGATCCACTAAAGGAGATTCAGGCCGTCATTCGCAGCAATGACGTAGGAAAGGAGATCTTACTTATTGAGCGAGGCGAAAACAATCCCGAGGCAATGGAGGAGATGCGTGATTACTTACGACTATGCAGCATGAGAAGCCAGCAGGTAGTGTTGCATGATCTTCTAGAAAAGCGATATGCATTACGGCCATTCGGGTGGCCCGAAGAGGAATCTCTATTGCTTATTGCTCGATTGTATGTTCTTGGAGAAGTAACGTTGATTATGGATTCCGCCCCGATACTCATTGATAGAGTGTATGAGGCTATCACGACGCCAGTCAAGCGAAGAAAGATTATCGTTCGACGTCGTGAAGCAGCAGATCCGAAGGTGATTCAGACTGCCAGAAATCTTGGCAATCAGTTGTTCGGTGAGATGGGGCCTGACGGTGAAGATGGCCTCACTTCATTTCTCAGCAAGAAGCTAGGTGAATGGCAGTTTACAATGCGAGGCTATAAGCATTACTCTGAAACCGGCAGATACCCGGGCGCTGATGATCTATCAACAAGTCTGGTTCTCATTGACCAACTCGTCTTGAATAGTGATAGCCGAAAGTTTCTCGAGAAGTTCAATGGCCTTGAGATTGGGCTATTGCACGCGAGTGAGTGTTTTCACAAGCTAGATCATTTCTTTAGGAAGCAGAAGCCGGCATGGGACAGACTTCGGAGCTCGTTTGAGTCCTTCAGAGTTAATCAACTAGAGCTCGAACGAGAAGTTGGATCACGGGAAGCACTAAAGAGAATGACCGATATTCTAGGCGATCCGCAGCCGTATAGCTTCGTTAAAGAAGCAGAGTCGTTGATAAGTGCCGTAAAGAGCGTCAATGATAGACTGCTAGATCAACGACGAGTTGATGTTGCCTCACTTGTCGGTACACAAATTGAGAGATTAGAGAAGGCTCTCAATGGGGCTTCTGTAGATGCAACTTTCAAGGCGGACCTCCTTGCACCGCTAAACATGCTCATTGCCCGTATCAAGAGTGAGGAGAGTCTGGCGCATCTCACACAATGTTCACAAGAGGCGACCAATGAATACGATGTGGCAATCAAGCAACTTGAAAGGCACCTTGAAGAGAAGGGAAGGCCAATCAAGAAACAGCGTGTTTTAGTCCCCGCAATTGTGTGGAAGTCAGGCTACATTGAAACGAATGCCGACATCGAGAAATTTCTTGAGCAACTACGCACCGAAATGGAGAGCGCCATTCTCATGGGCGAGCGCATAGAGATACGATAGATATCTGAACTGCTCTGAGCAGCTGGTCAGATACTTACCTCAACTCAACTCGCACGTAGAAGGAAGCCATGAACCGCCCAAGACTTAAGAGCTACGCCCCACAGGCACGAGTCGACTTCATCCAAGCGATGAAGGACCGTGCTGCGTACTATGGAATTACTGCGGACCACGTATCACCTGTGAAGGAACAGGGAGATGTTGTCGCGATCGCCGGTCAGTCGTATCCCATATCATTGGGACGGAAGCGTCAGAAGCTCGTAAAACGTATTGCCGAGAATGGGTACGAGCAGACGATGGAAGCCCTAGCGTACACGTGGTTCAACAGAATCGTTGCGATCCGTTACATGGAGTTGAAGGGCTATTTCGATCATGGCTATCGTGTTCTGAGCCATCCTGGAAAGAAGGATACTCCTGAGCTGTTGCAAGAAGCCGAAAATGTTAGTCTTCCAGGGTTGAAGGCCGAGACGATCATTGATCTGAAGATCGATGGTAGCAAAGAGGAAGAGCTTTATCGTATGCTTCTCGTTGCTCAATGCAACGCGCTCAATGAAGCAATGCCATTCCTGTTTACGCGTGTAGATGATGAAGCAGAATTGCTCTTGCCGAACAACTTGCTACATACGGATTCACTCATTCGCAAGCTGGTCGCCAATGTTGATGCGGAAGATTGTGAAAGCGTGGAAGTCCTCGGCTGGCTCTACCAGTTCTACATCTCCGAGCGGAAGGACCAGGTCATGGCCCGCAAGAGCGCCGTGCCCACCGAGGACATCCCCGCCGTCACCCAGCTCTTCACCCCGCACTGGATCGTCCGCTACCTCGTCGAAAACTCCCTCGGCCGGCTCTGGCTGCTCAATCGCCCCGGCTCCCGGCTGCGCGAGCACATGCCCTACTACATCGAGGGCGAAGCGGAGACCGACTTCCTCAAGATCACCAAGCCCGAGGAAATCCGCCTGTGCGATCCCGCCGTCGGCAGCGGGCACATGCTCACCTACGCCTTCGACCTGCTCACCCTCATCTACGAGGAGGAAGGCTACGCGCCCACCGAGATCCCCGCCCTCATCCTGCGGCACAATCTGTACGGGCTGGAGATCTGCCCCCGCGCCGCCCAGCTCGCCGAGCTGGCCCTCGTCTTCAAGGCCCGGGAAAAGTCCCGTCGCTTCTTCCAGCCGGAACACCTCGTCCGGCCCCACATCATCGAGCTGCGCGACGTGCGCTTCGCGGAAAACGAGCTGCGCGACTACATCCACGCCCTCGGGCTGGGCGACCTCTTCAATCAGCCCATGCTCCGGCTGCTCCACCAGTTCGAGGAGGCGAAGAACTTCGGCTCGCTCATCCAGCCGTGCCTCGACGAACGGGCCATCGCCGACGTCCGCCGCGCCATCGAGGCGAAGGACCTCGGCGGCCAGCTCTTCCTGCGCGAGACGCACCTCAAAGTCCTGCGCGTGCTCGAACAAGCCGAGGCGCTCACCCAGCGGTATCACGTCGTCGTGGCCAATCCGCCGTATATGGGGGCAAAGCGATGAATCGCACCCTAAAGCGGTTGCTCAGGGAATACTTCCCTGATGCAAGTCCGACCTCTTTGCAATGTTCATCCAGCGAGGCTTTCGCCTTGCGGTTCGGTGGCTATGTCGGAATGATCACAATGCAGAGCTGGATGTTCCTCTCCTCGTTCGGAGGCTCGAGAAAGCATTCCTGCTTAATCAGTTCCGTGTTGATCGTCTGCATTCACACCTTGGACGCGGCGTTTGATACAATCGGCGGTGGGTTGTTGCCTTTGTCATTTCAATAACGACACGGCAACTCACGCCCGTTCTTCCGGACTTATTCGAGCGACAAGTAGAGACGTGCAGACAAATGAGGAACTCAAGCAAAGCCTTCTTCGATACTGGGCATGGCTCCTTCTGAGTTCATCCGAGTTGCTTCGACTTCAGAATTCCCGGCAATCCCGATCGGATGTTGGCTAACAGACCATAGTTTCGGCAGGGTTTGAGAACGGAGTACCGCCTCGCAAACTGTTGCAGACGGCGGTCAGGGTTGCAACCAGGAGACAATGACCGATTTCTTCGACTTGGTTCGAGGTTCAAACGACAAGAAAGTTTGATTCCCGCACAATGCTCCGTGAAGCTCGCCAGTCAAGCCGAAATGGTTTCCTTACAACAAGGGCGGAACCTTTCGGAAGTGGTATGGGAACTGACTACGTCGTGAACTGGGAGGATGATGGCAGAAGAATTCGTAATTTCGGAAACATGGAAGCGCATGGTCCCTCGCAACCGAGGAGTATTATTTTCGACAGGTTTAACGTGGTACGCCTGACAGCATCGAACTCTTTCGGACGCTAGGTGGCGACCAAGGGTTGTATTTTCGATCAGCAATGCTCGATGTCTCTGTCTTCCGATAACGGCGACGACGTGAATTCTTATTCGCCTTACTAATTCAAACGTCGCCACGAGATACTTAGCCGTATCTTTGCCCGACATTCGCCTTTCAATCCCGGGACATGTAACAGTGCCGATGGTTCGCCTGGAAGAGCCCAGGCTGACTGTGGCGAAGTTATCGTTGGCAGTTGGTTACGTTAATCGCCCGTGCCGACTGGGACAACTTCGAGACCTCGTGGGACTTCCGCGACCAGCCGTTGCTGCGGCCGGGGCTGAAGGGCGCGACGCTGGAGGCGAGCTGGCGGAATTGGGAGGCGCAGAGCACCGCCGCCATCCGCCGGATGCAGGAGCTGGAGACGGAGAACAACCGGCTCTTCATCGCCGCCTACGGCCTCGACGGCGAGTTGCAACCCGAAGTGCCCGAAGAGCAAATCACCCTCGCCCGCGCTGACCAGCGCAAGGACGTGGCCGCCTTCCTCTCCTATGCCGTCGGCTGCATGATGGGCCGCTATTCCCTCGACCACCCCGGCCTCATTCTGGCCAACGCCGGGGACTCAGTTCGTGAGTTTCTGGAAAAAGTGGGCAAGCCTTTGGCCGAACTTACCTTCGCCCCCGACGAGGACGGGATCATCCCTGTGCTCGCTGGCGAGTGGTTCGACGATGACATCGTAGCCCGCACCCGCGAATTCCTCCGCGCCACTTTCGGCGAAGCCACGCTGAATGAGAACCTTGCATTCATTGAAGCCTCACTCGGAAAAGATCTGCGGAAGTACTTCCTTACTGACTTCTTCAAAGATCACTTGCAGACGTACAAGAAACGTCCGATCTATTGGATGGTCTCTAGTGGCAAGCAACGGGCATTCCAGCGTCTGATCTACATGCATCGCTACAATAGTGGGACATTGGCTCGAATGCGGACAGAGTATGTAATCCCCATGCAAGGCAGAATCGCTGCACGAATTGATCAACTTGAAGGTGACAAGGTTAAGGCCACAAGCACAAGCCATCGCAGCAAGTTGCAGAAGGAGCAGGATGAGCTCAAGAAGCAGCAACACGAACTACTGGCGTTCGATGAAAAACTCAAGCATGTTGTTGATCAGAAGATCACCATTGATCTCGATGACGGCGTCAAGGTGAACTACGGGAAGTTCGGCGACCTGCTTGCTGAGACCAAGGCCATCACAGGCGGAAAGGAAGACGAATGATCGATGTAACGCATATCAGATCTGCCTTGGATCGAATCTACAACAACGAACAGTGTCGCATTGTTTTCTGGAACGATCCAAAGTGTGAGTTTGAAGATAGCCTATCCGATGTGGTGCTAGACGGAGTTACGACGCTTCGGCTGGATGAGATTGGTTCACTTGAGTTGAAGATCCGCATAGAGAGGTTGGAGCCTGATGGCAAGTTCCTGCTGTATGCTCCTTTTGAAGAACCAGACTATGACGATGATTGGCTGTTAGACACTAGACTGTACAGCCGCAG
This sequence comes from Ignavibacteria bacterium, assembly GCA_016707005.1. Lineage (NCBI taxonomy): Bacteria > Pseudomonadati > Ignavibacteriota > Ignavibacteria > Ignavibacteria bacterium. Next base: position 1,387,700 of record JADJIQ010000005.1, read on the forward strand.
CTTTAGAGCTGATCGGGCAAGCATTGTGCTGCAAGATCTTGGTCTGCTGAACTTGGATCTGCGAGGTCATCTTGATGAGCGAGGAAAGTTTTTTGATGCCGTTGAACGTGTAGCGAAACTCAAGAGTATCGTCTCTCCTGAAGATTCTGCATCCGACCTTGATCGGAAGATGATCACTGTTCTTGTCAAAGCAGAGCAACCAGATATTCATGACATAGTGAACACTCTGTTTCATTCATGGGTCGAGATAAGTTGTGACGCTGACTTGGATCGTGCACCGGCCTTATGGACCCAAGTTGAGAAGTTTGGACTGGATGGCCCTTTCTGGACCATGGTTCGGAACGCGTATGGCTACGAAGAAGTAAATCCAACCCTGAAGAATCTTCTTATTCGACTACTTACTTCTGATTTTGCATATCAACTCAGATGCGACGTCCCGGCATCTCTCGGTGGACTACTTCTTCCAAGTGCAAGCGTGCCGAACGCCGTAGTCGCATTAGCTTCGTGGCGTGACAGCATCAGTCGGGTGAGTAGCTATGATGTACTGTCTGCTGAAGTAGGTAGGATCATAGATGTTGAAAAGCATTTGAATACTATTGAGATAGAGCACCTCGATTTGGTGAACACCTTTCTGGATGTTGAGAAGTACATCACTACAGGCCTCAAAGATCGAATCATAGATACCGCCGAAGTGATCAACGTTAATGATGTTCTTGCCGTTGCTACTCGCCGACAGAATGGGCATTGGGTGTCATTGTCTAAGCCCGACTCAGTAGCAGTGCCCCGGCAAACTCTATATGCCATCTACGTCCGCATCGGAGATGTATTCCGCATATGAGAGTGAACTCTATCAATTCGATCAACTCTATCGCCAGTTCTGTGAAGGGGCTGATCGTGCTGAATCAAGGTCGTGGGACGTTCTGAAACTCTTGCGCAGTGATATCGAAGACCGCTACTCAAAGTGGTATCTGCTGGAGCTTGCTTTGGCCTGGGGCAAATTCATTGAACAGCCAAATGGCCTTCTGAATAAGTGGGGTGTTGAGAGCGTCTCTAATCAGTATCGCTTCTATGATCACCACATACGCCCGTGGTTGGACGCGGGTGACACTCGCCGTTCGTTTGTCATTATAAGCGACGCATTCCGGTATGAAGCAGCTCAAGAACTTGTTACTGTGCTCAACGGCAAATATCGATTTGCTGCAGAATTGTCTTCTCAACTGGGTGTCTTGCCATCGTACACGGCCTTGGGAATGGCAAGCCTGTTGCCTCACACTCACTTGTCGTTTGCAGGTTCAGACATTATGGTAGATGGGAAGTCTAGCATCGCCAGCGAGAGAAACAACGTCCTCCTCTCTGTGAATGGTATCGCCTGTAAGTATAGTGACCTCATTGCGCTTAAGAAGGATGAAGGACGTGCATTCATTAAGGATCAACGTGTTGTGTATATCTATCACGATACCGTAGATGCAATCGGGGATGACGGGAAAACAGAAGGCCGAACCTTCGAAGCAGTGCGAACCGCAATAGATGAGCTCAGTGCCATGGTAAACTATATCGTGAATAGTCTTAATGGCAGCAATATCGTGATCACGGCTGATCATGGCTTCATGTATACTGAGTCTGGTAGGGTTGCTACTGACAAGAGCAAGTTGAATGAGAAGTACGATAACGCGATCGTCACAAAGAAGCGCTATGTCATTGGACCATCTCTCCCGGTCCATGAAGCTGCTTGGCATGGGACACTGCGTACGACTGCTGGCGTGGATAGCGACCTAGAGTTTCTGATTCCCAAAGGGGCGAATCTGTTCCACTTCGTTGGTGGGGCACGCTTCTACCATGGTGGGGCTATGCTACAAGAGATCGTAGTGCCAATTGTTACCGTCAAACACATACGTGGTAAGGCGGCAGAAGGCACGAGAGTTAAGACAGCGTCTATTCACATCCAAGGTGCAAATCATAGGATTACAGCGAATCGGCATCGGTTCCAGTTTATCCAAACTGAAGCGGTGAGCGAGCGGGTAAAGGCAGCGACGGTAAAGGTGGCAATATACTGTGGCAATGAGATCGTGTCTGATCTGCAAACAGTTAAGTTTGAGAGTGCCTCGGAAGCTATAAGCGACCGGACGACGTGGGTGAGCCTCGTACTCAAGGATAGAAAGTATGATAAGAGGATCCCATGCCGACTCATTGTCCTCGATGCAGAGACTGGTGTTGAACAACTTAGTGTTGAAGTAATTATCGATCGGGCATTCTCAGATGACTTCTGACCAAGGGGCTACAGCATCAGACATTGACGTGCTACTCAATCAGCATTTTGCTGGGAGGGTGGTTCGTAAAGACTTGACGAAACTTGTTAAAGAAGGTGCGAACGTACCAGTCTATGTGCTCGAGTACTTGCTTGGTTCCTACTGTGCATCAAATGATGATGAAGTGATATCCGAAGGTCTTAAGACCGTTAAGAAGATCTTGTCCGAGAACTATGTAAGACCGGATGAAGCTGAGAAGGTAAAGTCAACAATTCGTGAGCGAGGCAGCCTCAAGCTTATCGACAAGGTGACTGTTACGTTGAACGAAAAGCGAGATGTCTACGAAGCACTTCTGAGCAACCTCGGAGTGAAAGGCATTGAGGTTAGTAGCACCATTGTTAAGCAGTACGAGAAGCTGCTGGTTGGTGGGATCTGGTGTATCGTAAATCTAGAGTACTTCTATGAAGAGTCACAGAAAGGTTCGCCGTTCATTCTGAGTGACTTGAAGCCAATTCAAATGCCGAACATGGATCTTGACGAGTTATTCCGTGGCCGACGAGCATTTACAGAGGAGCAGTGGATAGACGTTCTTCTTCGATCCACTGGGATGGAACCGACGAACTTTGATGAGAGAGTAAAGTGGCACTTGTTAACACGGATGATCCCACTTGTAGAAAATAACTACAATCTGGCCGAGCTTGGGCCAAGGGGTACAGGGAAGAGTCACATCTATAAAGAGATCAGTCCAAACAGCATCCTTGTCTCAGGTGGCCAAACAACCGTTGCCAATTTGTTTTACAACATGGCTCGACGTCAGGTCGGATTGGTTGGAGTGTGGGACGTTGTAGCCTTTGATGAGGTGGCGGGCATCTCCTTTAAGGATAAAGACGGCGTTCAGATCATGAAGGACTACATGGCTTCAGGGTCGTTCTCTCGTGGGAGGGACTCCATCAATGCCTATGCCTCCATGGTGTTTGTTGGCAATATCAATCAGCCTGTTGATACTCTGGTAAAGACGAGTCACCTCTTCGCCCCTTTCCCAGAAGCAATGATCGATGCGGCGTTCTTTGATCGCTTCCATGCCTACCTCCCTGGATGGGAGATACCGAAGATGCGCCCAGAGTTTTTCACGAATCAGTATGGCATGATCGTGGATTACCTTGCTGAATGGCTGCGTGAAATGCGCAAGAGGAACTTTGGCGATGCGATCAACAAGTATTTCAAGCTCGGCAGAGACCTAAATCAACGAGATACCATTGCCGTAAAGCACACGGTATCGGGCTTGTTGAAACTGCTCTACCCCAACGAAGAGTATGATAAAGAGGCAGTCCGACGCTGTCTAGAGTATGCACTCGAATCACGCAGGCGTGTCAAGGAACAGCTCAAGAAGATCGGTGGAATGGAGTTCTACGAAGTGCACTTCTCGTATATCGACGTCGACACCATGGAAGAAAGGTTCATTAGTGTTCCGGAACAAGGTGGTGGTTCGCTGATTCCCGACGGGCCGTTGAATCCTGGAACGATGCACACAGTAGCAACAGGTGGCTCCGGATCACACCTCGGGTTATATAGAATTGAAACGCAGGTTACTGCCGGGAACGGCGCATTGAAGTTGTCCGGCCTGGGTTCAAACACAGCAGCTAAGGAAGCAGTCAAGGTTGGCTTTGACTACTTCAGAGCAAATGGGAGTCGCATCAGTGCCTCTATCAAGCCAGGCGATCATGACTACCATCTCCACGTGGTTGAGCTTCACAACACCGGCCCTACCGCCTCCCTCACCCTTGCGTCATTTGTCGTGTTATGCTCAGCTGTCTTTGGAAAGCCAATTCAGCCACAGATGGTTGTCTTAGGAAGCATGAGCCTCGGAGGAAACATCATCCCAGTTGAGAATCTCGCGGAAGCATTGCAGGTAGCATTTGATGCTGGAGCAAAGCGCATTCTCTTGCCAATGGCAAGCGTATAGGACATACCAACAATCCCCGGCGAGTTGTTTGCGAGATTTCAAACTGGATTCTATGCTGACCCCTTTCGACGCTGTTTTCAAGGCGTTGGGTGTGCAGTAATTTATCTAGGCGGCAGATTGGAGAATCCGCGTTGTGTGATCACCCAATTCCGCATAAGAGTTGCCACCTGATATTGTACTCAAGCGCAGAGGCAGTTGAAATCTAGCATTGCACGTTGAAGAATCGTACTCTACTTTGCCCGGTGATCTGCTGCCTGAGGAATGATGTGGTCAACGTGAGCGGAATATCCAGCTAAAGATATCGATTAACAAACACGCAGGGCGCTAAATGGACGCGGATATTGCAAAACACGAGCTGGAACCAAATAGCCTTGACCATATTTTGGCGGTGTTAAACTCGACGGTCGGGGAGATTCCTTTAGCGGGTCCGCTAATGCAGTTAGCACTCGGACAGATACCTGGCCAGCGTATTGATCGAATTGCCAAGTACGTCGTGACACTTGAATCGAGATTGGCGGTTCTCGAAGCCCATTTTCTAAGCGGTAGAATGGTGGATCCATATATGGCGGACGTCTTTGAGGAAGGTTTGCGACAAGCGGTAAACTCTCTTTCGGACGAGAGACGAGAGTACATTGCATCACTAGTTGCCAATTCGCTAAGCGATACAGATATGTCGTCCCAAGAGAGCCGATTCCTTCTCGATCTACTAGGGAAGATCAGCGACATGGAAGTCTTGATACTTCTTAGCTATACGTTTGGCATCGGACAGGGCGATGAATTCTACGATACTCATAAGCCGATGCTGGACCGTGCCTCGACATACGTCTCTTCGCCTAAAGAAGCGCACGACGTTGCTACAATTCATCGAGGAATGAGGCAACATCTCGAGGAGTTGAAGCTTCTAGAGGTCGATGTTCCCGATTTTAAAGGCGGTACGCCATCCTCTTTAAGGAAGGAGATGAAAGGCGTCTTGCATCCTGACAAGTTCAAGATCTCGAGGCTGGGTAAACTCCTCATTGAGAAAATCGGGTTGACATCGCAGTAAGGCTGCTGTGTGGAACGCCTTTATAGAACCAAGGGTAACTCCCTCAACACTGGAAGCTTCGCTTGCGTTGTCCGCATAATACCGCTGGTAACTGACCACCGGATCCATTGGCGTACTGATTTACCAAACCCAACATTGGATTGCAGTTGCTATGGTGTAGGAGTACGATCTCTAGTGGCTACGGCAACAAGGCTTGTGTTGGTCACGACAGGCGGAATCTCCACGCTTGAACTAAAACACCAAACATCAGCCAGAGTGGAGATTCCGCGTAAAGTGACCACCTAAATCCGCAGCAAAGTGACCACCGAATTCCGCGTCAAAGTGACCACCGGAATCCGCGTCAAAGTGACCACTGAAGTCCGCGTCAAAGTGACCAGTGGCGATGGGGTGAAAAAGTGCTGATATCGGTCGTCTTGATCGGTTGATTTTGAGAACAACATTGTTCACAACATCAGAACCGATCATGGCAAATACACCGATCGACATGAACAAACTCCGAAGAGTCCTAAAGCTGCACTTCCTTGGGAAGAATAAGCTTCAGATCACGGCCTCCACGGGCCTGTCTCGCAATACGGTTCGCAAGTACCTGGCCCTGCAGCGAGACCTGGCCATCACCTGGAGCGACGTGTTGCTCAAGAGCGACAAAGAACTTGATGATCTGTTTTGCGTCAAGCCTGCAGAGCCCGAGGGCGAGCGCTTGGCTGTTCTCCGCGAGTACTTTGTCCGGCACGACAGACGCCTTGCACAGCGGGGAATGACGCTGCGGCGTCACTATGATACCTATGCCGCGCTGCACCCCGATGGCTACCGCAAGACGGCATTCTACCGGCACTACTACCAGTGGAAGAGGCGCGTGGCGGTCAGCATGCATATCGTGCACAAGGCCGGTGATAGGATGTACGTGGACTTCACGGGTGAGAAGCTCAGCTACTGCGACGCCGATACGGGCCAGATCCTGACAGCAGAGGTCTTCGTTGCGATTCTGGGTGCGAGCCAGTTGACGTATGTCGAGGCCACGCCATCGCAGCGCGTGGAGGATTTCATCGGCTGCTGCCAGAGATCGCTGCACTTCTTCGGAGGTGCTCCCAATGCCATAGTGCCCGACAATCTCAAATCGGCGGTCATCAAGAGCAATCGTTACGAGCCGCAGCTCAACGAGAACTTTGAGGGCTTTGCCGATCATTACAGCATGGCAGCACTTCCGGCCCGCGCCTACAAGCCAAAGGACAAGGCTCTTGTTGAAGGCGCCGTCAAGATCATCTACACGACGATCTTTGCGTCGATGCCGCGGCATCCGCCGCCGAGCCTTGAGGCTCTCAATGATGCGATCTGGGAGCTCCTGAAGAAGCATAACAGCGACCACTTCAAAGGGCGCACCTACTCACGCATGGATCAGTTCATCGAGATGGAGCAGCAGGCCCTACAGCCACTACCGGAACAACTCTATGAACTCAGGCACTCGGTTCAAGCCACGGCGCTTAAGAACGGGCACGTGTGCCTGAGCCCGGACAAGCACTTCTACAGCGTGCCGTGCGCTCTCGTAGGCAAGAAACTGCGCTTGCTCTACAGCTCCTCAACGGTGGAAGTGTTCTACAAGTACGAGCTCGTTGCCACCCACCGGCGCGTGAGATCACCTCACGGCTACAGTACCCTCAAAGAACACATGCCTGCCGGACATCAGGCCCTAGAGGCTTGGAGTGCTGAGTACTTTCTGGAGAAGGCATCGGCCATTGCTCCTGAAGTAGAAGCCTACATCAGGCAAGTACTGCACCGGCGCAACTACCCGGCGCTGGCCTATAAGTCGTGCCAGGGCATTCTCTTACTCTCCCGTTCGGTGGGACCCCAGAGGCTGGCCAAGGCCTGCCGCCGCGCAGACTCCTTTGAGCTCTACAGCTTCCGCGTTGTAGAAGACATCCTTAAGCGAAGACTCGATGATGACGATGCTCACCAGGAAGATCTTCAAATGCCACGTCATGAAAACATACGAGGCAAGCAGTACTACCAACAGTCCAATGATGAATCACTATTAACTGGAGAAGGTCATGAATGAAGGATCCAACGCCTCTACACTCGAGAAGATCAAGGCCATGAAGCTGCACGGAATGTCGCGTGCCTTTACCGCGAGTCTGCAGGTTGGCCGGCCACAGGAGGAAACATGGGACGAGTTTCTTGCAGCCATCATCAACGCCGAATGGGACGACCGCTGCAACCGCAAGCAGGAGCGCGGTGTTAAGAACGCCCGGTTTCGCTATAAGGCCATGGTTGAGCAGATCAGCTTTGCCGGTCCCAGGCAGCAGTTCAAGAACCAGATCTTGCGCCTTGCCGACTGCGCCTTTATCAGTAAGAACGAAAACGTCCTGATCACCGGCAGCACAGGCATCGGCAAGAGCTTTGTGGCTTCAGCCATCGGTCATCAGGCGTGCGCGCTCGGTTTCAGAGTCCTCTACGAGCACAGCACCAAGCTCTTCTCCCGTCTGAAGATGGCCAAGGTCGACGGCTCATACGCGCGGGAACTCATCAAAATGGAAAAGCAGGATCTGCTGATCATCGATGACTTCGGAATGCAGCCACTTGATCAACAGAGCAGGGCATTCCTCATGGAGATCATCGAAGACCGCCACGGTAAGAGATCGACCATGTTTACCTCACAAGTACCGGTTAACAACTGGTACGAGATCATCGGCGAACAAACCATTGCCGATGCTATCTTAGACCGTATCATTCACGACGCTCATCGCCTGGAACTTACCGGCGATTCCCTCAGAAAACGTAAGCCGAATACAGCCCCCGAAACGATCGAATAATCACACCCTTTTTCATGAACCGCCACGACCAATATCACATCAACTTTTCGACCCAAAACACCATCAACTTTTGGTGGTCACTTTAACGCGGAATTTGGTGGTGGGGGGGGGGGGGGGGGGGGGGGGGGGGGGGGGGGGGGGGGGGGGGGGGGGGGGGGGGGGGGGGGGGGGGGGGGGGGGGGGGGGGGGGGGGGGGGGGGGGGGGGGGGGGGGGGGGGGGGGGGGGGGGGGGGGGGGGGGGGGGGGGGGGGGGGGGGGGGGGGGGGGGGGGGGGGGGGGGGGGGGGGGGGGGGGGGGGGGGGGGGGGGGGGGGGGGGGGGGGGGGGGGGGGGGGGGGGGGGGGGGGGGGGGGGGGGGGGGGGGGGGGGGGGGGGGGGGGGGGGGGGGGGGGGGGGGGGGGGGGGGGGGGGGGGGGGGGGGGGGGGGGGGGGGGGGGGGGGGGGGGGGGGGGGGGGGGGGGGGGGGGGGGGGGGGGGGGGGGGGGGGGGGGGGGGGGGGGGGGGGGGGGGGGGGGGGGGGGGGGGGGGGGGGGGGGGGGGGGGGGGGGGGGGGGGGGGGGGGGGGGGGGGGGGGGGGGGGGGGGGGCACATTTGTGCGGAATTTCCACCCGTGGGCGGGGGTGTGGGCAGGCGTACACATATGGCAGGTATGCAACCGATTTGGTGCATACATAGCGACTCCAGCTGGCCCCGGTGCCGCGACCGGCACTCCTCAATGTCCGGCCCCACCACAACCCAACGGCACGTGCTATTCAGTGTGTTCCGGCTAATTTCAGAAAAACTAATGTGTGGTGCGTCTTTACGGCGCACCACACATGCGTTTGCGAAATGACTACTAGCGAGGCTTCAAATGAAGGCATCTATGCATTGCATGTTCTCTGTTACACTGCTCTGGTTGGTCTGCACCTTGCTAACACCAGTAACTCTCGTTGCTCAGATTAGTATAGGAACATACACAGTCGATTCGACCGTGCGCCATCTTGTTCTACCATGGCAAGCTAAAATTACATCAACCAATTGGCGTTCATCGTCCACACTCAGAACAGTGTATCTTTCCAGTGGCGGGCGCTGGAGGAATGACGGCGCAAATGGCGCTTTTCAATTCACTTCAAATGTAGTGCCCCCTCACAGTGAATCGAGGTTTGATTCATTTTCCGAAACCACCTACATCGTATCGAATGATTCCGTCTATCGTGTCAAGAACGACATAGTTTCGGCTGTTGGAAAGTTGCCTTTCATCCCTCAGAGTCTAGTGCATGCTTGGGACAATCGATTATTGTTCTTACAGAACAACAATCTTATTGAGTGCAATACTGACAACAATCCTACAGAACTTGATACTCTTCTTATTGATGTTCAACAAATGTCGTGCTTCGACAATGTTGCCTATGTGGAAACACAATCAGGTGTGCTGCGTTTAGATATTACAACCCATTCTAAACAACCTTTCGCGTCGATTCCAGGTGCGACATTGTTGACCGCGGATGACAGTAGTGTATTTTTTGTCAGTGATTCCTCTTTGTACATCGCAAGAGGTGAGGTGGTTGTTGACACAATTGCTCTATCATTTCGTCACTCAGCTTACTCAGCTGTAACGGATGGTAAGAGATTACTTGTGTTGGGAAAAGATTCTACTGCAGCTACGGCTTCCTATTCAATTACTTTGAGTAGCGGTACCATCGCTTACTCGGGAACGCTCAGATTGAAGTCACCTCAACTGGAATCCCCAGGGAGCGGTTCGGAAGTTGTTGCGATTGGTTCAACCTCGGGGTTCGTGGTTTACAACATCGCAAACGATCAATATCGTGTGTCCATGGATTATCAGCACTATGAGCACAACGTCACAGCAATAGTGAATGTATCTTCAAATCAGCTGCGGGTAGCGGGAGTTGCAACGGGGCCAACACTAGGTATTTCTTCAGAGAAGGTCGCTGTGTTTATTCACTTTGACCTCGATAGAATGCAAGTATCGGATGTCTTTTACATCACGCTTGCGCCAGATGAGTACTACCAGCCGACAACGCTATCAGATTCCAGTGTGCTTTGCTTCACAACGAGCAAAAGAGTGTTTGCATTCAGTGATATCGTTCAGGAGGTTGTCCAGAGCAATGATGTGATTGTTGCCGCTGCAATTCACGACGATACTGTTTACTATTCAACGCCTAGAGGGCTGTTTCAAACCAACCGAAGTTCAGAACCACCACAACAGATCTACAGCACGGAATCCTCAAGTTTTGCTGTGGTCTCGATTTCAGTTAGCGAACAAGGTGTCATTGTTTCTGAAAGCATGCCTGGCACACCACCCACTCGTAAGCACAGTATTGTCGTCAAAGGGTCTGCTAAGGAAATCCCGGTGCCAACGGCTTCACAATTTGTAGCCTGTATTCCGTTAGATACTACACTCATTTTGACAGGTCGTTATTTCGAAGGGCCATCTCCTCGGCAGCGTTTCAAGATAGGTCAGTTACTTCAAAACGCCTTTCAAGAGAATGAAACATTTGAGGTCAACACCGGCGTTGATATCGAGAGTTATTATCGTGACACAATCACGGGTTGTGCCTTTCCTTGGGGCATATTCATTTACGACAATCAATCAAAACAGTCTGTATTGTACTCACCTACAACCTCACTTGCAGAACCATTTCTTGCGTGTAGTCGACCCCGCGGAGGACGCATATGGGCGGTAGCAAACGACGCAGATTCCCCTAGGCTTTACCAATTAACATTGCCCACGGTTACAAGTGTTGAAACTGACTGGAGTAAAAATGCGCCGTTGAAGATTGTTTTGGATGATAATGACATTCAAGTTCTGAACGGTAGCCAAAACGTCTCGTTCTCAATCGACAATTGGTCGTATGATGGTAGAGTTATTGCTCGTAGTGTAGTTAATGATTGGTATGCGACTGACCAAATTCCAATTGGATCGTTTGTAACCGTCAAGGTACAAGAGCAAATAGTCGCCCTGCTTACAAAGGCCCGTGACGGCCAATTGTATGTGCATGAATACTCCAGTTCTCGATGCAGTCGGATTAGGGCAAGATAGAGAGCTAGGTTCGAATGTTGTGGATGAGTTTTTCTGGTGGAGATTCCGCCCGCGTTGACCACATCATTCCACATGTAGCAGACCACCGCATTTAATGGTATGCTGACTTGCTAAACCCAATTCAAGATTGCAGTTGCCAAGGAGTTGGAGTACGATCTCAAGTAGTCACGGCGAGGCGGATTGTGTTGGTCAAGACTGGCGGAATCTCAAATAATCAGCCATTTGTCCAATGCCGACCAAAGGGGGGTCAGTATCTGCCGGAATGTCATTAGTCATCTCACTCAAGGGGGTCAATATGCTCCGTTACAAGGGGGTCAATATGCTCCGGAATCTACAGAAGTCATCATCAGCAAGTATCGCAGTGTTGGCAGTCCGCTCCCAGCATTAAGCTCGCAATAGCTCAACCAATACATAAAAGAACTCGGCAAGTTTGTAGGCTCAAAGAGTCCATTCCGGCAGATACCCGGAAGTGGAAAGTCCACAAAAGAGAAGCTCGGTCCCATTTGCGTTTTCCTATCCAGTGACGTCACCCGTGAGACCATCGCTTCCATCTCGCTTGAACGGGGAATGTGCCACGAGGTCTCAATGAGCTTCACCGGTCACCTGAGCTTCAAGACCATGAAGAAGTATATTGCGCTAACCGAGAAGGGGCGAAAAGAGGATGTGGAGAGGGTGTGGGGGTGATTGTAAGGTGATGGCAAAGTCGTCCGTTGATGGAATTGCGATTGTCATTTGGATTGATCGGAGCAGGTTGGACTTAGGTATCGAAAAATTCAATTGGAAGATGTTGATTGGCGTCACATGGCTCACCGTTCGATAATGCAACTGTGGAAGGTTGTAGTTAGATTGTTGATACATTATCACCGCCATGCCTCGTGTGTATCTTACTTAGGAGACTTTAATGATTTCCAATCTGCTATGTATCATGCTTGTTGTGGGTCTTCTCAATGAAGTCAATGTGCTTCATTCTCAACCGTTAGTGATCGACGACACAACTAGACTCTGGAACACAAATTCTCCGGCTAAGTCATTTGAGTCCGCACGAACCGCGTATGCCGAGGACGCCGGATTGTTGTTCACTGCTACAAATGACGGAGTGTACGTATTGAGGGCATCTGATGGCGCTATCGTTGATAGTATAATGCTCGGCACGTCGTCACAGACAAACGCGTTGGATGTTGCCTGTTCACGTGATGCAAGAATACTATGCTTAATGTATAGGTACTATCCTCTCGATGACAACCGCGGAGATGCAATGATTATGGACTACCCCTCCAAGACGATCCTTGCCAAGGACCTCTGCCGTCAGCCGGGTAGCCCTGGAGGTAAGGGATGGATCGAATGGCCATTCTCACGAGTGTCGGTTTCTCCTTCTGGTCGATATGTTGTAGTACCGTGGGATTATATGTTTCGCGTAAAGATCATAGACCGTGAGCGTGACACATCATGGATCGTACCTGGTCTTCCATGGCGCAAGACGCCATTTGATGACAATGAGACGGTTTGTGCTACCTGGGATGGCCCGGATTCTGAAAATGACGAGAACTACGGCCAATGTCGGGTATCATGGCTTTCCAATCCAGGAGAGGTGTTCCGCACGTTCGTTGCAAACTATGGTTCAGACGTCGAGGATTCTGAATTGGCGTTGTCGAATAGTGGCCGCATGTTAATGTACTGTGGTAGGGGCTACCGAGACGCTCTAAATAGACCGATAAAGCCAGGGTTTACTGTCTGGGACATTGAATCCGGATCCAAGATCTATGATCCACACTACGAAGGAGGAGCCGGTCCTCTGTGGGGATTCGGACCAGACGACTCATGGTTTGTTGCTTGGCTATCACACCCGGTTTACGGTAACGGCACGTATGTGTTCTTTGTTGGCGACTCAATACCACGGTATAGATTCAAAACCTATACGACGTACTTTAACGACGATTACAGTAAGGCATATGATATCGCAAGAAATAGTACAAAGGTGTCTGCTCGTCAGATCACGACTCGTATTGTTCCCGTGAGCGTTGAAGAGGAGCTAGGCACCCTTCGATATCCAAACGTTCGACGAGGTCCCGAAACAACGATGCTTACTATTAGGCTGGGGACCAACGAATGCGAATTGATTAAGGAAAGCGGAGCAATATGGAATCTCTTCAATTCTTCAATGAACAAGCTGGCAGAGGGGGAATTTGATGCGCTACGTGACAATGCCTCTGCATGCCAGATAGAATCGAGATTGAGTGTTGAACCCGCTCCCGGCATGTACATCTTGACGATCGTTGCGCCATCAAAGGGGGTTAAGACCTCAGTTAAGTTGATGCTGGACTGAAGTACTTAATCAATGGCAGGAGGTTGGTGTTTCCTGATGTCTTCAAACAATTGAGATGCAATATGAATAGTGCTTCGTTTCTCTCGGGTCTCCTCATTTGTATTTGTACGTTTACAATAGGTATGGGAGCGCAGACCGTAGCCCCAACGCGACTACCGGATCTTAACTGGGTGGTAGGAAGCAGTACATATGAGTCTCGCTGGCTTGAGCAGTTTGCGATTTCATCGGACTCTACGGAATCGAAGCGATTTCTAATGGGTTGGAACTGGAATGCGCCTCATCAAAGATTAGGAGAGAAGTATGGAACAACGGTCTGGCATGTCCATGACTATACGGATATGTATACCATCACTAACTCTACAGTCGACGATATGCAGCGAGTTTTTGGACGCACATACGTTCCAGGTATGCTCCTAATACCGGCAGTTCGAGGCATTTCGACGTACGACAGTCTTAGTAACGCTGGCTCGCGATATTGTGAAGCGAATGCAATTCGCTTTGATCCATGGCTGACGTACAATGACTCCATTGGTGATTTTGATATTGAACCTAGCGACACCACTGGTGGTGTGTTTGGGTTTAAATACCATAATGGAGGAACGATTGAAGGAAGCGGCCAGTTGTATTACCGACTTGCGCCATCAAGCACGGATACCATCCCATTTGTGGCACTTGATAGTGTGTACCCAGACGATCAATTGACAATGTGGGTTCCAACAGCTATTGATAAGTACCGACAGGAAAATACCATGATGTTGCTTGTCTCAATGGAGTGTGCAGTTCTGGTCGGAACAAATCCATCAATCCCTCATGACACAAATGTGGTTTGCAGAATCGAGCTCCCATACGTCAAGGGTAATGACTCAACTGGGTTGATAACATTTACGGCAATCCCAGATGAGGACTCGATTGTAAAGATGAAGAAGGATTCCTTCAACAATGACATGGGACTCGCTACCACGCTCCGATATGATATTAATGGGCAGTTTGTCGACAATGCAAGTGGCGCAAAAGAGTTTGTTGTTCGGCGCTGGATGTTGAAGAAACATTTCTACAGTGGATATCCCACGGTGACCATATCAGCTGGTTTTCGCTGCGATTTCACCAAAGACTTGATTAAGGATACACTCACGTGGAAGACTGAAGCTATCAATAATCCTCGCCTTTCATTTACAACGGGTGGGATATCGTCGTCGAGTTCTACAATTCATGACCATGACTCATCGAGAATCAAGAAACTTGGCATACGCCTCATTTACCACCCCAATTCAGACAGTAGTCAAGGGATCCGGATCAACAGCATCAGGATCGAAACGCCGTTCGCACAAAAGTTGTTTTGGGGGAAGCTTGACAAGGAGATTAGAGACACAGTTAATGAGTTTGTTCGCAATATCTATGAGCTTAATACTGGCGACTCTGTTGCGGGGTATACAACACCCGTGACAGACTATTCCCAAAGGGCTCGCATCTGGAAGTTTTATGGTCGAGATGAAGCACTCCCAATGCAGTGGCTTGCCTTTAGATACATGAATAGGAAGCTTGACGGAAGACTAATCACGGAAGTGGCATCCAAGTGGTCGGCAAAACAACGCCACATTATGGAACAAGAGACGCAATGGCAAGGTGAAGGAATGCAGAGTCATAACCAAATAGCTTCCTATGCATACAAGCATGGCTACAATCGAGTAAGTGACACAACAGACGCGACAACACAAGAAAGGTATGCTAATTTGCGTTTCGGATATGGGGATCTGAGAGTTAATCAGAGTCTCGCTCATGACCCGGATTCGTTTTTAAAGAGTCGCGAGCACGCTAGCGGTATTCCTCCGCTACCGTTTCCGGATGTTCCGGATTCAACGGGTAAATATCTTACTGGCCATCCAGGTGGTATACTTGCCTACTACGAGTATGTCGTAAAGAACTTCTATGCCAACGAAGCTGCGTTGTTATTTGCCAATAGGCCATGGATGGCAAACGTATGGTTGAACAGTTTTATGACGGCTACGGGTGGAACCAGCCCAAAAGTTGTATATAGTAATGCAAGAGCGAGATCTGCTACGGAACTTCGTCTTGCAATGTGGATGCCAATAATGCTCGGTTGTCACGGCATCATGATCTACAAAGGGGAATCAGCACTCGGAAATGGCTTCACTCTGCCAAAGAATCCGAGTGAACATTCGGCCGGCATTGGCCTACCTCGTGTATCGGAATTCGAAACTGGCCTTTATCAGGCTCGTGATCGAATGGACACAACCTTTGATTGGACTTCGCTACATATTGACTCAATTCTGTACGGAAGTGTGCTCGGTGATGACTACTTCTATCAAAACGATACTTCCCATATCGACGCCTATTTCAGAGATGGGTTTACGACCTTCCTGGATAGTTTGAATGGCGGGCCAGTCGTAGGAGTCTATCGCCTTTACTCGGGAGTTCAGTCTGCTCGCCTAACTACGAACGAGGTCTGTGAGACGATCAACCAGATGCAATACAAACTTGGTGGTAAAGACGATACTACATCGAGTCACCCGTTGGCAACAATGCAGCTGCGAGGCTGGTGGGGAAAAGGGTTTACAAAGTTTGTTGTCGAGCATCCATCTGCAATCGGGTGTGTCCTTGAGCGGATAGATACAAGTAGGACGCGAATGAAGGCTCGACATCCAAGACGGCTACGCGACTATGCACCTCAGAACGATGCTCCCGGTCATTATGATTATGAGTCTTACGATTCCTTGTTTGTCGATATCACGTTGCACTCGTTCAGGAGTGATACAGCGATGGACTCTTCCTGGGTCATCGGTGTTCTTAATCGACGCACCGATCCGCGAATGCAGGCGCATGATGCGATCTTCAACAACTCCGATTCGGCTGATTGGAATTTTGCTACTTACATGGATTGGCGGGACAGTGTAAATCAAGATCCTGCAACACGCTACACCCAACGTGGCGCACGACGAATTACAGTGCCGTTCTCATACGTAGCGGCTGACGGTAGATATCGACTACTACGGTTACGTGAATTAGGTGGTGGGCTTGATACTGTAGTAGGGCAGGACAGAGAGATTACCCTCGATTTCCTTCCTGGACAGGGCAGGATGCTTCGTGTTGATGTTATTCCAGGGGATGAGAGGGGTACTGCAAGAGGATGGCTCGATCATAATACACAGAGAAAGATTGTTGTATTTCCTGTGAGCGCAGGTGACACTGTCGGGTATCGTTCTGTGCCGAGCCTCGCCACACCGGACACCTCGAATACTGAGTGTGCAGGTACTCCGTTCGTGCGTATGAAGCATGGTTCTGACTTACGGTATCATATGGTGTATCATCGGAGACTAAACCCCAATCAGCCAATGGGTACGGGTAACCCATTGGGAGTGTACTATCGTCGCAGCGAGCCACTTAAGATCACTGGTGGCAGCGATTCGTCATTTGCTGATGGCGGTGGTGTTGAATGGGAGCCCGAAATCCTCGTGAGCACTCATTTCTACGGCACACACAATCTTGTCGATACCCCGTCATGTGCGTTCCCGTCGGTAGTTGTGCGATATGATCCGATATCACACAAATCTCTCGCATATGTAGTCTATGCGTGCTCTCAGGACACAACACCTTCCAACCTAAACGACATCGCAATTTGCGAGGCAGTGCTTCCCGCTGATACGGTTGGGTCATCAGCTCAACAATCAGCATTCGCTACAATGCAGTATGGATCTCGAGTAATTGATGAGGTAATGTCTCGAAGACCGCAGTGTGCATTGAACGACGATAGATTGCGCTATTGGGGGACACCAATGGTATCCGCTGCAATCGATGGCAACTACTATTGCTGGAGCGACAACATCCGTGGAATCGTATATGGCTTCAAGCGACCGATGGATCGCACCTTTGTTTCTCCTGTTTTGCAAAATGTGAGATTCACACAGATGCAGACAGGACAGGCTTTGTACCCCACACTTAATACGTATTCAAGACTCGAGATTGGCGAGACGGACTGTTCGATGGCTTGGCAGGAGGGGTCGCCGACATATGGCTGTGACTTCGGGTCTCAGATCTACTATACCCATCTCAACTACGATGTTGCAACAAATCAGTTGTCGCGAAGGTTGCGATTGTCTGGTGGGTACAGGAACACATCAGGTCTCAACACGCTTGACGTTGTCAATGGAGTACCGCGATGCGCCATCCTATCGCAAGGCGGCGCAAATGATTACAATGGGAAGCCAACATTGTATCGCTCACTAAGCGACTATGACCAGGCCGGATTTGATGGAACAGGGGCGTTCCTCGATAGTGTTGGTATTCTTAACCACAAAGCAGATCGTATTGCTTGGGTGAATGCCGTCCGCATAGCTGAACCCGTCAACCCACCAACATGGGACCGCTCGCGAATAGGAAGGCGTGTTGTAGATGTGATGGAGTATGCGCCATGTACGACTCTCGATACAGCGATGTTGTGGTCTAACGGGATAGGCTACATCGTGGATACGAATGATCTTTCAGCACCTGAACTTTCACTTGGTGAACAGAAGACCGTGGTCTACGGTGTTCCATTGGCGGAATCGTGGGATAATGACGATACCTCTATGGTGCTTACCTTTCAGCAGGACGTAGACGGGTCACCGACCGCTAAGAATGTCTGGCACGTCGCATTTGGCTGGGATCTTGCTGGCATCGCAGGTCCACAATACCTACCACAAGATCCTGATTCACTTGAGCAATTGAATGAGCGATCCTACGTGAAGCTGATAAGCGAAAAAGGTCGTCATCCTCACGCAAGTACGAGGCACTCGGTAACCCACATTCAGGGGCTGACGAAGAACCGCCGTATATATGAACAATTGCCATTCACCGACGCAGGACATGCTTACGCACCAAGCATAGGGTTGTCGGCAGAAGGATTCTTCAAGCGTGACCCTGCTCACGACAAGAGGGTCGATGCCGAGAGTGCTTCGCGAGTGTTTGTTGGATACCGTTCGGATGAGTTGGAAGCACTCGTTTCCGACATTAGTTTCAATGGCGACTTGTTATCACTCCAGCCAGAAGCAAGATCGGGCGGACTCAAAGTTGACGAGGGTTCAATTCGACTTGTTTCAGAATGGCTCTATCTACCCGAGGCTTCGGAACTGAGAATCTCGTCTATCGCTTCTGGCACTTCTGCAACAGATGCCCAGATCGTGATTGAGCGAGAGAGCGATAACAGCAAACTGCCCCTTCCCGTGTTTAATGTTCAAGGGGCAGTGAGAGGGCAGAAGTCAAAGCCGACATCGTCTTTCACGTGGGATACCTATTCAGATCCAGCGATGCGGTATCGTCTTGTTCTAACAACGAACAAGAACGACGCGAGGATCGTCAAGGACCTCGAACTGCACCCTGTGCAACCGGAGCAAACTATGTCGAAACAAGGAGAGACACCTCCCATCCTTGATTTGCGACGAATGAGAGCTCTTGATGGACTGACGGGCAGCTCTATCTCGGATCAATCCATAGTGATCATCCCACAACCGGCACGGGAATACGCGACTGTTGTAATCAGAGGTGGCGTTTCGAACGATGCTACTGGCGACGTTCTTACAATAGTCAACGTCGACGGATCGGTAGTGGCAACGATTGCCATTTCAAATCAAACACACCAAGTAGTACACATTGATGTCTCAAAGTTTGCTCCCGGAGTCTATTCCGTCAATATCGGAAGATCAATGAGTCGCGCCGTAATGTGTGTGGTACATTGAGTGGATTGAGGAAGAGCCTTTGGCTGGGCAAGCCGCAAATTCGATGTCAAGGTGGAGATTCCGCTCACCTTGATCAACTCATTCCGCACGTAACTGACCACCGCATCAATTGCCGTGCGGACTTGCGAAACCCAATCCAAAGATCGTAGTTGCCAAGGCGTTGGAGTACGATCTCAAGTAGTCACGGCAACCCGGATAATAATGGTCAGAATGGGCGGAGTCTCCACAGGGGGGCATTATCTGCCTGAATGTCATGAATCAATTCACCCAAGGGGGGCGACATGCTCCGGAATCAAGGCACATGAGTACGGTCTGAATCGGGCATAGGGCTGGCTATATTTGCAGGCAGATTCAATGTGCAGAATTGTTCACTTCACTTACATAATGAGAGTGTATCATGAGTGCGGCAAAAGTGTTCATCGTTCAGCATGATAGCCAAGCGGACTACAAGGTCTTTTTCGTGGATCATGATTCGCAGCAGAAGAATCATCAGATAATTGAAGGAGGAAAACTGGTCTCCCATGCCAGTCAAGCAGACGTAAAAGTGTCAATCGTCAAGCATGCCTCTCAAGCACAAATACTTATCACCCACAAACGATTTCCCAAATAGGTTCATCCGCGGTGATTGAACACGATTGGAGATCCAGGAGAGTATTGTTCTTCGCTGTTGTGAGGGCATGCCATACTTGGGATTTAACCCTGTTTTCTACCTTACGAATGCTCAACGCGCTGTGACACTGATCCAGCACTTGTTTGAACCAATTCTTGCTGGAGCCGACAGGTTGATGCGATCGACAGGAATGCTCTCGTTTGGCTGCAATGTTACATTAATCGAATGCTCTCTCCGATAGAATGGCACCTTAGTTGTACCGGAATGCCCGTCAGTTGACCCTTCACCTAAGACCTCAACAAGTAGGCTTGATATTGTAGCAGGTGCATTTGTCTTGTTAGTCAGCGTGAACCCAATTCCTTCAATGCAGGTTCCTTGCGGTGAGCCGTTGCAATACCATTCCCAATAGTTGCTTGCTACAACAGAATTGATGAAGAAGTAGTCGTGACTATCAAATTGATAGATGAATTGTACTCCATTATCGCAAAAGGTCCCTTCGACATATCTCCCATTGGGGTCATAGATCTTCTTTGAGCGATCTCTCAGGTGTTCAATGTTGCTTGAGTAGAAGTGCTGTTTGGGGCTGAATACGAGGCCACTAGGGACTTCAACAGCGGCCAGTGCCCGCGTAGGCCCATTTTCTGCGCAAAAGTGTCCATCTGACACTTCAAAGTAGATAGTGGCATCCGCATTAGTGACCGTTGTCTTAAGCTTAGAGCAATACGATGCATTGTCATATGGAAGATCGACCATGACTTCTGGTGCAATGCTGTCACATTCAGCCGAAAGGTCGTAGGAATCGGAAGGCTTCCGTGAGATAAGTAGAACTGTTCCGTTAATCGCCTTGCATAGAACAGCAATTCTAAAGTCAGTGACCCAACTATCCGAGGCCGAACAATGTATGGCTTCGTTAGTGAGATGACTCGGTACTGCCATCTTTGCTCTCAGTTTGAAATTGTCGTCAACAACCAATAACGTATCGTCATAGAAATAGGCCTGATTGACGTTTCGAATGAAACGTCCGACTCCGTTGTCGATGTCAGTTGACACCTTCTGGTTGCAATCAACTTTACGCAGAGTCCATGGGTACGTCGTCGAGCACTCGTCAAAATAGAGGGCAAAAGACCGTTGCCTACCCTTGCTATCAATGTAAGTGAAGAAGTTAGCTGACGATGTATTAAGTGGACCGTTATTGACAAGGCACTCGGGCCAATTAGATGAGTGAATCGTGTCAGACGGGTTTAGGCGGATATTGGAGTCAATGAGCATCCATTTCTTTTGCATGCTCCCGCGGTGCGAATCGAGGTAGATCGAACCTCTATCCGTCACAATCATCAGAGTATGGGGCTCCCTGAATACAAGCTCGATTGGTTCGCCATCAAGATCAAGGTAGTCGCTATCATAGTTATGGAGCCTCCACCGATCGGTATCTGGGTAGTAGGCTAAAAGGACACCAGATGTGATCTCGACGGCCTTACTACACGCGCGTGCTTCTGAGCTGAGGTATTGGTGCCCGCGGAAAGAAAGCGATGAGTCAGTGCGCGCACACAGCATAGGTAATGGTCCCATATAGCTCCCAAACAGCCTGTGAGCCAACAGGGGGCTATCGTAAGGAAAAATCTCGCCTTGGCCATCGTCGTATAGATCGATAAACATCTTCCGCATTGTAACCCCTCCGACGACAGTGTCTCGCGATTCTATCTTGAGCAGTGAGTCAAGAACCGTTTGAGAACGCAGCATTGAAGTGGTAGCGATTATAGTAGCAACAAATACAACGCAACTAATCGTTTGGTTCAGCATTGGCGATACCTCTTCGAGAATGTAAGCGCGGGTTACTCATCAAGTGTCTATTGATAGGTAGATTGAACCTGATGTCGTGAAACTAGCACTTCTATATAGTCCCAGAGCCATTGTGGAGATCCCGCTTGCGTTGACCACATCATGCCGCGGGTAGCTGACCACCGCATCTAATGGCATGCTGACTTGCTAAACCCAATGCTAGATTGCAGTTGTCAAGGCGTTGGACTGCGTTCCCAAGTGGTTACGGCAAGACGGACTGAGATGGTCAAGACAAGCGGATTCTCCACTCTGCCTGCAAGTGACTCGCTCACAAATGGCTGTTCAAAGTCCGATCTGTCAGCTCACTATCTCTTCCCATCTCACTAGTCTTGCAGCCGCAGCTAGCCTTGTCAGGTGGTCAATATCGAGGCGTTCGTGGACGGTGTGCTCATCGTGAAACCAACAGATATGTTTGTGCAGTTGTCGATCTGACCGATACCAACGAACGATCTAGAGTCACATGAGCCTCCAGTTGGGTCTGGAGCGTAATTCATACCATGCGCGTTCAATGCCGAGGCAATTCTCTGAGCCGTGGGCGTGGGGCAGGTCTCTATGCCCCTTTGGTGAGTAATGACGGAAGTTGTACCTCGACGGTCAAACGCGACTACAGCACGCACTGTATCAATGTATCGATTGGCACTCCAATGCTCTGCTGCATAGATGGATCCTAAGCGTCCGAGCTCCTCTCCAACAAAGAATGCGTAAAGTCCGGGTACGTTGTGATTGATCATATCAATCATCAGTGCCATACCTGCTCTATCATCTGCTCCGAGATTGGTTGTCCCGTCCGTGGCGAGCATGCCTCTGGACCAGCGGATATCAACGGGCCCCACATCGTCGATAAGTGGGTAGGTGTCCATGTGTGAAGCGAACATCACGGTGGGTGCTCGCCCAACCGTTACAAAAACGTTGCCAAATGAATCGATGCGATGTGGCTTTGGGATATATCTGTGCAACAGTTGTTCATGACCATAGGGCGTTAGAACCTGCGCGAGATCGAGGAATATGCGCATCACATCACTCACTGCGCATTCCCAGATTCGAATTGCCGCGGGTCATACAAAAGTTGGCGTAGCGTTTCCGGTGCGCCCAAATACCACCAACGACCGCGGTACTCGTCACGCAGCTGAACCGGTAGGTGCATTGCGATTAAGCTCGCACATCTAACATACGTTCTAGTTAGTGAAACACAGAGGTCAAGTGGACTGTCTCCGTTGTGATTGCGGGCCGCTGGATCTGCGCCTACCTCGATCAACTTCTTGACGGCGGTGATGTTGCCACACATTGCAGCGATATGTAGGGGAGTGTTGCCTCGTTCGTCATTCATCTCAATGTCCACGAGGTGGGCAATGGATTGTAGGGCGTGCCCGGCATTCGACGATGCCGCGCGGTGGAGAATCCAAGGGATCCTTGCATCAGCGCCTGTGGAGGATAGTGCCTTGGTCACAGTTGAAGGCTCATTTAGAATCAGGTAATCGAGGAGTATCCAGTCGTTCTTGACTAGTGCAGACTGTATGAGATACGTGTCCTCGCAGCGACCTCTGCGCCTCGCAAGAACACGCTCACAAGCATTAATCTTCATGGTATCTGGAGTAGGTACAAGTGTCTGCACGGTTGCGCTTATAGAATACATCGTGTGCTGGATTCGCGGCAGTATCTCTATTGATCGCCATGCTCCGTCCCACGATTCGGCCAATGATTGTGCTAGTCCATTGAGTGCGTTTGATGCGATGTACGCCGGAATGTTCATGTCACCCAAGCCTGGCAAAAGCAGAACTGATGGCCTTGCTTGCACTAGTCTGTACATGTCGGGCTCATCTGAGTTGATACTAGCCCACAGTAATTCAGACTGTGCGCGGTCGTTGTAGTGCTGAACATTGACTCGGGTGAGAAAATAGCAGGCACAATACCACGACCTCAGGCGCAGTGATGTTGCGAGAAGTTCGAGGTAGTCGGTCTCATATTGATCGAATGGGTGCACCGGACGTATGAACGTCCTGAGGCGCAGTACGTCGTCGTGCGCGATGATCTCGCGCAGAGTGTTCATGCTCTGTGAGTTTTTGTGCATCATGTTGGTATATATCGTTTCTTCCAAATCGAAATTCATGAATCGTGATTGCGACGCCGAATGGTGCTCGCAGAAATCACTTGACATCGCCTCGTCAGAATAGTACGTTTGTATGAACACACCAATGGACACTTCAATGATCTAGTCGCTCGACACTCCAAACGGGTTTTCTTGCCTGCAGCACATATGTGGGTAGGCACGCTCATTAAATCCGTGAGGTGTTTATGCGGTTCATTCTAAGTCTCCTGCGCCAAGCTGCGCGATATTCAGCTTCGCGAATCATTCGCGACATTCTCTACCCCTCAATAGCTGTGGCCCTAGGCTACGCAATAATGCGCTTCCTTTGGAGGCAGCTATGAGTGAGCTATCCTTGGCCACTCGGCGACTACTGCGGCTGTGCCATATCATCCAAAAAGATGACGCTAACTCCTTGCACGAGATCCTAGCGGATCTTGATCCAACAGACCGAACTGTTGCTATTGAGCTTGATGTTCGAGGCCTTTTCCATGCGGCGATCAGCTGTCGTGCAATTGTGTGTTTGGAGTATTTGCTGGCGTGGCTGTCAGACATTGATGTGCCTGACCGTGATGGTGTATACCCACTTGCCGCATCGCTAGCAGGTGGAGAACAAGCGGTGTATAATCTGCTTGAACAACACTGCGTGATTGTAGGTGAGGTTCCAAAGACTCGTGCTGACGGATATCCTCGCTTCCACTCGTTTGTCGATACTGTCGTGCCTCGCTACCCTGTGTATCCACGCTCAAACCCACAATCGCCTAGTTGTTGTAGTGTTGGCTATTCTGTGCCCAGCGAAGCAACGATCAACGCTATCCGTCGTGAGCTGCAGAGGATACTTGAGCAACCTGAACATCCGGAGTATCTCTCTGAACAACGTCGGAGACTTCGTCATCTGTTCGTTAAATACCCGGACATTGATCCCGATTTGATTCAGCAAGAATACCAGCAGGCGTTTGATGTTGAATTCTGGACGGCCTCTAGTGCTACGACGGTCCCAATTGTCGAAGCGCCGATCACCGCGATTGATGCGTGCCTATTGCGACGTCAGTACGTCCTTGTGCGTGAGCTGGTCGACAGTGGATGCCATTCATCTCGCCTTGCATTTCCACTCATTGCCCAAGCTGTGGTGCTTCGTGAACACTACATCCTTGCGCGACTCCTTGAATCTGGTGCCGATCCAAACCAGCGCATATACGTCAACGATAACGGCGAACCCTTGTTCGGTCTGTGCAGTATTAGGATTCTTGAGCGGAATACGGTTGAGGCCGCATTGCCTGGTGCCCCCACAATGTCTCTAATGGCACTGGCTGTACTATACAACAACCCGTTCGCTGTACGAGAGCTCGTGAAGCACAACGCGGACATGGATCAGGTCGTGGATGATATCCAAACCTTCAACCTTCAGCCTAGCGATGCGATGCTGCACTACATTGTGAGCTCAGAGTAATAGAGTTGTCATCCACCTCGGAAGATCACCTCTGCTTCAGAGCGCCGATGGACATTTAGCTTGGAGTAGATGTTGCGGACGTGTGTCCGCACGGTATCGATGGACATAAACAGTTCGTCAGCAATCTCTTTGTACTGTTTCCGCTCAGCGAGCTGAGCCAGTACATCACGCTCTCGATCTGTTAGGATCGCAAGAGCGCTCGGCTTTGGCAGATCCGACAGGTAGTTCATGATGATGCGAGCAACGGAGCCGTTCATCGGCGCCCCGCCAACGTGAATCTCCTCCAGTGCGTCAAGCAGACGCGCTGGGGGAGTCGTCTTAAGCAGGTAGCCACGTGCACCAGCCATGATGGCCGATCGCACGTTGGCATCATCATCGAAGTTGGTTAGCATCAACATCTGCCCGGGTACACCTAAAGCTCTTAGCCGCTCTATGAGAGTAATGCCAGAGATTCCCGGGAGGCCTATGTCGATTAGGAAGACGTCGATCTTGTCAAGGAAATCAGCAGCCAGGAGTGCTTCAGCAGAACTATAAACATCGGTGCAAACAAAACGCGGATCAGCTGTGATGCGTTTGGCAAGCCCCTTGCGCAAAACTGATTCGTCCTCGATGATCGCAACCCGGATGATATCTTCATTTGACATAGTGCAATATCCTCACATTCTTGTCAGCTATCGCTTCGTACATTCATGCGATGCCTGCAATAGGGATCACAAGGGTAATCCTCGTTCCCACGCCGGCCTGAGTCTCGACAGACATGGTGCCACCCAGTTCTGCCATGCGGGCCTCAATGTTAGCGAGCCCTGAGCCATTGCCATTGTGGGCTGTGTCATAGCCAACTCCGTCATCTCGGATCTCCAAGACCAGATCATTGCCGACTAGTATTGCAGTCATTCTCACCGTAGTTGCCTTGCTGTGCCGGACAATGTTGGTAGCACACTCCTTGATGGACAGGACGATGTTACGCCGTGTCAGCATGTCTGCTGGTAGATCTTGCGTTAACTGCTGGTGATATGTAAACGCGATTCCCTTGTCACTGAATAGATCTGAGATCTTGTCGCCCACGTAGCCCAGTGCATCCCGTAGTGATTCGTCGGTCGACTTCATTACCCATACAATTGAGCGAACACTATCGATCACTTCGCGTGCTG
This sequence comes from Ignavibacteria bacterium, assembly GCA_016707005.1. Taxonomy (NCBI): domain Bacteria; kingdom Pseudomonadati; phylum Ignavibacteriota; class Ignavibacteria; species Ignavibacteria bacterium. The sequence continues at coordinate 1,413,985 of JADJIQ010000005.1, forward strand.
TGTCGGCCACCACCTTCGACGATTCGGCGGCCCCATCGTCAGTAATCGAGTTTTCCGAGAGGATCACAATCTTAGCCAATCCGGTTCCTACATCGTCATGGAGGTCCTTGGCTATGCGCAATCGCTCATCATGTAGGAGTCGCTCTCTCTCATGCGCCTGCCTCTCGCGCCGTTTGGTAACAAGCACCGCAACGCCCCATACAACTGCGGACAAAGAGGCACCGAGTGCGAGGATGAACCACCAAGATTGCCAAAACGGATATTGAACATCTAATCGGAAACTGGTCGATTTGCCCCATTCACCACCCTTGTAGTGGGCCTGAACAACAATAGTGTATGGACCGGGCGCTAAAGACGAAAACTGCAGTTCGCCGCTCTGACTAATAACCCAAGTGTTGTGCTCACCGGATACCTTGTAGCGGTACTCGATTGGTGATGATGCAGAGAGCGCGATCGCAGAGACATCGACAGAAAGGTTGTTGGCATCGTGGTCGAGCTCAATCACGCGGGCAGCGTCGAGCTCTACCGGATCACCCTCCTCATTTGCAGATCGCACGCCGTTAATGACGAGTGAAGGGGCAGGGGGCATCAACAACTGCTCCAATCGGACTCGGTTCACACCGCCAACACCGCCGAGATACACACTGCCCTGAGCCGTTCGTAGCCATGACCATGAGTTGAACTCCAGCGACTGTGCTCCTTGCGAAACACCGACCATTCGCTCGCACGTGTGCGTTGAATGATTCCAGATCACCAGCCCAGCGTTTGAAGAGATCAATAGACGATCATCGGAGATGGGAATAGCTGCATAGGCCATGTCAGATGGCAGGCCTGGGCGTTGATCGATCACGCGTTCGTGACCATCCTTCAAATCGATGATGCGAACGCCTCCATTCCAGGTTCCCACAAAAGCCTTGTTGCCAGATACTACAACACTCCGGATGATATCGATCGATGGCCACGCAGCATGCACGTCTGGGCATCTCATGTAGGTGCATGGTCCATTGAGTGGACCACGAAACAGGCCCAGTTCGGTTCCAACAAGGTATTCGTTTGTGTTGCCGATACGCACAATTGCACTGACAGGGATTTGGTCCTCGGTGATCTCGCTGCGATGAGGAACATCGAACCATATAGGTTCTTGTGTGTTTATGTCGACCAGTGCGATGCCACCGTCAGTTCCGATTGCGATCGTGTCCTGCGAGACCTGAGTGATAGAGCTAACGGTGGTCACATGAGGCCGGGCCGTCCAGAGCCTCCCGGACATCCAGCGAATCGTTGTTGATCCTTTTCTGAGAAAGCCAACGCCGCGGCGTTCCGAGCCAATCCATAGAGTATGGTGTCGGTCAACATATAGCGCTCTAGCAGCGCCGATCGATTCGTAATCCGTACTCCATTGCGCAACTACTTCTACTTCGCCCAGGTCTTTGTTGCTTCGAATGATGCCCGTGCGCATGCCTATGTAGACGGATCCATCCGGACCTTGGGCAATTCCTCTAGCAAAGTCGTCGTTGAATCCGAGACTCAACTTCGATGGGCGTAAGAGACCAACGATGTTTGAATAGGGATCATACTGACACACACCACCCCCGTAGGTGCCGATCCAAATAGAACCGATGTTGTCCTCGAAGAAGCACCTTACTACATCACTGCTGAGGGTTGATTGGTCGTGAGGGTCGTGCCGGAGTATCGTACGGACACAGTCATCCTTGATAACAGCCACACCGCCGCCATTCATCCCAACCCACATGTTGCCATTGCGATCTTCGTGAAGCGCCCATATGTCATTGCAGGCTAGCCTGCGTTCACGCGGCTCTGATGTGCTGTACCACACCGCCCCTTTACGTGAAGGGTCTATCACATAAAGGCCGATGGATGAAGTACCGATCCAGCTTCGGCCACGACTATCAGTGTAGGTAACGTTAACTCCACTGTCTAACACGATCCGTTGTCGACTCCGAACCTTTGCTGCCGGAACAGAACCTCTACTGATTCTCTTCCATGAACCACTTCTCGCCTGGTACAAGCAAAAGCCATCACCTGTGCCTGCGCAAAGAGCGCCGTCGTTGGTTAGATAGAGGCTTGAGATATTGCTCGTTGGAAGCGATGAACTATCACCTTGCCGGTGCCGGTACACCTTGATCTTGCGGCCATCAAAACGCGCGAGCCCGTCTTGAGTGCCGAACCACATGAATCCAAGTGAGTCCTGGCAGATCTGGTTCACGTATGTCTGGGGGAGTCCCTGTTCAATGCCAACACGACGTAGCCGAACTTCCTGCGCGCACAGCATCACCGAGGTTGTGAAGATCAGCACTATGGTCGTAAGGGCACGCATACAATGTCAGACGGTCAAACATATCAATCATTGATTGCTTATCAATTAAGTATCGCATGATTCTACGCTGGTCGGCATCACAATCATCCTGATGTGCTTTGCGTCTAAGATAGAAACCATTCAGAGCCAGCCGCCCATGTGAATTGCACCTCCGTTACAGTCTCTCTCATCAACCACCCGGAAGTGCGTCATGCTACATGCAGCTGTTCTAATCCTTGCACTCGTTAGTGACTCCTCCGCTTCGAATGACTCAGATCTTGTTGTTGTCCGGAAGACGCTACGTGAAAGCTACGTTCGTGAACTTCACGACTCTATTCTGATGCGGCCTACGGTCGACTCAATTGTAGCCGGCTGTGACAAATACACGTATGCTGCGAATGTTGATTTCACGCAATACTTGGGCGATTACTATGGCCTGTATGCCCGAGATCAAGGGCTTGATATCAATCCCGACTCCGTGGGACTTTATATAAGCAAGGTCCTCTATGGAACACCTAGCTACAAAGCGGGGATATGTATTGGCGATCGGGTTGTGACGATCAATGACGACTCTGTTAGCGGCAAAACATGGATCGAAGCGATGAACATGATCATTGGATCCAGCGAAGATATGATCAGAATGGAGCTGGTGCGCAATGGCAGAGAGCTTGAGATAGATATCGTATGTGATTGGTACCTAAACAGCGCCGTAACGAGCATGGTGGACAACCGCATCGGCTACATTCGCATCGCAAGCTTCACCAGAGCCACCGGGCTTCATATATCTCGAATCCTTGCAGCCTACAAGCGTGATCGCATTCGCCGGGTGGTGGTTGACCTGCGTGCAAATGGCGGCGGACTGATTGGGCCTGCTGTTGGTCTTCTTGAGCACTTTGCTGGGCAGGGAGACACACTCTATTCAATGCACTACAAAGGTGACAGCCTGCAGCTTTTCACAGCTGAGACTCAAGGGTCCATTCATGGCAAGCCTTTGGAGGTGCTTGTGGGAAAGCGGACAGCGAGTGCGTCTGAGATTTTTGCGCTGGGAGTGAAGGGCAACGACTATGGCTACATACTTGGTGACTCAACCTACGGCAAGGGGCGGATGCAACGTGCGAAAGACCTGCCATCGGGCAAGTGGTTTCAGTACACTGAGGCGATCATAAAGGGACCCAAGGACATCTGCATCGACCGTGAGTTCGGCTCTGGTGGCCTCGCTCCGGACCTCCCTTTTGATATGGGTAGCTTCGAATATGATTCATTGACCATCGTCGCATCCCACTTGTCGGATATTGCTGCATTACGTGCGCGGTATCCCGCACCGGATGCTCAAGTGATTGAAAACCTGCGTGCAAGTCTCCCTGTACAAATGCAAGCACTTAGCGCCTACTACCTAGCTCGGCTTGTATGGAATGATCTGGGGCAGCTCTACTGGGTATCCATTCAGCCACGCTATACACGGTGGAAGAAGCCGGCTCAGCTTGCGAAAAAGTAGAAGCTATGAGCCCCTTGCCAAATCAATGCGGCAGGGGGCTCTTTGATGTCTGCACGCATGACTGCTCTATGTACAAAGCGCCGCACCCTAGGCCATCGGCGTATTCAAAGAGCGCTTGAGTTTCACGGTGGACGTCAAAAGTGATTACAGGAGAGGCCGAATTGCAGCCAGATGTGCGAAGATCTGGTATACGGCAGACAGTATCACACGTTTATCGCATTCGCCACGAAGCATATAACACATAGGTTGTAGTCGACACATGAGAACACAACATCACATCACAGATTGCCTTCGAGGCATCAATCCGCATTCAAAGATCGCATTAGACAGACTTGTGCAACACACTCGTCTGCATGATGGTGTTGCATGGTATCCGTCTTCTGACGAAGACTACCGGGACCTCCTAGAATTCGGCACTTGCAGAAATGAAGAGCACGGTTTCATAGGTCGTCCGGGACTCTATGTCCATACAGATCTCAACAGGAAACAAGCAAAGATGCATGTGCCAGGTATTGAGTTGCGGAACGATGGACGCACTAGGGTAATCTGTATCAGTTCGCACAGAATGCGTTTAAATGCTTTGACTCGGGCAGAGGTCATTCCATGCTGGCGAAGGCATCAGCCTCTACCAGAGACTCCTTGTGTCCTCAATGAGATCCAAGTTGAATCGAATAAGTATAGCACAGTGCGGGCATGGGTGTTGTCGATTTGCATCGACAATCATGTCTTCTTGAACGATTTCCTTGTCCCACTTCAGATCCAGCTGTCACACGTGATCAAAGTGCGTGAGGCCCCTCATATGAGTAGTGATCACGGTGTTAAACACCAGTTGAGCATTACACAGGGTTTTGTCTACCTAGGCGTCTTAGGCGTGCAATGGATTCTTGCAGACGATCTCCTTGTCTCTGTGAACGACCGTGGGGTTCAAATCATCGAACCGCGGCATTTCTGCCATGAATATGATATCCAGTCCATTGGTGAGCCATTCAAATGGAGCGGTCTTGCCGTTACACCGTACTCTGTAAGGCCGAGGTCTGCCTTATCTGGTGGTTCAACTATACAATGAAGGCCAATGTGCCAACTTCAGGCAAAGGTTCTGTTGCCGGAGTCTGGCTAAATGCAGTGCGGAAGTGCTTTCTGGAAGCACACGATCGTAATCAAGCATCGGAAGAACATGGTCAACAAGGCCTATCCAGCATATGGACAGTGATTCTTCGATGGCCTGCCAGAGTATTCGCAGTTCCGGGAGCTGTTTGTATCAACTAGCCCCACCGGTGAGCAGATTGGGCCTTGAATATGTATGCATTGCTGTCTAGATATTGATGACACGTTCCGTTTCACACTGCAGGAGAAATAAACGATGAGACCCGACGCAGTCTTCTACACTATATGCCATATCATGGCAGTTGCTAGTGCTTTATCTTTTGCGCAACCTTTAAAGACCGTGAAAGTCGGCGAACAAGTATGGATGAAAGAGAATTTGAATGTTGATCGGTTTCGCAATGGCGATCTCATTCCAGAAGCCACTAGTGTAGCACAGTGGGAGAATGCATGCGTGAGCGGCCAGCCAGCATGGTGTTATTACAGAAACGACGCCAATAATGGCAGCGTTTACGGTCGAATATACAATTGGTACGCAGTCTCTGATCCCCGCGGTTTAGCTCCCAAGGGATTTTCACATACCTAGCGACGACGCATGGAGTACACTGCTGAGTTTCATTGAACCGAGCCCGGACAGTTGGTATCGTACTGTCGATGTATTGAGGGGTTGGACATACCTTAACGAGGGACCAGAAGTTGACACACTCCCAAAGAAATATAGTGTTGTGAGATATGTTGACACGCAAACGGTCATGTGCGACAATTGTAGAGAATGGAGTGCAAGCTATCGCGATAAAGTGCCTTGCCATGTTTGCAAGGACTATCAGGTCGTTAAGAAGACGCGTACGAAAAGTGGGTTAGTGTTTGAAGGTACGGGCAAGCCCGTCAATGGAGTAGGCTTCTGCGGCCTTTCGGGCGGCTTTATTGGAGACGTAAACTATGAATGCCATTGTGGCCCGAAGTTCAATGGTAGTGGTCGCGCAACAGGCTGGTGGTCTGCGTCGGGCCGCTATCTTCTTCTAAATGGAGTGGATCCTGGTGAGTTGAGAGGCTTCGCCGATCTAAATGACCCATGCAAGAGATGCGGCAACAATCAGGGATTTTACATCCGGTGCATCCGCAACAAATGAGCTAGTTGCGTCAGTCTGCTTCCATAAATGGTCAGATCGAATAAACTGACCACCAAAAAACGGGAAGAAGTGCCAGCCTGATTATCTGCATGAGGGGTTTAGCTTGATTTGCCATGTTAGTTATAAAAAGATGGTTCGTTAGTTGGGTTCTCTATCTCGAGTGACCTGTGGATGCTATATGTGGAACTCAACTTTGAGCTCGAGTCGCTGGGCGGCGAATAGGCGAGGTTGCCTAAGATGGAATCACCAAAGGTAGGTTCGCGAATGAAATCATGCTAGGCGCCCACAGGGATCTGTGTTGGGATGATGGTAGATGACTTCCCATGTCGGCCTTCAATAATCTCTGTTAGCACTGCACGGCTTTGAGCATCAAAGGGCTGCTGGCCTGGGTCATCTAGTAAAAGTATATGTTGCTTCTCCAGCATGGATATCTCCTTGAGATAGGACCGCCTGTCTTGGCTGCTTTTAATCGAGCAAAGAGCATGGCGGCATTAGAATAGGCAACGCGGTAGCCGGCAGCACGGGTCTGGTGGCTGAGTGTCAAAGCGATGTAGTATACCCAGACAGATCGGTGTATTGGAAATGCGTCCAAGAAGATGGTTGAACAACCTCCGAGATCCTTCCTTGCCGGCAGTGTATGAGCTTAAGGCCGATAGCATGCTGCCGAAATGACTAGGTCATGGGGTAAGTATGCTGTGGTCTAACCTGTCATCGTAGACCTTGCAAGACCGTCACTCCGATCCGTTCAAAGCCTGTTACATTTGTACGATTAGAGGGGGCATTCTAGTCCAATCCATCCATCAAACACAGCATAGGACGGAAGCAATAGTATTGTCGTAACGCCAGTACTCATCTTGCGTTTTGCCTGAGCATGCTCGCTATCCATGATGGTCGTATGGCGGGAAATAAGTGGTCGGTGAACTGTGTCACTTTCAGAACTATGACAAAGCAGCGTGAGCAGTACGTTGCGATATCTGCCGTTCCGCACTTTCAAAAGCGCGAATGATGAATCCAGCGATATTCTTGCGAGTAAGATATAGGTGCTAGGCATCAATCCGCATCCTGCGGATCTGAGTACTTGCTTAACATGAATGTCGCATTTTATCAGTCGTAGGGCGGGATTAGATTGCTTCAACGTGAAACGTTCACTCCCCATCTTTTCCATTTTATCACAAGAGGTCGCCATGAAGGAAGTCACGAGATATGCCTTAGGTGCAGTAGCAGTTCTAGTCTTATGCATAACCATAGCTGTCACAATCACTGCATTTGTTACTCCAGCGCAAGCCACCCCGGCACTTTCAAGCGGACAAGCTGTAGTAGGTTGCGTCTCTCATAATGGTCGCATCTATATAGTTAGCGAAGATGCCCGCGCCTATGAGGTGAGAATTCAACGCCGGTGAGAATGCACGATTATCACTCTCTTCTGAGGCTGACCTTCAGTCGTCATTATTGCGCATGATACGATGGGTAGTGTACGCGTAATCCATAGGTCCCGCTGCGGTGTAGCAAGGCAGGTGCACCGCGCGGAATGTCCAAACGCTTGAGCAATTGAATGTTGGTCAATAGCATTTCGTTCGCTCCGTAGTTTCGCGTGCCACTTTCTCATCGTTCTACACATCTTTGCAGAATTACTGAAGGTAAGATTCACGCACTTTCATACGCGATCTTCGCAAGACAAAACAATAAGGGGTTGGTCACATGCAGCTACGCCGATGGGGCTGGGTCGGTCGCACAGTTTTATGCTGCATGGCGCTGGTAGGGGGCTTAACTAGTTCCAACGCGCAGACCTTTGTGGGGCTCGGACTCGGTGGTGGATTGCCCACTACGGGATACAGTGATACGAGCCCCTATATGCTAGCAGGAGAGCTGCAGTATGGCGTGCATCGCTATTGCAACTGGTGGCCCGTGGCAACGCTGACCTATGGGCATTTCGCAACACGTGATACGGTCTCCATCATCACGCCAACATATCCAGATGCCTTCATGATCCAGGGAAACCTGCGCTGGTTCCCATGGGGCTCCACAACAACGCCGCTGTATGCAAGTCTGGGTACCGGCATCTCCGTTGTGCTGGGCGATGATAATGAGAGTGTTGTCGGACTGCCCGGTACTGCTGAAGTGGGCTACCTTATCCACTATGTAGATCCGTGCTGCGACTGGTTCGTGACGTTATCGCTGAGATACACAGCAAGCAATATGCTGCGCGACCTCGATCGTCCGCATCTCAGCTCTCTATCTGGTATGATTCACTTCAACCTCCCCCTTGGTGGAGGTGGCAGATGAAATCGTTGGTCCTGTTATCTGTTACTATCGCTGCTTTATTGCTTACCGGATGCCCTTCCGCAAAAGAGATCGCACCGCCACCGAAGAAAACGATTGAGACGCTGCAGCGCATCGATGCTGTGCGGATCAAACCGGAAGCTGCTAGCAAGTACATCAAATTGACATCTGACGGGGTAAACCGAGATGGGCGCACTCTCCGCGGAATGGTTGAAGATGTGCGCATTGTGCGCAATGCCAGCGGCCTCGCAGTTGATACAGTGTGGTCGTTTCGCGATGTTTCCGGCACCCGCGATGCGGCTGGACGCGTGGCGATACCATTGCGAGATATCGTTCTTCTTCCGGTTCTCTACCCCGAAATGCAGACGGATTCAAACCGCGGCATAAACCTCGTGGAGTCTTTTCACGTGACGAAGGAGATTCCAGAGATCCGTATGGTGCCAGTTCTTGATCTGGAATGTGCTCCAACTCCACTACCGTCTGAGGCAGTGAAGCCGCCATGCGATTGTGAACCCTTCGAGATAGGACTGCATCTTAATCTGGCGTGTGCCAACAGGGAGTACAGTTCATGGGCGATAGCCGCCTTGGTTCGTGGTTCAGCATACACCGATGGGAAAGACCCTGTGAGCGAGGGTACGCTTGGAGCTGGGGTAGACGCTCTCGTTGGTTATCGCTTTGGCCCGTCAAATCGGTGGCTAGCCGGTGTGACGTTCTCAACTGGCTTGATCACAGTGAACAACGGCGATATTAATCCGTCGATGACGTCGTTGGATGGACTGGAGACATTCTGGCGTCCACTGATCCTCGCTACTGGCAGGTATTACTTTGTTGGATTCGACAAAGCGCCGCCACCACGTAAAACAACCGTGCCTACAAAGCCCGACACGAGGTTGCGGTACGCAGACAACCGCCCGGTACCCTGTCCTGAATTGACCGCACGGGATTCCACACGCTTGATTAGAAAGTCGAATGCGCAAGACACTAGTGGCACAAAGCCTCACACATTGCCAGAGCAAGCAGCTGGCAACCCTCTCACGGTACTAGATGTTAGAGCAATCACTTCTCCGTGTTATGAAGACCTTGTGCGTGCTCGTGAGGAGTACGAGCTCTTGATCGATTCAATTAGGGCGGCTGAACCGATACCATTCGATGAGCCAATTCGCGAGCTGTTTGGCGGCTGCATAAAACCATATGTCTACGGTGAGCTTGGTGTTGCAATTGACGCAATGACCCAGGCCAGCGCATCAATGGCTCTTAATGCTGATTGTAACGAATGTGTTGCAGCGTTGAGAGAAGCAAATGCCGACGGATCTCTTGGCGTTGACTGGTCAATGCCACTTACGTTTGGCTTCGGCGTCGGTCTCGACATTCCAATCTCACGTCGGTTTGACTTTGAAATCGACCTAGGCTATCGCAGCGTTGCTGTAGGCGACGCGTATCAAATCATGGGCTTCAGTAATGTCCCGGACACACGTCGCCTTGGTTCATTCCAGCTCCGATTGGGGGTGATCTTCTGATATGAATGCACAACTGAACATCCTCCTCGTGATATCGGCCTCGTTGCTTCTCAACGCCTGCTGCTGCTTCCAACCAGAGCCAGTGGATCCCGCAACTTTGCCGATCGTTCGTGAGGCTACCATTGCCGTCTTCAACAGCGACTACGCTGGCAATGCCCCAGCCCCGGAATTCAACATTGCCACCTTTCAGTTCCCGTCGAATGATCGCTCGTCCGGCTCTCTTCCAAATGATTCGCGTTTCTCAACTGGATCATGGGCGTTTCGAGAAGTGGACTATCCTGGCAAGGGGCTAACTACCTTCTATGAATTCTTCACGCCTCCCAATGCGCTGATAGCAGGCGACTTCCTTGTTGACAGCATCTTCCTTGGTCCCTCGCCCGTGGCCATTATGCGGGTACGAGGGAAATTGCTGCGAATGCCTGCTAACCCAAACCTGCTGACGGACGATGCTAACGTGTTCGCAAAAGAGATCAGTCAGTATAACGATACTGCGTCGATCCTATCTGGTTCTTCTGTCTGTGATGGTCTCGAGAACACGGCCCTGCTGTACGGCACAAGTCTCAATGACCCGAATCTAGACGACTATACGATTCGCGTCGAAGAGGGTGGGCAAACAACAGGCGTCTCGTATCCAACAAACTGGCCCACTGATGCGAACGGGACATTGTTGCCTCCTATCAGAAAACCATTGACAACGGATCTTGGATACTACACTGTCCAATTTCAGGAAGGCGACTGGTTCTACTATCGTGCGACAAATGGTGTTTCATTTTTCGTGTTAGTGACCGCAATTCAGCAAGGTACTCTGCCTCCATTGATTCGGCGTGTGACATTTAAATTCTCTGAATCTTATGGTTGCTATGATTGCGCAAAATAGATCTCGCCTTCTATGGCTGCTTTCGGCATGTGTCGGGCTTCACTTGCTTGCCGCTTGTGCATCCACTCCACCGGAGAAGGAGCCAGAAAAGCCAAAGCGCAAGATCACTCGAAGTAGCGGCATCTTGGGTTTAGCTGTGAACACATCAGCGGACGATTTCGCCGCAGTTTACCTAGGGCAGCGTTCGGATTCTGCATTCTTCTTCACTTCTAATATTGATGGCAGAGAGCGCATTTACCGCACGTCTACGAGCGCGATATGGCTTGATGATGCCAGTGCTACAAATCCGATCTCGCCAGCGAGTATTCCACCGGCGCTCGTGCAAAACTCCGGCACCGTTACTCGTCCGGATCCCGCCAATGCCTCTACAACTGTCTTTGCCGTATCTGCTGCCGTGCAAGGAGAGCTCTCAAAGATTCTGAACATTCCTGGCACCATTCATGGCGGCAGTGACCTGTTCGAGCAGCGCGATAGCGCTATGGTTAAGAGTATCGACGAAGTGAACTCGTCGGCGTGGGAAGCGCACCCTGCAGTGGCTACATACAACGATGTTGAGATTATGGTCTTTAGTTCAGATCGTTCTACGGCAGTCGGATATTCGGCGCCCTATAGTAATGCCAAGTACACAACACGCAGCGGCGATACCATATCTGGCAATGCCGACCTTTGGCTGACCTTCCGTCGAAGAGGCGATAGCGTGTGGTCAGCCCCACGCAACCTCGCTGCATTTGATGGCAAGAATACGATCAATTCTGGATCCAATGAATACTCCCCATTCCTTTATTGCGTCGAGAGTACGCCGCATTTGCTTTTTGCTTCTAACCGAGCAGGGAGCTATGACATCTATGATGCGCGGCTCGATATCTCATGGGAGCAACAGAGCGTCCTTGTGAAACGCGTGGTCAAACTTCCGTTAGGAGCGGGTGAAGTCAACACCATTCACACAGAGCTCTTCCCGTACGTTTCATATCCACACATTCGCACATCAAAGCGCGATCTCTTTGTTTCCTCGGATCGCTTCATTAAGGAGAAGGCAGAGGATGCTCTTGAGGCTGGTTATGGTGGCTTAGACGTCTATTCTGTGAACACGGTGCTGAGTTGCGGTTTCGATAGCGTGGCTGCCCCCGTAGGCTCGCTTACGTATGATGTTGTACTCCTCGACCGCTCAACTCGCGACACGACCATCAAGCAGGGGCGCACTTTTGTTAGCATCAACGGTAGAACAGAGGTCGACTCCATTTGTTCCGCATTCAGGATCCACCTTCCAGCTGATTCTCTCAAGGGGCTTAGTGAGATCCGTATCGTATCGAAGGGGTCCTCGGGATATAGTGCACGCCCCTGTAAGGAGCTTGGTCCAATTCTAACGCAATATTCTCGGCGCGCCATTACGGCTAAGGAGAAGGTCCGTGCCCGCAAGGTTCAGATTGCGTTTGACTCTGTTAAGCCCCCTGACACGATCAAGCAATGGAAGAATATCGTTGTCTTCGATACTCTGGCCAGCGGAGAAGCACTTGATCTGAGTAAGTACAAGGGTCAGGATCCAAAGATCGTGCCACTCAACAGAGATCGAGTACGCATTGAGTACCGTAAGCTAGCCTATGTAGACTCCATACTAGCTCCCAAGACCTTTAGAGCCACACGGTCATCAATAGTCTATGACACGGTGAGTGCCTTTGATACGGTGTACATCTCGTCCATAGATTCTCCGGCTACTTCACAGCTTAGTGAGAATGCCGATCTTCGGATCCCCATTCCTCAGCGTGATACCGTGATCTTCGACACGATCTACCTCGAACCCCGCTATGAACAGGCACCTCCATGTGTCGAGATTTTTGAATCAAAGGACAGCACTCGAAACGTGCCGTACTTCCAAACAGCGTTCTGGGAGGTCAACACCTCTGCAGGGTATGCACAGCATCTTGAACGTCTGCGCAAGGGCAACCTGAGAAATGCCCGGTGGGTGGAACTCAACTGGGAGAACACGTATTGGGGCGGCAATGACCCCGAGAACGTCACTCAGAGACTGAAGAACCGCCGAGAAGAATATCGTGAGAAGGCAGAGCTTGTTGATCGCAACATCGACTCATTGAGCCGGCGCACCAGCCAGTTGCTTGCAAAGTTCTGGAAGGCTGATAGTGCCAATCCAGATGCAAAGTTCATGATCTCCATGGTGGCGTTCTCAGACAAGCGGCCGATCGAGCTTGGTTACTATTGCGCCGACACATCTATCGCCTTTGTGTCGACGTCATTCGACACGAATGCAAATGTGATACAACCAGCCTATCATGTTCGCGTTGCACCCAACGCATCGCTCATTGGCGAGAGCAATGATACCCTCTCCAAGTTGCGCGCCTACTTCGGTTATCAGGCCGTGTGGGAGCACCTTGAGCAGGACAGCCTGATGCGTGCTTTACGCAGCCGGGGATTGGTTCTTACGCCGACAGATGTACATGATCCGGCAGAGTATGATCGCCGTATTCGTACTGCACGCGTCGTCATCCTTGCCGAGGGCCGCTCGTATGACTCCAAAGTCATCGCAAAACAACTCGGCTATGGCGATGGTAAGGACGACTTCTACCAATATGACTGGGTCCGGCGTGTGGACATCCAGATCCGTCGGATCAATTTCAAGGGAGATAGGTGGGAGAAGCCAGAGTGTTGCAAGTAAAAGAGGGTAGTCAGTCTCACCGAAGTTGACAAGTTTAGATCAACTCTGACGGGCGCAGACTTGCGGCATTGTGTGGGCTCAAGCTGTATTACGGCTAATCCCCAGAGTAGCAGAATCTCGTTCGTAGTCGACAAGGCAAACGCACGGCTATCGAACAATCATCTGAACTGAGCCATTGCTAACGATCTGCACACCTGCAGACACTCAACGCCTACTACTCAGCACAGCTTGTAAGGAATGATTTAGGTCAGTTGTACTGGGTGTCCACTCAACCACGCTATACAAGGTCGAAGAGTCGGCTCAGCTTGCGAAGCAGTAGCAGAACTTCAGAGCCCCTCACTTATCCATGTGGCAGGGGGCTCTTTAATGTCTGCACTCACATCTGCGCAAGGAACACTGTGGCGCACCGCAGGCCATCGGTGTAGTCATTGTTGGCCAGAGAATATTGATTATTGTCATACATGGTTGCAGGTGTGGCTGATCTGCACCTCAACAGGCTTCATCCGAGTGAACGGAGTATAGCATCGCACGTTAATCACATCCGCTGCGAAACATATCACACATAACTTGTCAAACAAGCGCATGCAGGATTGCTTGATGCAAATGACGCTGCTATGTCGTAAGGCAGACCAGAACATGCTTCGATGAATAGTCTTGACGGTTTGTCCACATACTCACAATGTCATGAATTACCTACCAACTGGCCTACACGTCTGCTTGACTTTGATTGTCTTGACTTGCCTCACCATAAACCCCGTTTCACGGCTGCATGCTCAAGGCTCGACATACTGTGCAGTAGGAGAAAACAAACTCGCCGATATCGTCGTCGTTCTGAAGCCAAGTCTTAAGAGCGGCCTTGATGTAAGGAGTGAAGACCAAGCCAAGCAATGGCTAAGTGAATGGAATAGTAGCTATGTCTTTACTGCCTTTCAGATGGACAAAGACACTGGACTTGCGAATGTGTTGCGGAAACGGACAGATTATGCAATTGTAGCATCAAATGACTTCGCAGGGGGCGAAAGCTTTTGCTTCGGTTCATGCATCATTGCTACACACAGCCGCAATGTTGATAATATGAACGTCACAAGACCTGAAGACTTGGTCGTTTACCTGCTGTCCTTTCCCAACTCACCACACGCACCGAAGGTAAGAGAGGCACTTAGCAAGTATCAACAGCAGACTGAGGCTAGTAGAGACCCGTGGCACAAGCGCGTTGATGAAGCTCGACGAAATAAGAAAGTATTCGACGAGAAGATCCGGAATGCTTACTTGGATTACATGGGCGTGGTACTGACGCAGTGGCAGTCGACCCTGCGTCCCGGTGTAAAGGCGTACATGTTGCTAATAGACGGCTACGTTCCGAATTCACTATCTCCGCTTGATTCAAACGCCCTAGACATTCCGAGTTTCGACCAACTAGGCTCTATTGCAGATCGAATGCTTGAGTTGGACAACAATTACGAGAGCGTAAACAAGAATGATGTTGCAACAATTGAGCAGCTCAACATTGCATATCAAAAGCACGGAGACACACTTCTAAAGGTGATGGCCGCAAGGTCGATAAGGCGAGGCAAGGAAGCGATTACGGAAGCTGAAGTGCTGGTGTCAGGATACGTTCGTCAGGTAGAGAAGTCAGAAGTGAAGATCGAGATAGTATCTGTTGACTTTCAGAGAGCCAGGGAAATCGCCAATGACGAAACGAAGCAGAGTTGGCTTCGAAAGTTATGCCAAGGTCTGATACGTTCGAGAGTTGGGGATCAGATATGGACACCCAAGACGTTTACGTTCCCTGGGAATTGAGCTTCGCCCTGTTTAACAAGCATGAGGCAGATCTCCGTTAACATTCTACGGATTAACGCCAACTGACAATCCTTACCTAACACAAAATTCGCTGGTCTTTCGTAACGTTGACAATCGAGTGCTTTGCTGAGGCCAATTGACGGTTGAATACTAGCGACCGAGACGTAGAGAAAGGGAGCTTGGGCGGCGAGACGAGGACCCATGTTGTTTTGTGAGTTTCTTTCTAAAGAGGGGCAAGTATGGCAAAAGTCTTTGGTCGGCTCATTGAGGGAAACTGCTCTGGAGAATATGGCAGGCTGGTAGTTGCTGCGTGCTTTGTGCTTGTCGCGTTTTCGATTCCCAGTTTTGCCGGGTGGGATCTGATCGACGCCGGCACGAGTCGACATATTATGGCTACATCAAGCCATGGAGACACCATCATTGGGGTCGGATATCAAGGTCTCGTCATGAAGTCGTACAATCAGGGAATGACATGGGAAATCGTTGCATTCCCCAATAGGACAGAAGAACTAAGAGATGTAGCACACATCAATGCTTCAACGATTGTAGCCGTTGGATCTTATGGTAGTTGCTACCTATCGAATGACGGGGGGACGACATGGACCGTGGTGAAGACCTTAACCAATACCTACCCAAAGCTTGGCCTATACTGTTCCCCAAGAGGTCGTGTATGGGTCACATGTAATGATGGCGAGGTGGTGTACTCAGACGATACGTGTAAATCTTGGAAATCTGTCTTGCCAGGCTATCCGAACTCAGTTGCCGGTCAACTAGGTGATATCGAGTTCAGTGATCAGCAGTTAACGGGATGGATTGTACTCAAGGCCGAACGTTCGTTACTTCGTACCACGGATGGGGGCGCCAACTGGAAAGTCGTTCCGATTGCGATAGCCGATAGAGCTGTATGGGATTGCAGGTTCGTCGACGAACTTAGAGGATTAGCTGTTGGGGAATACGGTGGGGTCTTTCTCACTACAAATGGCGGCTCCTCATGGCGGAAAATCGACATTGGTAGAACCTCAACTGTTGCTGGTGTGTACTGGCGAGGAAAAAACGAAGCTTGGCTTGTCGGAGCTGGGGGCATGATTATGCGATCTCTCGACAAGGGCGAAACCTGGGAGGACAGGTCTTCCAGCTCAACTCGTGGATTAAGGCAGATTCGACTACACAGTGATTCTATCCTAGTAGCAGTTGGTGATTTCGGAGCCGTCTTGCGTACTAGTGATGATGGACAGCCAATATTGGCAGCGCATGTTTCGCCAGCTCAGACTTCTAGTTGTTTGGGAAATGTCATCAATGTTGCTGTTCTGCCTAAAGGAGGGCATCCACCTTATGCATATGAATGGCTGTTAAGCGACGGGAGCACAATTACTGAATCATGGTATCGTGGCGGATCGACTTCTCGAGATTCGAGCATATCACTCTTACCGCCGACGTCAATATCGATTGTCTGCCATGTAACAGATGCGAAACTAAGCCAGACAAGTGCTGCTGCATCGCGAATGGTAATGGACACGCCGATAGTCATTCTTCGAGAACAGCCACAATATGTACTAGATGCTGCATCTGATATACCCGTCGCATTTTCAGACTACGCGTGGTACATGTATGACGGCACATACTGGTCGCTTTTGCCGCTGGAGAAGAAGTCGGTGTTATATCCTAGTCAAGACGGCTTGTATCAGGTGCATGTTCAGGACATACGAACTGAATGTTCAGGCCGCAGCACACCATATCTGCTTAGGCGTACAAGCTCTGTGTATACTGAAATTGAAGGTGTTCAGACACCAGATAGAATGCAGTACTATGATCTATTGGGGCGTATAATAAACGAGGCCACTTATGAAGGCTTTTGTCTCGCATATGACACCGTTCTTCGTAAAGCGTTTATTAGGTTATGGCATCGCTGACCTACGGATTGTGACTGACGATGAATCAGCATGTGTGAACAGGGCCGTTTGGAGATTCCGCGGTACGTGGCCACCCAAATCCTCACAAGGGAGACCACTTGATATCGCTCCGCAACGTAGAGGCAACGGCATACTAGCATTGCGCTTAGAAGATCGCAATCTACGCTGTCCGGTGGGCACTTGCATGCGGAATGAGGTGGTCAACGTGAGTGGAGTCTCCAGTCTGATGAGTAGTCGCAGATGTAACGTGCTCCACAGAGGTGTTTCAACCATTAAATGTCAGCACACCTGTCTTGGGTATCGCACACCGGCAACCGAATCGATTCAACCAACCACTTGTTGGTCCGCTGCTTAATGTCTAACATTACCAGTGGACCAACAAGCGGGGGCGGGTCAGATGCAATTGATCGTGCGTTCGTGGCAGAGTTCTACCAACGTTCTACGCAAACATTCAGACTAGCGAAGGTGATGATGTACTTCACATTGACCATTCTCAGTGTCATAACTCTAACCTCAGCGTTGGCGCCACTTCTTCATTGTCAATGGAAGGCCACGTCTGGTCCCTACGGTGGTCCTGTCTATGCCCTATATTGGCAGGACAGTCTTGTGCTAGCCGGTGGGACTGCCGGAGGTGTCTTTATCAGTCGTGACTGCGGAGACTTATGGAGTCCAGTCAACACTACAGGCCAAAGATATGATGTTAATGCGATTGTAGCAGTCGGTTCAGTGTTGCTCACTTCAACTGGTATGCGTTCGACTGATCTCGGATCGACGTGGTCAGAAGTTGTGATATCTAAGGACCATCGTGTACTTGACCTCTATGCTACTGACAGATTCATACTTGCGGCTCTTGATATGGGTGGAATACTTAAGTCGCTCGATGATGGTCAGACGTGGGTCAATAGCAGTAAAGGCCTGCCATCCAATGAGTACATTGGTACCACGGTAAAATCGTTCGCTAGACTAGGTAGTGCTCTGTTTGCTTTGACAGAACATGGCGTGTTCCAAGCGTCCGATGATGGAGGGTATTGGACTCTCAATGCGGCGGAACGTGTATCATTAGGCAATGAAACCGTCTTTTCTTATCAGGCGGTTGATACTTCGCTAATCGTAGCACACACATTTTCTGAGGTCTATAGCCGTTCTGCAGGTAAAGAAAGTTGGAAACGGATATTGAAGGCCAGAGGGCTAGGCGGTTGTATCACTTAAACGGAGACCTCCATTGTGATCTTGGCACAGGCTTGCTGCGCTCGACCAACGAGGGGAGCACGTGGATTCCTGAAGAGTCTACGATCAGGTCAAGAATCAACAGTGTCCTTGAACAACGAACCTTGCGACTGGCTGCAACAGAGGACGGAGTCTATGTTTCAAAGGGCATTGACTTTACTTGGCATCTTTCTTCTACTGGACTTCTGAATACGGATGTGGTACAGCTCTTTACAAGGGATTCCATTCTATTCGGACAAACTGGCAGTGGCGTCTATTCCTCATCCGATAGCGGCACTTCCTGGCATTTGACTCAATTGCCAAAAGGGATTTCAAGCATTGCTCTGATTGATAAAGTGCTTCTTGGAGCCTCCGGTAGTGAGATTCTTGCATCTGAAGACAACGGAGCGTCTTGGGACACCTCAATGATAGTGAAGGCAAATAAGGCGAGACCAGGCGTACTGTGTCTTGCTGGTCTTGATAAGCGACTTTTTGCAGGAACTGAGAACGGTGTCTTTCTGTCAGTGGACAAAGGTCGAACGTGGACCGAACAAGTTGGTACTCCTCTTTCAAGAGTAGAGTGTTTGTACAATCATGCGAACACTTTGTATGCCGCCGATGGTGATTTGTATTGCTTGCAAAGGAACCGAGTTGATTGGATAAAGGTCCCTACAGGGTCTGATAAACACCACGTTATATCTATCGCGTCAAGCGCAAAGTGTCTCTTTATTGGAACGTGGGATCACGGTCTCTTTAAATCGTTGGATAACGGGCAAACTTGGCGCCACGTTCTTTCAAGTGGCTATATAGATGCAATTCATGTGAATGGCTCATATATCATCGCTAGCACACGGGAAGGATTTTACGCATCAGCCGATGAAGGTGAAACATGGGTAGACTTCTCGGAGGGATTAGGCAAAACAAGGGTGAACACCATTTCTACTCTTATGAATAATGTCTACGTTGGAACCAAGGGTTATGGAGTTTGGAAGCGTCCAATAAGGGAGCTAATCGAGTTAGCTGAGGCTGCCTCCAAAAGCCTTAGCATTCGCTTGCAAATGGAAACAAAATGAGTCGCTATCGTTGGCACATCTGATAGCCTACTGGAAATTCAGCGTACTCTGATCACCTGATTCGCGGCAAAGTGGCCATAGAGGGCGGCGAGCGCTCGCGGTCGTAAATAGCGAAGAATACTGGCTTTAGATAATAATGTAGATCGCCATTTTGCAATGTGAACACGACGCGGAATCCAGTGGTCGCTCTGCATGGATTGTCCGGTCCACTCCGGAATGTGCGTGCTGAGTATGATGATGATGTCGGTCCGTTGCTTACTGATCAGTCGGCGCGAAACGCAATGCCTACGCCCTTAATGCCGCTGAGACTGTTCCATGCACTCACGGAGTCGTTACGATCTAATCTTCTGCATCCTTGAACGGCTATGATGTCAGCAGGATCTTCCGCCCGAAACCGAACACGTTCAGCGGTCTCATCGAGTCTTCCCTTGGGGCGGTTGAATGTAGTAAAGATTATTAGTTGAAAGATCGCTCAAGAACTCTTCTTTGCTGGCCATAGCTTCTCAGCCACCAGATCCCACGGAACGATAAGTCGGATAGCTGCCACCTGTTTTGGCAATAGTGTGAGGCCACGTGCCTCGCGCACTGCCTGTGCGAGAAGACGCTTGCTGACCCCTGATTGGCGAACGAGGTAGAGCAGCATCTCGGGGTTCATGTTGTGATTGTAGGCGTATCATGCGTCACGTCCGCTCGTGACCTTGCGGTCATACCCACCGGGGGAGTGGTAGTGCTTTAGCCAACCAAGCCAGTTTTCCTTTTGAGTGGAGTACCAAATGTCAGCCCTGTTGTTAGACCTTCCAGGCTGTAGGTCCTGAATTCGTCTGCGTAGCTTATGGGCTGAGATCGATCGTGACATGATGCACCTTCATAGATAACACTTGTACGAAATGGTGGAGAAAGGACGAGATCAACCATGACTTCTGTCAGCCCTCTTGGAATGCCCACCTGAATTCTTGCCAGAGCTCATCGCGTGTTCCGCTTGTTGGTCCACTTGTGATGTTAGTCATTAAGCTGCGAACCTAAAAAAATGGTTGGTTGAATTGATTCGATTGCAGTGGATGATACCTGAGCCTGACCTGCGGACGTTTGGTGTTTTCGGCCCACATCGCGTATCCTTCGACCACAGTACCAAAAGATCTATCGGTATAACTCTTAGGGAGCAGGTCATCTGACCTGCTCCCCCTGAACACCACAAGCTGAAATGATCGTTTGGTGGCTTCGGGAATCGCCCACAGGGATCCGAACCTCTTCGATGAACCACTTCTAGGTTCACCGCTTAGTGATTAACATTACAAGTGGACCAACAAACGGTGGTAGGGATCAGGGGATTAGCTATAGGGTCCTGGGAGTCCCGATCATCCTGGGAGGCTTGACTTGTGATTTACAAGTCTTAACAGGCAATACTTGACTTTTTAGCTTTTGGTCACAGCTGTATAAAACAAAAATCCTCGTAAGCATTATATAAGTAAAGTGCTTACGAGGACTGTGTAGCGGGGGCAGGACTTGAACCTACAACCTTCGGGTTATGAGCCCGACGAGCTACCAATTGCTCCACCCCGCGATGAGGATTACAAGTATACGAAGAAAATTCGAATTATCGGCGTTTACCACTCGATCGTAAACGTATGATCGATATCCTGAAGCACGCCTATACGTTTGCCGTTCGACGCAACGATCACCCGATAGTAGGATCGTGCTAGCACGATATGGGTTCTTAGTGGGAGTACGTCGGGAAAATTCTCGTTGGAGAAGATGAAGGTCGGTATCGGGGTGGAGTGAAGCATAGCGGATGGGGGATATGTCGCGGTCATTGAGGATGTCTATAGAAAACAGCTCTACGCTGTCTACCTTCCTACCCGACATAGCGAGACTGAGTGGACGGCTTGTGTCGGGCGATTGGATGACGATGGGTTCAATGTTTCCAATATCCGACTCCAGGATCTGACTCCATGGCAGTTCCACGGTGTCTGCACCCCACCACACGAGGAGTGAATTCATCGGTGTGATGATATTGATCAACCCAACAAAATTCACGGTGCCTTCCCACCCCGAGGTATGGCTGCCAGGTTCATGTTCCTGATGCGTGATGGAACGGGCTGTACAAATCCTTTGTCATCAACAACTCCAACGGAAACCCAACTGAATGGAGCTCCGTCACTCGATCGTTGCTGATTCGATACAACGATAAGCGCATCAAATGGGTTCATCGCCCGTCACGGGATAGCCCCGAATGGTCTCGGCATAGGTTTGGAGTTCCGCGCGGTCGGCATAACCTCCGGTTTCGAGGGGCCCGGTTGCGAGTGGACCACATGCAGAAACTGCACATGCCAATACAAGCATTGTGACGAGATTGCGTCGGAAATCACCATGAAGCATGCAAAGCCCCTCTGCTCAATACTACTGCTTGTTAGTTCAACTGCCATCTATGCACAACCAACACTTGTGATAGGGGGCGGAGCAAGACCACAAACGAGTCCCTCAAGCACAACTGGGAAGTGAAGTGTATTGGAGCTTTGAATGGTCCAACTGTTGGGTTCCGTATTGCATCACTTCTTGCCATACCCACGCGTGTGGAGTCAAACTACGGGCACAAGTGGGATGGGTGTTTGAAGAGGTGGATGGGGCGTCAACGTTGACAACATTAACGGGGATACCTAGGCTGGACATTTACCGCGTTGACCGTACGCGCCTTTCTATCCTGGGAACGATCGGTGGTGCAAACATCAATCACCGACGCAGCGAGCTCGATTATGAGTTTGATACTGTTGTGGTCTCCTATGCTAATCCAACCTGGACGTATGGCGCTAGGCAGTCTCTCCTACAAGCTTACTGACCAATGGAGTCTGCACCTCGGCGCGAGGGTACGATCATATAGAGTCCACACGGCCCATGGTGGAAAATGAGCCCCCTGTAAAGAAACTGGAGAGCTGTTTGCCGGACCTCAAACGTGGTGCCGATTGGGCGTTGGATTTAGCCCCTTTGACTCAGCCATGATCGATCCCCTGCGCCCCGGCGGACATCGCAAGCAGTGGTTCGTTGGAGCAAGTATCGGCTCCATTCATCCGTTCGAGCCGGACACCTACAATGGTGCTTGAACCTTCTGTTCACCAATACCGCCTCTCGTCGGACCGAAACCCGTGGTTTGTTGTTGAGGCGGGGCTACCAATATTCCATGTCGGACTTGGCGGGAAGTCTATGCCGGTGGGGGGCATTCTCTTCACAGATTGCACCCAAGTTCTTTTGCCTCAAAATTCCTCAAGATCGGACTCTTTGGCGGCCTCCTGGCTGCTCAAGCTCAATCCGGGCCAGTCCTTACCCCCGTTCTCTCACCAAGAATCGTGGTGGATACCCACCTCGGATCGGTCTCCGTTGTGATCATCCCTGCCTGGGAAAGCACGGCATTTGGACTTACGTACGCAATCCCGATGTGGTAGCAAGAGGTTATGACAGTTATGACGTTATGACAGTTATGACATTCGCTATTCGCTATTCGCTATTCGCTATTCGCTATTCGCTATTCGCTATTCGCTATTCGCTATTCATTGTGCATAACTACGGACACGCCTAGCCCCTTGACAGATATATCTTTGCTCGCCTTGTCTTAGGAGAATCTTGGTTAGATAGAAGATATCGCAACGTTGGCTTGAAGAATTCGTTACGCTGGACCCTGCAACGTGAGCGGAAAGGGTTTCGTCTGTCCTGACTGACACGGGTCTGGAAGTGGAAGACATTCGGGAGCCATGGCAGCCACGCTCCGTGTGTGGTTTTGTCGTAGGCCACGTGCTCACAAAAGAGAAACACCCAAAGGCGGATAAACTGTCGGTCTGTACGGTGGATGTGGGTGATGGCACGGCGCGGACGATCGTCTGCGGCGCCCCAAATGTTGCTGCCGGACAAACGGTGCCGGTTGCACTGGTGGGGGCAAAGGTTCCTACGGCCGACTTCATCATTGAATCTCGACCTCTTCGCGGGGTTACGTCGGAAGGATAGTCTGCTCCCAAGCAGAACTTGAGGATGTAGCGAAGATCATGATGGTATCTGGGTGCTGTCAACAGACGCACCGCCAGGAACGCCCTTGCCTCTGCACTTGGTGTGGATGATGTGGTCTATGACGTGGCGATCACGCCGAATAGGGCGGATTGCTTGTCACGTGGGGATAGCGAGATCTCGCCGCCTACATTGCTGT